>DAIPLK010000027.1:18658-23152 GCA_036769285.1 Gemmatimonadales bacterium | reverse complement strand
GTGATCGTGTGGGTCGTGCTCACCGGCACGCCCAGCCCCGACGCGATCAGGATCGAGATCCCTCCCGCCGTCTCCGCGCAGAACCCGCCGAACGGCCGGAGCTTGGTGATCCGGCTGCCCATCGTCTTCACGATGCGCCAGCCGCCGAGCGCCGTTCCCAGCGCGATCGACGTATGAGCCGCCAGCACGATCCAGAGGGGGACCTTATCCGCCGTCGGGAGATGGAGGTGGCTGAGCCATCCGGTGGCGCCGGCGAACTGCGCCTGGCTCGCCACCAGCAGGCCCACGATGATTCCCATGGTCTTCTGCGCGTCGTTGGCGCCGTGGCTCAGCGAATAGAGCGCCGCCGAGACAAGCTGGAGGCGCCGGAAGACCCGGTCCGTCGGCCCGGGGCGCGCGCCGTGCAGCAGCCAGGACAGCATGACCGTAAGCGCGAGGGCCAGCAGCATGCCCAGGAGCGGTGAGATGAGAATGAAGAGGATCGGCTTGATCCAGCCGCCGAGTTGGAGTGCGGGAAAGCCGGCCTTGGCAATGGCGGCGCCGCCCAGGCCGCCCATGAGCGCGTGGCTCGACGAGCTCGGCAGGCCGAAGTACCAGGTGACGAGGTTCCAGACGATCGCGCCGACCAGGGCGCTCAGGATGAGATTCGGATCCACCACCGAGGGCTCGATCAGTCCCTTGCCGATGGTCTTCGCGACGGCGGTCCCCACCACGAACGCGGCGACGAAATTGAAGAAGGCGGCCCAAACCACCGCGAGGCCGGGCGAGAGCACCCGGGTCGAGACCACCGTGGCGATCGAGTTGGCGCTGTCGTGGAACCCGTTGATGAAGTCGAAGACCAGCGCAATGGCCACGATCGCCAGGACGTACACCACGTCGTGGGACATGCTCAGCCGTGCTTGATGGAGATCGATTCCAGCACGTTGCTGGCATCCTCGATGTAGTCGAGCGTCTTCTCGAGGTTGTCGTAGATCTCCTTCCACTTGATCACCCGCAGGGCGTCCGGCTGCCCCTCGAACAGGCGGCCGAGCCACTCGTGGTAGAGGGAGTCGCCCTCCTCCTCGAGCCGCTTGACCTGGATGCAGGCGTTGAGCACCGTCCCCGCGCTGTTCTTCTCGAGCGCCTCGACCGCCACCTGGAGCTGCTCGGTGGCGCCGGCGATCACGTCCGCGATGAGGGTCGCGCCGTCGGGCGCCTCGCCGGCCCGGAACATCTGCAGCCGGCGCGCAGTGCCGTCGATGAGGTCGATGACGTCGTCGAGCCGGGAGGCGAGGAGGTGGATGTCCTCGCGGTCGAGCGGGGTGATGAACACCCGGTCGAGCCGGGTCACCACGTCGTGGGTGACCTGGTCGGCCTGGTGCTCCAGGCGCTTGATCTGGTCCACGATCGCGCCGCGACGGTTCTGGTCGGCCCGCAGCAGGTCCCGCTGCAGCCGCGCGGCCTCGACGGTGAACTGGGCGACCGCCGTGAAGAGGTCGAAGAACTTCTCGTCGCGGGGCAGGAGTCGCACGGTATCGTCCAGGTAACGGGCGGCGGGAAGATAACTCGTTCCCGCGGCCGGGCACAGACGCACCCGGATTCCTTGACGCCCCCGGTTTCCGGTCCAGATTCCCCCAGTACGCCGTTTTCCCGGCACCCGGCCCCTATGACCCAGCTGACCGTTTCCCGCCTGCTCGACAGCCCCCCCGAGGAGGCCTTTGACCGGCTGACGCGCCTCGCGGCGCGGCTGCTCGGCGCGCCCGTGGCGCTGGTGAGCGTCGTGGGGGACGATCGTGTCTTCTTCAAGAGCGCCACCGGGTTGAGCGAGCCGTGGGCCAGCCGCCGGAGCACCCCGCTCGCCTATTCCTTCTGCCGTCATGTGGTCTCGTCGGGGGCCCCCCTGGTGGTCGAGGACGCCCGGCGTCATCCGCTCGTGCGCACCAACCCGGCCATCCGGGAGCTGGGCTGGATCTCGTACGCGGGAGTGCCGCTCATCACCGCCGACGGCCAGACCGCGGGCGCGTTCTGCGTCATCGACTCGCTGCCGCGGATCTGGTCGCCCCGGGACCTGGCGCTGCTGGAGGACCTCGCCGCCTCGGTGGTGACCGAGATCGAGCTGCGGTCCGTGCGGCCCCGGCCACCAGGCGCGGCCGGGGCCGCCCGCCCCGACCCGGCCTCCGCCGTCTTCGAGGCGTCGGCGCTCCCCATGGGCATCATCGTCGCCGATGGCCGGTGGCTCCGGGTCAACCGCGCCCTCGCCGAGCTGCTCGGGACCACGCCCGAGGCGCTCGCCGGCTGCCCCGCGGAGGCCTTCACCCATCCCGCCGACCGGCCAGCCGATCGGGAGGCGACCCGGCTGCTGCTGGCCGGCGAGTGCGCCAGCTACAGCGCGGAGAAGCGCCTCCTGCGGGAAGGCGAGGAGCCGCTGTGGGCGGTCTCCACCGTGACCCTGCTGCCAAACGGGGACGGAACTCCGGCCCACCTGCACGTCGCGCTGCAGGACATCACCGACCGCAAGCAGGCCGAGCTCGACCTGCGCATGCGGGAGGAACGCTACCGGTTCGTCGCGGAGACGACCCAGGACGCGGTCTGGGACTGGGACCTGCTCACCGACCGGATCGTATGGGGGGAGCGCGGCGACGGCGTGTTCGGCGCCAACCGCCACGCCTTCGGCACCTCCGCCGCGTGGTGGTACGAGCGGGTGCACGCCGACGACCGGGAGCGGGTCGTCGGCGGAATGCACGAGGCCATCGCCCGCGGGGCGGACAGCTGGACGGACGAGTACCGGTTCCGCCGGGCCGACGGAGGCTACGCGCGGGTGCGCGACCGCGCGACCATCATACGCGACGAGGCCGGCGACGCCGTCCGCATGGTGGGTGCGCTGCTGGACACCACCGAACCCACCCGGACCGATCTGCTCGCCCGCGGGCAGAGCCGGCTGATCGAGCAGATCGCCGTGGGGCTGGACCTCGACGCCGTGCTCGAGCGGGTGGTGAGGTTCATCGAGGCGCGTGGCAGCGATCTGCTGGCCTGCATCATGGTGCTCGATTCGGAGGAAGGGGTGCTCCGGCTTGCAGGCGGGCCCAGCCTGTCGGGCGAGCTCCGTACGGCCCTCGCCTCGCTGCCGGTCGAGCCGGAGGCCGGGCTCGCCGCGCTCGCGGCCACCCGGCGCGAGCCGGTGGTCATCCCCGACCTCGCGGCCGAGTCGTCGGCCGAGCGCTGGCGCGGCCCGTTCCTCGAGCACGGCATCCGGGCCTCGTGGTCCACTCCGCTCTTCGCCACCGACGGGGCGCTGCTCGGCACCCTCGACGTGCACTACCGGGAGCCGCGCGCGCCCGACGACGCCGACCGGCGGGCGGTGGAGGCCGCCTGCCACCTCGCGGAGATCGCCATCGAGCGGGGGCGCAGCCGGGAAGCGCTCGCCCGGATCATCCGGCTGCTGGAGCAGGTGCTCGATAGCCTGCCGGTCGGGGTCTGGGTGCTGGACCGGAGCGGGCGCATCATGTTCGGCAACCCGGCCGGCCGCGCCATCTGGGGCGGTGCCCGCGACTTCGGGATCGAGGAGTTCGGGGCGTGCCGCGGCTGGAGGACGGACTCGGGCGAGCCGATCGCGCCGGCGGAGTGGGCCGCCGCCCGCGCGATCCTCAAGGGAGAGACCGTACTCGGGGAGGTCGTGCAGATCGAGGGCTTCGACGGCATCCGGAAGACGATCCTCGACTCCGCCATGCCGCTGCGGAGCCAGGACGGCCAGATCGTCGGCGCCATCAACCTGAACGAGGACGTCACCGAGCGGCGCGCCGGCGAGGAGGCGCTCCGCCGGAGCGAGGAGCAGCTGCGTCACGCGCAGAAGATGGAGGCGGTCGGGCAGCTCGCCGGCGGGATCGCGCACGACTTCAACAACTTGCTCACCGGCATCCTGAGCTACAGCGACCTCGTGCTGGAGGAGCTGCGGCCGGGCGACCCGATCCGCGCCGATGTCGAGCAGATCCGCCACGCCGGCCAGCGGGCCGCGGCGCTGACCCACCAGCTCCTGGCCTTCAGTCGGCGGCAGGTGCTCCAGCCCCACGTGCTCTCGCTCAACAGCTGCGTCACCGAGCTCGAGCCGATGCTCCGCCGCGTTGTCGGCGCCGGCGTGGCCCTCGAGACCAGGCTCGACCCCGGGCTCTGGTACGTCCTGGCCGATCCCGCACAGCTCGAGCAGGTGCTGGTGAACCTGGTGATGAACGCGAGGGACGCGGTGGCGGCGGGTGGCAGGGTGACGATCACCACCGCCAATCTCGAGCCGGATGCCGCCGGCGAGGCGCACGGCAACGGCGTGCGGCCCGGCGCGTACGTCACCCTCGCGGTGCGCGACAACGGCGCCGGAATGGACGGGCCGATGCAGGCGCGGATCTTCGATCCGTTCTTCACCACCAAGTCGCCCGGCCAGGGCGCCGGGCTCGGTCTCTCGACGGTGTACGGAATCGTCGAACAGAGCGGCGGTCGCATCGCCGTCGAGAGCGCGCCGGGACGGGG
>DAIPLK010000027.1:12439-18558 GCA_036769285.1 Gemmatimonadales bacterium | reverse complement strand
TGGTGCTCACCGACCTGGTGATGCCGGAGATGGGCGGGCGCGAGCTGGTCGAGCGCGTCCGCGCTCGCCATCCCGCCATGAAGGTGCTGTTCATGTCGGGCTACAGCGAACGGGCGTTGACCATTGACGGTGTCATGCCGCCCGGCACCGGCTACATGGAGAAGCCGTTTACCGTCGAGCAGCTCACCCGCCGGACGCGGGAGATCCTGGACGGCTAGTCGATCAGCGTGAGCAGGTCGGCGGGCGTCTCCAGCCAGTAATCGGGCGTGGCGTCCTCGAGGTGACCCCGCCCGAACGGCCCCCACAGCGCCGCCGCCGTGCGGACTCCCGCCGCGCGGCCCGCCACCATGTCGTGGATGCTGTCCCCCACGTAAACCGTGGTCCGCGGGTCCGCGCCCAGCAGCCCCACCGCCTTCTCGACCGGCTCGGGATGCGGCTTGGGGTTGGTCACCTCGTCGGCACACACCAGCACGTCCATCATCCGCTCCAGCCGCGCCAGCGTCAGCCCGCGCAGCGCCCCCTGCCGGTTCTTGCTCGTGACCAGCCCGGTCTGGCGGCCCGCGGCGCGGATCGCCTCCACCGAGTCCACTACCCCCGGGTAGACGGTCACCATCCGGTCGTGGTGGGCCAGGTTGTATTCGCGGTACGTCGCGATCAGGGCCTCCAGCGTGCCGCGGTCGTCGCTCCACTCGGCGAGCTGCACCGAGAGCGGCGTGCCGACACCGCGGAGCCACTCCTCGTCGGAGCGCGGCGGCAGGCCGTGCGCGGCGAGGGTGTGATGATAGCTGTCGAGGATGAGCCGCACCGAATCGATCAGGGTGCCGTCGAGATCGAAGAGGACGGTCTGAACCGTGGTCATGCCGGGAAATTTAGCGGGGTCGCGTGCCCCGGGGCGTGGGCCCCTGACCGGTGAACACGACCAGGCCGGTGAGGCGCACCTCGACCGCGTCCCAGCGCGGCGTGGGCGCAGGCACCCGGTCGAGCCACCCGGCGACCTCGCGCGCGTCCGCCTCCGCCAGCCGCCGCACGAGGCGCGCCTCGCCGGCCGTGTGCCCACCGGACGTGAACGCGAGGGCGCGCTCCAGCCGGGCCAGCGACGACGTGTCCCGCCGGCGGGCCGCCTGTCGGACGGCGGCGACCAGCCGCGAGGCCAGCCGCCGCGCGCTCGGCTCGGGCTCCGCCGCCGCCCATCGGCGGGAGCCCACCAGGGCGAGACGCGCGCGAATCGGCCCGACCAGGTGGTCGAGCACCCGTTGCAGCTCCGCCGCCGAAGCGGGCCCGCACTGCTCGCTTCGCACGGCCTCGATCAGCCTCCGGCTCACGACCGGCTCGTCCTCGCACCATCGGCCGTCCGCGTCCAGCCAGCCGACCACCACGGCCAGCGCATCGGCCGCGCCTCGGCCCAGGGCGAGCAGCTCGAAGCCCGCGAGCACGCCGGGCACGTCGCCCTGCACGACGGCGGTGCCGCCGGCGCCGGCGCCCTCGCCCAGCCGGTCCGCCAGCGCGGAACGCCAGCGCCAGAGGCGAATGCCGTGGGCGCCGAGCCCCGCTCGTCCGGGCAGCGCGGCCTTGCGCGCGAGCCGGTCGCCGAGCCGGAGCGCGGCGTCGAGGGCAGGTGGTGGCACGAAGCGCACGACCTCGACCAGCTCGTGCGGCGATCCCAGCCGTACCGCACGCCCCTCGCGCTGCTCCAGCCGCATCGGCGTCCATGGCAGATCGTAGTGCACCACGCGTTCGGCGCGCCGCAGGTCGAGGCCCTCGGCGGCCACGTCGGTGACTACGAGGCACGGCGACGGCGCGACCGTCGCGGTCTGGGCGTCCCCGCGGAACCAGCCGAGCACCGTCGCGCGAGGCACCGGCGAATGCCCGAGGCCGGCGCGCTCGCCCGTGCACCAAGCGACCGGCGGCGGGCCCAGCCGGCTCCGGAGATGACGCACGGTCTCCCGGCGGGTCGCGAACACGATGCTGGGTCGGCCGTCCGCGAGAATCGCCCGCAGGCGCTCGGCCTTCGGGTCCGGGGCACCGGCCGCGGCCATCGCTCCAGCCACCAGGTCGTTGAGCGGCTCGAGGTCCTCGAGCGCGAGCTCGACCTCGCCTCCGGCCTGGGCGACCAGCTCCCAGAGGACGAGCTGGTCGTCCAGCTCGCCGGCGAACTCCCGCAATTCCGCCCGTGTGAGCGCGCGGCCCGCCCGCTGCGCGTCGCGCGCGTGGAGCAGGAGTCCGCGGTATCGCCTGAGTGCGCCCGCGTATGCCGCGGGACTCGACGCGACCGCGCGCTGCAGCACCCCGCGAACCAGCGCGGCAGTGGGCGGATGGCGGGACAGCCGGAGGCGCGCCAGGCCGTCCAGCGCACGGCACGCGCTGGTGTTCTCCTCCGCGCCGGCGACGCCGGTGGTGGCGGTGCGCGCCGGCCGGGGACCGGCCTCCGCGGTGTCCTCGACGACGAGCCGCCCCAGCGCCGACGCGCCGGTTCCCGAGGCCAGCACCCCTCGGAGCGAGACGACGCCATCGGCCAGCAATACGTCGTCGCGCACGCCAAGCAGGAGCTGGTGGGCCAGATCGTCCAGCCGGTTCACCACCGGCGTCGCGCTGAGGAGCAGCACCTGCCGCCCGACCAGCCAGGGGGCGACGTGGGCGTAACGACGCGTGAGCGGATTCCGGAAGTGATGGCTCTCGTCGACGATCACCAGGCCGCTGCTGGCCAGGGGCAGGCGCCCGCGGCTTGCCTGCTGGTGAGTCCCCACCTCGATCGGGACGCCGAGTCGCCCGGCCACGGTGCGCCACTGCGACGTGAGCGTCGCCGGGACCAGGCAAGCGGTTGGATGGCGCCGCTGCATCACGGCGGCGACGGCCAGAGCGACATACGTCTTGCCGCTGCCGACCGGATCCGCGACCAATGCGCCTCGGTAGCGTTCCAGTGCGGCGAGTGCGCGGCGGAAGCTCCGCGCCTGGCCCGCGAGCAGCCACGGCGGCGCAGCGATACTCGCCTCGGCCGGCAGCAGGCTGCGGGCGAGCGCGCGCGCCACCTCGCCACCGGTCGCCGCGGGTCCCGCCGCGAGTCCGGTACGGAGCGGGTCCGCCACGGCCACCAGCGATTCAGCGACGATGCGCGGCGCCCTCGGCCACGATCCGTCCCAGCGCGGCGCGGTCGTGCGGAGAGAGGCCGAGATGTCGGGCCGCGATGTCATCGAGTGCCTCCTGAAACGGCTCGCCCCGCCGTCCGGCGCGTGCGATGGCCGAAAGCTCGGGGTCGGCCATGGTGCCGGTGGGCAGGGGCAGCCGGCCCACCGTCGCCGCAGTGAAGCGGTGGAAGCCGCCGGCCGCGGGCACGGCGCCGATCAGTGCGAGGGCGCGCACCCAGCGCGAGTTGAGCCAGGCGGTGAGCCGCTCCGCCTGCTCGGCCGAGCGCGCCGGGGCCACGTAGCAGGTGTTGAGCGGAATGCAGCCGGCGTCGCGCCCGGCCGTCAGGGCGCACGCGGTGAGCTGCCGCGCGAAGTCCGACCAGACCACCCGGTGCGGGGCAGTGGCGGCACGCGTGCGGAACAGGATCCAGGCCGGGCCGCCGGTGAAATCGGCTCGCGCGCGGAGGGCAGCCTCGTGCGGCGCGAGATGCGCCGCGGCTGCGGCCGGCAGGCGTTCGAGCGGCGCACCGCCCGGACCGTGAGTCCACAGCAACCGGTGCCGCGGCCGTGCGCGGAACGGCTGCACGTCGCGGCCCCGCACGGCCCAGCGCAGCAGCTCGGCTTCAATGGAGGCAGGCGGGTCGAGAAACAGCCGGTTGGCCCCGGTCTTGACGCCGAGGTGGCAAGTGATCCGCTCACCGATGGTCGGATGCTCTCGGGTCAGCCTGGCGGCGATGGATCGGGATCGGTCACCGGAGAGGATCCATGGCCCACCCCCGCGGAGCTGTGCCTGCGGGACCGTCGGCGCCGCGGCCGAGCTCAAGCTGGGGTGCACGCGGTGTGTGCCTGGCGGCAGCGCCTTCCGCAGCACCAGCGCAAGAGGGTAGACCGTCGCGTCGAACGTGGCATCGGGCCGCCCGGTCAGGTTGGCGACGCGGAGCAGCGTGGTGGACGCGGCGAGTGCATGGCGCGCCGCGGCGCCGTATCCCGCCGTGGTCAGCTTCGCCGGCACGAGCAGGGCGACGATACCGCCGGGGGCGGCCAGCTCCACCGCTCGCTCGACGAACGCCACGGCCAGGTCGGGCCGGTTTGCGAAGCCGCCACCCCCGGCGCGCCACCACCGGTAGCGGCCTTCGAGCCGCCGCCGGGTCTCGGCCGGGACCTCCTCTGCGCGGAGCCACGGCGGATTGCCTGTGACGATGTCGAAGCCACCGGCCGCGAACACGTCGGCGAAGTGGCTCTCATAGTGGAACCACGGCACCTCGCGCTCGCGGGCCAGGGTCCGGCGAGCGGCGCGAAGCGCCCGCAGCTCGGCCCGCGCGCCTGCCAGAAGCGCGCGGATCTCCCGGTCCGCTCCGTGCCGCTCTCCGAAGAGGTCGACGGTTCGAGCTGCGCGCAGGCACTCATCCGCGCGGCCCCGCGCCTCCGCTTCCGCCACGCGAAGCGAGGCCTCCGCCGCCCGGCATTCGGCGGCGCGGAGCTCGCGGACCAGTTGGCGCTTGGGATCGCCGGTGGCGGTGACGAGCCGCCGTCGTATCTGGGCGACGGCGGCGGCCAGACGGGGGTCGGGCAGGCGGAGCCGGACCGTGGCGGCGACGGGCTCGAACAGGCTGTCGCCCTGGCGGATGAGACAGTCGAGGTTGGGGAGCGGCTCGACCCGCTCGGGTCGTTCTTCCCGGTCGTCCGCGATGACGGCGAGCCAGAGCCTGAGCTCCGTGAGGCGCACCGCGGTGGCACTCCGGTCCACGCCGAACAGGTTGCGCTGGAGGATCTGCCGCCGGCGTCCGGCGGTCGGGAGGCCGCCGCGGGCGCTCAGTGACGACAGCCGGTCGAGCGCGCCCAGCAGAAACGCGCCGGAGCCGGCCGCGGGGTCGAGCAGCGTGATGCCGGCCAGCGCTGCGCTCGCCGCCGGGTCGCGGTCGTCGAGCCTCCGCTCCGCCTCCGGCTCCGCGCAGCTCAACCGCCCGGCCACCACCGCAACCAGCGCCGCGTCGAGCACGGATCGGACCAGCGCCGGAGGCGTGTAGTAGGTGCCCGAAGCGCGCCGGGCATCCGGCGCCATCACCCCCTCGAAGACCCGACCCAGCATGTCGGGCGCCACGCCGGCGCGTTCGCCGCGCTCGGAGACCACGAAATGGAATCGCTCGAACAGACCGTCGAACGCGTCGCGCCAGAGGACGTTCGGGATGTCGCCGCGCAGCGAGCGCTCCAGCGGGTGGGGCTCGAACAGCCCGCCGTTGAGGAACGGGATCGCGCCGAATGCGCTGGCCCCGCGGCTGCGCTCGGCGGCCGGCCGGTTGAGCGTGCCGAAGAAGAGCGGGCGCAGCAGGTCGCGGTGGATCCGGCGGCTTCGCGCCAGGCAGCGGTCTACCTCCTCGGCGAGGAACCGGTCGCGCCCGGCCAGCCATCCCTTGGCCTGGATGAAGTAGAGGAACAGCACGCGGGTGAGCTGCAGCAGCGCGAGGCTCCGGCGCTCCTCGCCACGCAGGGTCGTGGGCAGGCCGTCCGTCATCCGGTCGAGCGTCGCCTTGAATTCGCGGAAGAACCGGCGGCCCGCCGCCTCGCCGCTCAACGCGTCTGCCGCCCGGGACGCATAGGCCAGGGCGCCGCCGGGGCCCGGTCCCGCGAGCCGGCCGAGGCAGGCGAGGGCCTCCGGGCTCGGCCGATCGAGATCCAGTTCCAGCGACGGGGTGCCATCCAGCGCGACGGCGACGCCGAGCCGGCGGGACTCGGCGTCGAGCGCGAGCACGCCGGCGATCCGGCCGCGCGCGATCAGCCGGCGCGCCAGTCCACGCGCGCGGCGCTCGGGCTCCGGCCCCGCGACGGCAAACCACGGGAACTCGCCCGCGCGCGCAACCGCCACCGCGGCGCCGGCGTCGCGGCGTGCGGCCCGGGCGGCCAGACTCGGAACGACCTCGTGCAGCGGCTCGTGGCCGAGCGCAGCCAGCAGTCCGCTCAGCTCCTCGATCGAGCGGACCTGCTCCAGCAGGGGGCCCA
>DAIPLK010000027.1:7021-12339 GCA_036769285.1 Gemmatimonadales bacterium | reverse complement strand
CCCCCCGTCCCGTACACCCTCCCCCTCCACTCCACCTTCCTCGACCCCCGCCAGGTCGACCGCGCCACGATGTAGATCGCCATCACCGCGCCGATGGGATATCCCAATCCGTAGATGATCGGAATCTTCATTCCATAGGATACGAGCGCCCAGAACAGCACCGCCAGCCCCGTCGCCACCCGGGCCGGCGCCGCCATGCCGCCGAGATCGAGCCCCGCCGCGCCGGCCAGCAGCACCGCCGGCGGCACCAGCCAGAAGACCAGCGCCGTCACCAGCATCACCGGCACCAGCGCCTGGAGCGCGGGCTCGTCGGGGAACGACCGGCGCCCGCCGAGATACACGTTCTTCGACCATCCCTCGATGAGCTGCCCCAGGTTCTGGTACATCCGCGTCTCCATCAGCCGTTCGGCGAACGCGAAGAAGACCCGCCGCCCGTGCCTCAGGTAGGTCTGCGCCAGCGCCAGGTCCTCGGCCACCTCGTGGCGCACCGCCGCGTGGGTCCCGACGGCCTCGTACGCGGCACGTGGCGTGAGGATGAACTGCCCGTTGGCGATCACGTCGCGCTCGCGCCGCGCGCGATTCACCCGGAGTGGGTGATAGCGCAGGCCGAGCAGCACCCAGATCTGCGGCATGACCAGCCGCTCCCAGAACGTCACGCAGCGCTGATGGGGTGACACCGTCACCAGGTCGGCGCGCCCGCGCCCGAGCGCCGCGACCGCGCGGCCGAGCAGCTCGGGCTCGTGACGGGTGTCGGCGTCGGTGAAGAGGAGCAGCTCGCCCCCGGCGGCGCGGGCCCCCTGCTCGCACGCCCACGGCTTCCCGTACCAGCCGTCCGGAAGCGGCGCGCCGCGCACCAGGCGGAGACGCGCATCCTCGGCGGCCAGCCGCTCGACGATGGCGGCCGTGTCGTCGGTCGAGCGGTCGTCCACCACCAGCAGCTCGAAGGGACGGTAGGTGGAGCCGAGGATCGAGCGCACGACCGTCTCGATCGCGGCCGACTCGTTGCGGGCGGGGATGATGACGGAGACCGGTGTCCCCTCGACCGGTGGGATGTCGCTCAGATTGGGCCGGTTGACGGCGAGGCGGACCAGGGCCGGGAACGGAACCAGCCACGGCAGGGCCGGGAGGAGATCGGCGGGCGCCATGGGAGGCGGGGCCGCCTAGCTTTGCTGCTTCTTGGTCAGCCCGTGCAGCTTCTGCTCGATGGCGTCGAGCTGGCGCTCGACCTCCGCGGCATCGTACTCGGTCGCGAACGACGGGACGCCGTTCTGCGCGAAGAGCGTGGCGATGAGCGCGTCGGTGTATCCCACGACCGCCACCGCGATGCCCTTGTCGATGACCCGGTTCAGGCGCAGCATGATCGCCATGCCCTGGCGGGCGCGCATGGCGGCGAGGACGGGCGCGAGGTTCCGAATGAGCAGCTCGCGCAGATACTGCAGCTCCTCGACGACCTCTCCGGCGGCGAGGCCGCGCGTGGCGGCGATTCGCCCGTAGTGCTCGGAGGCCTGGAGCCAGACCGCGCCGACTTCGCGGCGGTGCGGCCCGACCGTCTCACTGAGGACGTCGAGGAGGATGCGGAACTCCCGCTCGACGAGAGGACGCGGTATCGTGGTGGCGGTGGTGATTCGGTCGCCCAGCCAGTCGGCCCACTGGACGACCATCTGGTCCCGCAATTCGGCGATGACTCGGCCGGCGGTGAGCAACGTGGGCTGCGAAGCGCGCACTACCGTCCTCCTTCGGAAAACGTTGCGCAATCTAACCGTGGAGCGTTGATGGGGTCAAAACCGCTCATCCGTCCGCCACGACTCGCGCGCGGAAGCCGGATCGCACTCGTGGCGCCGGCGGGTCCCCTCCTCGAACGAGATGATCTGACACGGGCCGAGACGCTCTGCCGTGCCCTGGATTACGAGCCGGTCCTGGGCGCCCATGCCGCCGGACGGTATGGCTACTTATCGGGCACCGACGAGGAGCGCCTGGCCGATCTCAACGCCGCCGTCCGCGATCCGGCGGTCGATGCCGTCTGGTGCATCCGCGGCGGCTACGGCGTGACCCGCATCCTCGACGGCGTGGACTTCGAGTCGCTGGCGCAGCGTCCGCGCGCGGTGCTCGGCTACTCGGACATCACGGCGCTCCTGGCCGCCGTCACCCGGCGCGCCGGCCTCGTCGCCTTCCACGCGCCGACGGCCCGCGCCGCCATGCCCGCCTTCAGCCGCCGCCACTTCGAGCGCGTGCTCACCCGGGCGGCGCCGGCGGGAGCGCTCGAGCCGCTGCCGCTCCCGGCGGACGTGCTGGTGCCGCAGGAGAACCGCGTCGTGACGATCCGCGGCGGCGTCGCCGAGGGTCCGCTCGCCGGCGGAAACCTCACCCTGCTCCAGTGCCTCGTCGGCACGCCCTATTTCCCGGAGCTCGACGGCGCACTGCTGTTCCTCGAAGACGTCAACGAGGACCTGTATCGCGTGGACCGGATGCTGGCGCACCTCCGCATGGTGGGCGCGCTCGCGCGGCTCAACGGGGTCATGGTTGGCCGGCTCACCGAGCTCAAGCGCCATACCGGCGACGGCGCGCTCGGCCTCGACGAGGTGCTCGGCCACTACTTCCGGCCGCTCGGCGTTCCGGTGGCGCACGGGCTCCCCATCGGGCACATCGCCGACCAGTGGACCCTGCCGCTCGGCGTCCGGGCGAGGTTCGACGCCGACGCCGGCACGGTCGAGCTGCTGGAGTCGGCGGTCGCCTGAGCGCGGCGCCGCGACAGCTGTGGTTAGCTTACAGCATGGCCACGCCCACCCTCACGCGACATCGCGTACCCGGCGTTCTCGGCGACATATTGATCGACGTGCGTGCCGGGGGCCGGGAGACGGCGCGGCCGGCCGTCGTCGTGGTGCATGGATTCAAAGGATTCAAGGACTGGGGGTTATGGCCGTCGTTCGGGGAGCGGCTCGCCCGAGCCGGCTTTTCCGCCGTGACGCTCAACCTGAGCGGCAGCGGGGTGGATGACACCGGGGAGTTCGTCTTTCCCGAGCGCTTCGGCCACAATACCTTCTCGGCGGAGCTGCAAGACCTGCGCCGGGTGACCGATGCGCTGGCCGCGGGGCGGCTCGGCGTGGCTCCCCCGACCGTTCTCGGTCTGCTGGGCCACAGCCGGGGCGGGGCGATGGCCATACTGCACACCGTGGCGGATCCGCGGGTCCGGGCGCTCGTCACCTGGGCCGCGATCTCCACTGTCGATCGGTGGTCGGCCGCGCAGCGATCCGCCTGGCGGGCCGCCGGCGTCCACCAGGTCAGGAACGCCCGCACGGGCCAGATCCTGCCCCAGTACACCGACGTGCTGGACGACATCGAGCGGAACGCGGAGGCGCTCGACATCGAGGCCGCGGCCAGGCGAATCGCCGTCCCCTGGCTCATCGTGCACGGGCGCGAGGACGAGGCCGTGCCGGTGCTCGAAGGCAAGCGCCTGGCGGACGCGGCTCCCCCGGCCACCACGCGCTTCCTCCCGGTCGACGGCGCCGGTCACACCTTCGGGGCCGCCCATCCGTGGGGCGGAGCCACTCCCGAGTTGGAGGGCGTCATGGACGCCACGCTCGCATTCTTCACCGCGGAGCTCCGCTAGCCGTGCCGCCCAGGACCTCCCTGGCCGACATGACCGGCCGCGTATGCGTCATCACTGGCGCCACTCGCGGGATCGGCCGGGCCACCGCGGAGGGGCTCGCCGAGCTGGGCGCGACCCTGGTGCTGGTCTGCCGGCGACGGGAGGAAAGCGAGTCGGTGGCCCGGGAGCTGGCCGAGGCGTACCCCATCCCGCCACCGGACGTCGTAACCGCCGACCTCTCGTCCCAGCGCTCGATCCGCGAGGCGGCGGAGATCGTGCGGTCGCGACACTCGCGGATCCATGTGCTCGTCAACAACGCGGGAATCATCCCGAGGCAGCGCGAGACGACGGTGGACGGACTCGAGATGCAGTTCGCCGTGAACCACCTCGCCTATTTCCTGCTCACCTCGCTGCTGCTCGACCAGCTGATCGCGGGCGCGCCGTCGCGTGTGGTCAACGTCTCGTCCGGCGCCCATCAGGGCGGCAGGCTCGACCTCGGCGATCTCCAGAGCGTGCGCCGCTACGATTCGGTGCGGGCCTACGGCCGCACCAAGCTCGCGAACGTGCTCTTCACCTATGAGCTCGCGCGCCGGCTGCGCGGGACCGGCGTGACCGCCAACTGCCTCCACCCCGGGGTCATCGTCACCAAGCTGCTGGCCGACTACATGAACCTGCCGCTCGTGGGCGGCGCGATCGCGGCGGCGTTCTCCGCGAGCGCGGACAAGGGCTCGGAGACGAGCGTCTATCTCGCGGCCTCGCGGGAGGTAGAGGGAGTGACGGGCCGGTACTTCGTGGCGCAGCGGGAGACCCGCTCCTCGCCGACCTCGTACGATGAGGAGCTGCAGCGGCGGCTGTGGGAAGAGAGCGAGCGCCTGACCGCGCTCGCCTCTGCGGCCACACCTTGACCGTGCGCCTCCGGCCGGCGAATCTCCGTCATGCCCATCTATAGCTATCGCTGCGCCGCGTGCGGCACCGAGTTCGAGCAGCTGGTCCGCTCGGACACCCGGGTGGCCTGCCCCGACTGCAAGGGCCGGAAGCTCGAGCGCCTCATGTCCCTCACCGCCCGGCCCGCCGGCGCAGGGAAGCCCGCCGACTACAGCCGTCTCGGTCCGCCGCCCGGCGGCGGGTGCTGCGGCGGCGGATGTCACTCCCACAGCCACTGAGCTCGCGGCTCGCCCGGCTGCGGGAGCGGCTGCTCGGCCACCAGCCTGCGACCGGCGGCGGCGACGCGTCACTGCTCTGGGCCGCGGTCGCCGTCGTCCTCGTGCCCTCGCCCGACGCCGTGCTCCTCATCCGCCGCGCCGAGCGCGCAGGTGACCCCTGGTCCGGGCAGATGGCACTTCCCGGCGGCCGGCGTGACGCGGCCGACGCGGACTTGATCGCCACCGCCGTCCGCGAGACCCTCGAGGAAGTCGGCCTCCCGCTCGCCCGGACGGAGCTGCTCGGCGGTCTCGACGACGTCGTCCCCCGCACTCCCGTCCTGCCGCCGGTCGCGGTCCGCCCATACGTGTTCGCTCTTCCCCAGCGCCCGTCGCTCAATCCCAATCCCGAAGTCGCCGCCGTGCGCTGGATTCAGCTCGACCAGCTCCTTCACCCCGAGACCTACCACTCGGTCCGCCTCGAGATCCGGGGCGAGCATCGCGACGTGGCGGCGTACCGGATCGAGGAGGCCACCATCTGGGGCATGACCGAGCGGATCCTCACCAGCCTGCTGGAACACCTCCGGCCGTAG
>DAIPLK010000027.1:4284-6921 GCA_036769285.1 Gemmatimonadales bacterium | reverse complement strand
CGTCGCGCCGCGCTCCGGATGGTGCGCCGCCACCGGCTCATCGAGGCCTACCTGGTCCAGTTCCTCGGCTACAGCTGGGACACGGTCCACCCGGAAGCCGAGCGTCTCGAGCACGCCGTCTCCGACACCCTGGTCGAGCGGATGGCGGCGGCGCTCGGCCACCCGGCCGTCGATCCGCATGGCGATCCGATTCCCGCCGCCGACGGTTCCATCCGCGAGCTCGCCGCTACCCCGCTGGCCGATATTCCCGTCGGCGACACGGTGGAGATCCGCCGCGTGGACGAGCGCGAGCCCGAGCGGCTCCGCTACCTCGCGGCCCTCGGCCTGGTGCCGGGCGTCGTCGTCACGCTCCGGGACCGCCAGCCGTTTGGCGGCCCCGTCACCGTCGAGGCCGCCGGCGAGCGGCACGTCCTCGGACAGGAGCTGGCGCAGGTGCTGCTCTGCGCCTCGGAGAGCGCTCGGTGAACGCCGCGTCCACTCCTCCGGTCGAGGAGCTCGACGGCTGGCGCTACCCGCGCACGCTCCCCAGCCTGCCGGAGTCGCATCACTCCGTTCTCGTGCCGAAAGGGGTCTCGTTCTGGCGGAAGGCTCTCGCCTTCGCTGGCCCTGGCTACATGGTGGCGGTGGGCTACATGGACCCGGGCAACTGGGCCACCGACCTCGCCGGCGGCTCGCGCTTCGGCTACACGCTGCTCAGCGTCATCCTGATCTCCAACCTGATGGCCATCCTGCTCCAGGCGCTCGCCCTCAAGCTGGGCATCGCGACCGGACGCGATCTGGCCCAGGCCTGCCGCGACCACTACTCGCGCCCCGTGAGCTTCGTGCTCTGGGTCCTGTGCGAGATCGCCATCGCCGCCTGCGATCTGGCCGAGGTGATCGGATCGGCCATCGCGCTCAACCTGCTGTTCGGGATCCCGCTCGTGTGGGGCGTCTGCCTTACCGCGCTCGACGTGCTCCTGATCCTGCTGCTGCAGCACAAGGGCTTCCGCTACCTCGAGGCGCTGGTCATCTCGCTGGTGGCCACGGTCGGCGTCTGCTTCGCCATCGAGCTCGTCATGGCGCAGCCGGCCATGGCCGGTGTGCTGGGCGGGCTCATCCCCACCACCCAGATCGTGACCAACCCGGCGATGCTCTACATCGCCATCGGCATCCTCGGCGCCACCGTGATGCCGCACAACCTCTACCTGCACTCCTCCATCGTGCAGACCCGGAAGGTACTCCCCGACGAGAGCTCTAAGCGGGAGGCGATCCGGTTCGCCACCCTCGATTCCACCGTCGCGCTGCTCTTTGCCTTCTTCATCAACGCGGCGATCCTGATCCTGGCTGCGGCCACCTTCCACAACACCGGCCACCAGGACGTGGCCGATATCGGCGACGCCTACCGGCTGCTCACCCCGCTGCTCGGCACCACCATCGCGAGCACGCTGTTCGCTGTGGCGCTCCTGGCCTCGGGCCAGAACTCGACCATTACCGGCACGCTGGCCGGCCAGATCGTGATGGAGGGGTTCCTCAACATCCGGCTCCCGGCATGGCTCCGGCGGCTCATCACCCGCCTCATCGCGATCATCCCGGCGGTGATCGTCACTGCCCTCTACGGCGAGCACGGCGCCGGGTCGCTGCTGATCCTGAGCCAGGTCATCCTGAGCCTCCAGCTCTCCTTCGCCGTCGTGCCGCTGGTCTATTTCACCAGCCAGCGGCGGAAGATGGGGCGGTTCGTCAACTCGCCGCTTCTCGCCGGCGCTGCGTGGACCGTGGCCGCAGTCATCATGGGGCTCAACGCCTGGCTCCTGATCGGAACGTTCCGCGAGTGGCTTGGCTGATCGCGCCGCGCGGCGTGGCGCTGGCCCTGGCCCTGGGCTGCGCACCGCTCGCGGCCCAGGAGCCCGGCGAGTCCGGCCCGATCGCGGACAACAGCTTCCTGATCGAGGAGGCCTACAATCAGGAAGCGGGCGTGGTGCAGCACATCAGCACGTTCGCCCGGCCCGACGGCGGCGGCGCGTGGGCCTACAGCTTCACTCAGGAATGGCCGCTCCGCGGGATGAAGCGCCAGCTGAGCTACACCATCCCCGTGCAGCAGGAGGACGGCAGCGGCACCGGGCTAGGTGACGTGGCGCTCAATTTCCGCTACCAACTCGCAGGCGATGGCGGCGACGGCCTTCACCTGGCTCCGCGACTGAGCCTGCTTCTGCCGACCGGCGATGAGCGCCGGGGCCGCGGCGCGGGCGGGCTGGGGCTGCAGGCCAACCTCCCGCTCAGCATCCGCCCGGCGCCGCAACTCGCCCTGCACGGCAATGCCGGTCTCACCTGGACGCCCAAGTCCAAGAACCCCGTCGGCCAGACCGCCCGGACGGTCAATGCCAACCTGGGCGGGAGCGCCATCTGGCTGCTCTGCCCGACCTTCAACCTGATGGTCGAGCTCCTCTGGCTGAGCACGGAGCAGGTGGTCGGCCCCGACCGGAGAGTCCGGGAGGAGAGCCTGTTCCTCAATCCCGGGGTGCGCGGGGCGTTCAACTTCTCCAGCGGTCTCCAGATCGTGCCCGGCGTCGCCTACACCATCGGCCTCGGCGATAGCGCCGGCGAAGACGGGCTGTTCCTCTACCTCAGCTTCGAGCACCCGTTCCGCGAGTCACCCTGAGC
>DAIPLK010000027.1:0-4184 GCA_036769285.1 Gemmatimonadales bacterium | reverse complement strand
GCATGCCCCCTTCGCTTCGCTCAGGGTGACTCGCAGCGTCAACGGAAGCATCACGGCTAACAAGCACCGTGCCTCTGTCTCCCCCGCCTCCCTGTGGTGATCTTCCCCTGATGCTGCCCGCTCGCACCCCCATCCCGCTTCTCCTAACCCTCCTGGCCCTCGCCACCCCGAGCGCCCCCGCCGCGGCCCAACTCCCCGCCGTCGCCCTCGAGCGCCGCCTCGCCGACGAGCTGTCGCTCCGCGTCGGCGACACCATCCGCCTCGGCACCGCCCCCGACTCGATGCGCTTGCTGGCCACCGTGGCCGCGGTGTACGAGCCCCGGCCCGACCCCGCTGAGATCACCAAGGCCGAGCGGCACGTGCGGCTGCACCTGCCGGACCTGGCCGCGCTGCTCGGCGCGCCCGACCGGGTGGACCGGTTCGGCGTGGGCCTCGTTCCGGGTACGCCGGTGGACAGCGCCGTCGCGGCGCTGGAGCGCTACGCCTTCGGCTACCAGGCACATCCCTCGACCGCCATTGCCTCCGAGTCCTCGCAGACCTTCCTGGTGGTGAGCCGGTTCCATCGGGCGATCGCCGTGATCACCATCGTCGCGAGTGCGGTCTTCCTGCTGTGCATCATGCTCCTCAAGGTCGAGGAGCGGCGGATGGACGCCGCGGTCATGCGGTTCGTCGGGGTGCGCCGGCGCACGATCTTCGGTGCGCTGCTGCTGGAGGCCGCGCTGGTGGCGGTGGTCGGCTCGATCGTGGGGACCGCGCTCGCCTTCCTGGCCGGTGCCGCCACCAATGCCTACTACCGCCGCTTCTTCGACACCGCGCTCACCTTCTCGCTCATTACGCCCGACATCGTGCTGTTCAGCGTGGCGCTTTCGCTCGCGCTTGGGCTCGCCGCGGGCACGGCCGCCGCCTGGCGGCTGGTGCACACCCGGCCGATGGTGCTCTGGGGCAGGGGATGAGGGAGGTCGCGTGGGGCCTCAAGAGCCTCGGCCGGCACCCGCTCCGGACCGCGCTGTCGCTGGCCGGCATCGCCGTCGCCGCGGCGATGCTGCTCGACATGGTCATGCTGAGCGGCGGCATCGACAAGTCGTTCGCCGACCTCTTGCTCGGCCGGGGCTACCAGATGCGGTTGACGCCGAAGGGCACCCTGCCGTTCGACACCGAGGCCACGATGGCCGACGCCTCCGGCATCGTCGCGTCACTCAGGCGGGACCCCGCCGTCGAGGCGGCGGGCGCCCTGCTCGGCACGTCCCTCTACGGCCGCACCGGGGATTCGCTGGTGACGCTGTTCGGTTACGGCATCGAGCCCGAGGCCCAGTCGGTGTACCATGTCACCTCCGGCCGGGACCTCCTTCCGGGCGATACGTCCGGCGTCCTGCTGAGCGAGCCCGCCGCCCGCCTGCTCGGGGCCGCCGTGGGCGACAGCGTCACCCTTGCCGGCCGACTCGACCCCCAGGTGGTCACCGCCGCCGTGGGCCGGCGGGTCGTGGTGCGCGGCATGGTGCGCTGGATCTACGACTACCGCGGCCAGCCCTCGGTGGGCACAGTGCTGCCGGTCATGCAGCGCCTCTCCCGGCAGGCGGCGGACGACCGTGCCTCGGTGATCCTGGTGAAGGCCCGCGAGGACGCCGAGGTCCCCGCCCTCGCGGCGCGGCTCCGCGCGCGGCTCCCGCAGGTCGAGGTCAGCACCGTGACCGATCTGGTCGCCCACTTCCGCGCCCGGCTGGTCTACTTCCGGCAGCTCTCCTACATCCTTGGCAGCATGAGCCTGATCGTCGCCGTGTTGCTCATCGGCACGCTGCTCACCATCACCGTCAACGAGCGGCTGGGCGAGATCGCCACCCTGCGCGCCATCGGCGTGAGCCGCGCCACCATCGTGCGACAGGTGCTGGCGGAGGGTACCGCGCTCACCGCCGCCGGCGCGGCGCTCGGGATCCTGCTAGGTCTCCTGACCGCGCGCTATCTCGATGCGATCCTCACCAGCTTCCCCGGTCTCCCCGCGGCCTTCTCCTTCTTCGTGCCCCGCGCGGACACCCTGACCTTCGCGGCGCTCGTGCTGCTGCTGACCGGCTCGCTCGCCGGGCTCTATCCGGCGTGGCTCGCCGCGCGCGCGCCCATCGCGGCCACGCTCCGCGCGGAGGCGACGTGACCACGCCGCCGCTCCTCGCCCGCGACCTCCGCAAGGACTACCCGATGAACGGCGAGACGGTGCACGCGCTCCGCGGCGTCTCGCTCCGGGTGGATGCGGGCGACTACGTCGCCATCGTCGGCCCCTCGGGCAGCGGGAAGTCCACGCTCCTGCAGCTCCTCGGCGGCATCGACACGCCCTCGGCTGGTGCGGTCGAGCTGCTCGGCACCCGGCTCGACGGCCTCTCGGATCGCGCGCTCACCCGCCTCCGCCTCACCCGGCTGGGATTCATCTTTCAGCGCTTTCACCTGCTGCCCGTGCTCACCGCGCGGGAGAACGTCGAGCTCCCGATGGCCGAGGCCGGCGTGCCCGGCGCCGAGCGGCGGGCGCGCGCCCGCGAGCTGCTTGCGTATGTCGGGCTCGGCCACCGGGCCGATCACCGGGCCACCCAGCTCTCCGGCGGCGAGATGCAGCGCGTGGCCATCGCCCGCGCGCTCGCCAACCGCCCCGCCGTCCTCCTTGCCGACGAGCCCACCGGCGAGCTGGACGCCGCCACCGGCCAGGAGATCCTGGACCTCTTCGGCCGCCTCAACGCCGAGGGCACCACGCTCGTGGTGGTGACCCACGACGACCGCCTGGCGGCGGAGGCGGGGCGGGTCGTTCACATGCTGGACGGGAAGATCCGCGACTGATGCTGCTCACCCTCGCCTTCCGCCATCTGTGGGTCAGGAAGCTCCGCTCCCTCTTCCTGCTGCTCGGCTTCGCGCTGGGCGTCGGGGTGATGGTCGTGCTGCTCTCCGTCGGCGAGGCGATGCTCGACCAGAGCCGGGATGTCTCGCTCGTCGGTGGCGGGGAGATCACGGTGCTGCCGCAGGGGATCGACATCGAGGCGATGCGCACCGGCGGCCTGGGCGGGATGTTCTTCGCCATCGATCGGGCGCGCTTCCTTACGCGACAGGTGCTCGGCGGCCCGCGCCACGCCGGGCTCGTCCGGACGGTGGCGCCCGCCATCGAGGGGAAGCTGCTCTACCTGTGCCGGGCCGGCGGTGAGTGCCGCCCCTCGCCCGTGCGCGCCGGCGGCGAGATCCCGAGCCGCGCCGCGGCGCTCGGCGCCGGCCTCGACGTCCGCCAGGGCGCCTGGCGCGACTCGCCCGCCGATTCCGCGTACGTGGCGCCGACGCCCCAGCAGCTCTACGACGAGCTCGACCGGTTCCACCTTCCGCGGCGGCCCGACAGCGCCTGGGGTGAGTGGCACTACTTCAACGTCACGACCGCGCCCGACGAGTGGTGGTACGTCACCTATCTGGTCGGCGGCGAGGTGCCGTCGGGCCGGTGGGGTGGCCGGATGCTCGTCACTCACCGGCGGCCCGACGGCGGCTACGACCGCTTCACCGCCGATGCTCCGGCCGCAGGCGTGAGCTTCGATACCACGCGCGCCGACCTCACGATCGGCCCCAGCGCCGTCCGTCAGCGGGACGGCGTCTACCACCTCTCGGCCCGAGCCTCGGGCAGCCGCGGTCCCGCGCGGCTCGACCTGGAGCTACGCCCGCTCCCCAACCGCTACTTCCCGCCGGTCGAGCTGCGTGACGAGGAGTTCCTCTCCGGCTACGTCGTTCCCGGCCTCGCCGCCGCTGCGAGCGGGACGATCTGCGTCGCCGGCCGGTGCTCCCGGGTCGCGGACGCGCCGGCCTATCACGACCACAACTGGGGCGTGTGGCGCGACGTGACCTGGGAATGGGGCGCCGCGCGGGGCGCCTCGCTCAGCCTGCTCTACGGCGGCGTCTACGGCCCCCGACGCGACGGCACGGGAGCGCGCGGCACGGTCTCGTCGCCCTTCTTTCTGACGCTGGTGGACTCACTCGGCGTGCGGCAGGTGCTCCGGTTCAGCCGCATCGCCTACCAGGGAACCCAGCCCGCGGCCGGCGCGCGGGGCGCGTCCGCCCCCCGCCGCTTCACGCTAATGGCCACGCGCGGTGCCGACAGCGTCATGCTCGCGGTGGACGTCGAGCATGCGCTCGCCACCGGCATGAGCGCCGCCTCGTTCCGGCGGCTCTTCCTGCAG
>DAIPLK010000134.1:3252-7327 GCA_036769285.1 Gemmatimonadales bacterium | reverse complement strand
ACCGGCCGCATGAACGACAGGCTGCTGAGCGACATCACGCCCTGCATGATGTTCCCGCCGGTGAGCCCGAACTGCTGCTCCAGGTCCACCGGCGACAGGATCTGCCGCGCGATCACCGACCGCTTGAAGTTGGGCGCGAACTGGTTCATCAGATCGAAGCAGCGGTCGGCGTACTTCTCCTTCTCCTCCTCGAGCGACAACCCCGGCGCCAGCTTGTAGGGGAAGTACTGGGTGAACATCGACATGACGTGCTTGCCCGGGGGCACCAGCGTGTCGTCGAGCACCGAGGGGATGGTCGCCTCGACGATCGGCTGCTGCGACGGCCGGCCGTACTTGGCGTCGTCGTACGCGCGCTCGATGTGCTCCATCGTCGGCGAGATGTGGATCGTGCCGCGGTGCTGGGGGCCCGGCGCCGTGCCCGGGACGGCGGTGAAGTCGGGCAGCTCGCTCAGCGCGATGTTGATCTTGCAGCTCGCGCTCGCGTAGTCGATGTGGCGGACCGCGTCCACGAAGTCGGCCGGCAGGTCGCCGTTGGCCATCAGCTTGAGGAAGGTGACGTTGGCGTCCACCCCGGACGCCACCCGCGTGGCGCGGATCTCGGTCCCGTCGGCCAGCGCCACCCCCTGCACCGTCCCGTTTCTCACCAGGATCCGCGCGACCTCGGCGCTGGTCCGGATCTCGACGCCCCGCTCGCGCGCCGCGCCGGCGATGCTGTTGCTGATCCCGCCCATTCCGCCGCGCACGTAGCCCCACACCCCCCGCACGCCGTTGCACTCGCCCATGACGTGGTGGAACAGCACGTACGCCGTCCCCGGCATCGACGGCGACGCCATGGCGCCGATGATGGCGTCAGTCGCCAGCGTGACCTTGAGCTGTTCGCTCTCGAACCACCGGTCGAGGATCGGGGTCGCCGCACCGGTGAGGATCTCGACGGCCCTCTGGCCGTCGGTGCCGAGCCTCACGAACGCGAGTCCCATCTTGGCGAGCTGCACCAGGTTCCCCGGCCGGAGCGACCACGGGTTGGGTGGGGTCATGGTGAGGGTGGGCTCGAGGAAGTCGGCCACCCGCTCGAGCATCGCCTCGTATTTCGGCAGCGCCTCCGCGTCCCTGGGGGAGAACTTCGAGATTTCGCGGTGGCTCAGCGCCTTGTCCGGGCCGAGCATCAGCGACCGGCCGTCGGGGAACGGCGTGAACGACGACGGGCTTCGCGGCAGCATCTCGAAGCCGTGCCGGTGCAGCTCGAGGTCGCGGATGATCTCGGGCCGGAGCAGGCTGTTCACGTAGGCCGCCGTCGAGACCTGGTAGCCGGGCCACACTTCCTCCGTGACGCACGCGCCGCCCAGCACCTCGCGCCGCTCGAGCACGAGCACTTCGAGCCCGGCCCGCGCGGCGTACGCCGCCGTCACGAGCCCGTTGTGGCCGCCGCCGATGACGATGAGATCGTAGGACAGGGACATGAGAATCGCTGGGATGAGGTCGCCAATCTTATCGTCGACGGAGGAGCGGCGCCAGCCACCGAGTCGCCCTGAGCAAAGCGAAGGGGCCATGAGCAGACGCATGGCCCCTTCACTTCGTTCAGGGTGACTCGTTCGAGTATCTCTTATCTCGCCAGCTGAATCTCGGTCCTGGCGTACACGTACCGCCCGTTGTACCCGAACGGCGATGCCGCCGCCCAGGGGAACGTGCCGAAGTTGTTGTTGAAGTCCTTCGACGTGTCCCCGAAGCTGTCCACGACCACCGTCGAGCTGGGCTGGTCGGGATAGACGTCGAACAGATTGCGGACCCCGACCGACAGCTTGACGAGGTTGAACCGGTACCCGACCTCGGCGTCCACCAGCCCCTTCCCGCCGTAGCGCTCACGGCACAGGTCGCAGAACCCGGGCTGCGCCGAGGAGAAGCTGCCGTAGTACGACACCCGGCCCAGCGAGGAGAAACGCCCCCCGTTGTAGTTCGCCTGCAGCGTCCCCCGCCAGTCGGGCCGCTCGTCCTCGATCCCGATCGCCGTCACCGAGTCGAGCAGCCCAGGCTCCGTCGAGCCGGCATCCACCAGCACCTGCGGCAGCGGATCGACGTGGATGATCTTGTTTCGCGTGTAGTTGAACCCGGCCGACAGTTCCAGCGTTCCCGTCTCGCCCGTCGGCACCTTGTAGCCGGCCGTGATGTCTATGCCCTGCGTCCGGGTATCGAGCCCGTTGGTAAAGTACTGCACCCCGCCGATGTTCCCGAAGCCGGCGTTGGTCAGGATGTCCACCGTCGCGGCGTCGTCGAAGGTGGCGCCCAGGAGGATCTGATTGTTGATCCGGATGTGGAAGAAGTCGGCCGTGAGAGTGAAATTGTCCACCGGCGTCACCACCAGGCCGGCGCTCAGGTTGTACGCCGTCTCCTCCTCGAGCGGCTTGGCGCCCAACGCCTGCGCCGCCGCATTGTCCGCCGGGAACAGGCCGACGTCGATGAACTCGCCTGCGATGACGTTGGTCACGACCTTGCTGAAGGCGATCTGGCTCAGCCCGGGCGCCCGGAAGCCGGTGCTCGCGGCGGCGCGGAACGTCACCCGGCGTGAGGGCTGGAAGCGCACCGACGCCTTCCCGCTCACCCGCGAGCCGAAGTCACTGTAGTCCTCGAACCGTCCGGCCACATCGGCGAGCACCTTATCCGACAGCTGGGACTCCGCGTCGGCATACAGGCCGAAGTTGGTCCGGTGGCGGTCGGTCGCGTCCCCCGGCGCGAAGCCCGGGAACGACTGCGACCCGCCGGGCGCCAGGCCGTCGCCGTTCTGATCCGTGGCGCCCCCGTTGACGTAGGACGCCAGCTCGCCCGGACGGATCGCGTAGCGCTCCCGCCGGAACGCTGCGCCGAAGGCGAGGTTCACCGGGTTCCGGAGCCCGAGGTTCACCGGCTTCGCGATGTTGAGCGCGGTGATCCACTCCTCGCGCAGCACCCGGCCCGCGAAGAACGACATCTGGTTGGGGATGCCGGGGTCGTCCGCCGTACCAAGCACGCCGTCCGCGCCCGGTGCGCAAGGCACGTCCAGGCACGGCCCCAGCGACGCGTTCAGGGTGTTGCCGATCTCGTACTCGAAATCGTCGTGCCCGAACTCCGCCCCCAGGTCGTAGCTCCACCCCGACACGAGTCCGCGCAGGCCGCCGGCCATGGAATAATCCGTGACGAGGCCACCGATCGTGGGCAGGAAGCCCAGCGGATAGATCTGCTGCCAGTTGCGCCCGCTATCGAAATAGCGCCGGTACGGATTGCCGATGCCCTTCCGGTGGCTGTACCCGCCGAAGCTGTAGAGCTCGCTGCTGCCCGCCTCGTTCACCGGCATCCGGAAGTTGGCGAACGCCAGCGCGTCCCGCTCGAGCCCATCCCCCCAGTGGTGATTGGGCTGCGGCACCGGATTGTTCTTCTTGACGACCTGGCCCCTGTCGTTGATCGAGTCGGCCACGCCGGTACCGGCAGCCTCGAATACATCCGCCCACGCCCGGTTGGTGGGCTGGCGGTCGCGGAACTCGCCGAACAGCCCGAGCGAGCCGCGGCCCAGGCCGATCCCCCAGCCGCCGTTCACGTTGACCGTCGTCCCGTCGTCGGGATAGTCGTCGCTGACGTAGCGTCCCGCGTCCGCGTTCACGAACGGCGTAAACGCACCGTCCTTGAGCACCAGGTTCACCACGCCCGCGATGGCGTCGGAGCCGTACTGGGCGGCGGCACCGTCGCGCAGGACCTCGATGCGGTCGAGCGCGCTCGCGGGAATGGCGTTGAGGTCCACCCCGCTCGAGCCGGCACCCATGCCATAGGTGAAGTTGTTGACCAGCGCCGTCTGGTGCCGGCGCCAGCCGTTCACCAGCACCAGCGTATGGTCGGGGCTCAGGCCGCGCAGCGTGAACGGCCGCACGACGTCGCCGGCGTCGGTGACGCTCTGGCGGGGGAAGTTGATGGACGGCGCCACCGACTGGAGAATGATGCTCGTCTCGGTACTGCCCTGCTGGGCGAGCTGCTCCGCCGGGAAGATGTCCACCGGCACCGCCAGCTCCTCGGCCGCGGTGTGCCGCGCGCGGGAGCCGACGACCACGTCGATCGG
>DAIPLK010000134.1:0-3152 GCA_036769285.1 Gemmatimonadales bacterium | reverse complement strand
CAGGACATCGTCCCGTTCGGATCCGCCCCGACCAGCCACAGACATGCACGTCCGCACGACTCTCCCGTGGCAGTTCTCGCTCGACAGGAGGAGGCTCATGGCAACTGGCATCCGTCAGCGGCTGGCCGGCGCACTGGTCCCCATCCTGGCGGCGGCGGCGCTCTGTGCCCCGGCCCGCGCCGACGCGCAACGCGGCGTCATCAGCGGCCAGATCACTGATCAGGCCACCGGCGCCGCCCTCGAGGCCGCGCGCGTCGTCCTCACGGGGACGACGCGCATCGAGACCTCCAACCGCGAGGGCCGCTACACCATCCGCGGCGTCGCGCCGGGCAGCTACCAGCTCCGCGTGCTCCGCCTCGGCTACCGGCCTGAGGTCCAGACCGTCAGCATGGCCGACGGCGAGACCGTCACGCTCGACTTCGCGATGACCGCGGCCCCCGTCCAGCTCGACGAGATCGTGAGCACGGCTACCGGCGAGCAGCGGAAGCTCGAGATCGCCAACGCCATCTCCACGATCGACGTCGCCGCCGTGGCCGAGCTCCAGCCGATTACCGAGTTCACCAACCTGATCTCCGGACGCGCCCCGGGCGTGCAGGTCCTCAAGAGCGGCGGCACGACCGGGACCGGCACCAGGATCCGCATTCGCGGCTCCAACAGCGTGTCACTCTCCAACGAGCCGCTCTACTACATCGACGGTGTCCGATCGGAGAGCTCCGCGCTCTCGAGCACCCTGGACATCGGCGGCTTCGGCTCCGGCATCGGTGCGGGCCCGTCCCGCATCAACGACCTCAACCCCGACGACCTCGACGACATCGAGATCGTCAAGGGCCCGGCTGCGGCCACCCTGTACGGCATCCAGGCCTCCAACGGTGTCGTCCGGATCACCACCAAGCACGGCAATCCCGGCCCGGCGCGGTGGAATCTGTTCAGCGAACTGGGTGGAGTCACCGACAACAACACCTATCCCCTCAACTACAACGGGCGCGACACCAACAACCCCGACTTCGACGGCTTCTGCATCCTGCAGTTCGAGCTCGACGGACTCTGTACCCAGACCTCGGTGGACGTCTACTCCCCGCTGGAGAACAAGGCGACCCGGCCGCTCAAGACCGGCTTTCGCCAGCAGCACGGAATCAGCGTCTCCGGCGGCGGCGACGTCGGGACCTACTACCTCTCCGCCGGGTACGAGAGCGAGGACGGCGTCTTCCGCCTGCCCCGGTTCGAGGAGGACTCGATCCGCCAGCTGCTCGGGTCGGTGCCCAACACCCAGATCCGGCCGAACGCGCTCGAGCGCCTGAGCCTCCGCGCCAACCTGACCGGCAACCTCGCCAAGAACGCGGACGTGAGCGCCGAGCTGGGCTACATCTCCAGCAACAGCCGGTTCATAGAGAACGACAACAGCTTCCTGACCATCACCGGCAGCGGCGAGGCGAGCGGCTACCCGCCCGACTTGAACCGCGGCTGGTACTTCATCCCGGCCGAGTTGTTCGCCGAGCAGGCTAAGCAGGGCACCGAGCGCTTCACCGGGGCGCTCAGCGGCCACTGGCGCCCGTCCGGGTGGCTCACCACCCGCGCCACATTCGGGTACGACATCGTCAACCGGAACGACGTGCAGTTCTTCCCGACCGGCCAGGTGGCGGACTACCTGGACAACCGCGCCGGCGTCCTGATCGACAATCGCTTTCAGATCTCCCAGACCACCGTGGACCTCGGCGGCACCGCCCGGTTCCAGCTCTCGCCCTCGGTCGGGTCCAAGACCTCCGTCGGCGGGCAGTTCTTCCGCGACCTCGCCAGCGGCACCTTCGCCAGTGGCCGTGGTCTCACGGCGGGCTCGGAGACCATCGCCGGCGCGGCCAACACCGCCGCGTCGCAGGCGACGGTCGAGGCCCGCTCGGCCGGCGCCTACGTCGAGGAAGAGGTCGCCTTCAACGACCGGTTGTTCGTGACCGGCGCCCTCAGGTTCGACGACAACAGCGCTTTCGGCAAGGACTTCAACGCCACCACCTATCCGAAGGCGAGCGTCTCCTGGTTGATGTCCGACGAGCCGTTCTTCTCGCGGGAGTCCTTCATCAACACGCTGCGCTTCCGCGCGGCGCTCGGCGTCAGCGGGCAGCAGCCCGGCACGACCGACGCGCTCCGCTTCTTCAATCCGACTGCTGGCCGGAAGGAGGGAGCGGCCACGACGGGCGTGACCGTCGGCAATCTGGGAAATCCGAACCTCAAGCCCGAGCGCTCGCGCGAGTTCGAGATCGGCGCCGACGCGGGCTTCTTCAAGGACCGGGTCACGCTCGAGCTCACCTATTACAACAAGCGGACGCGCGACGCGCTCATCCTCCGACCCGTCGCCGGATCGCTGGGGAGCGCCGGCAGCCAGTTCTTCAACCTCGGCAAGGTCAAGAACTCCGGCTGGGAGATCGCGATCGATACACGCATCATCGACAAGCCCGCCTTCGCCTGGGACCTCACGGTGAGCGGCTCGACGACGAAGAACCGGGTGCAGGAGTTGGGTGCCGGCGTGGACGAGATCGATGTCGGCTTCTATCAGCAGCATCGCGTCGGCTACCCGCTCGGCGGCTTCTGGTCGCGCCGGCTGCTCGGCTACGACGACGCGAACGGCGACGGCATCATCGACGCCACCGAGTTCACCGTCTCCGACACGCTCGAGTTCCGGGGCAGCGCGCTTCCCACCAAGGAGCTCTCGGTCAATACCGCCCTCACCTTGTTCAACGGCCGGATCCGGCTGGGGAGCCAGTTGGACTATCGCGGCGGACACCTGGTGGACAACTCGATCGAGAACTTCCGCTGCACCCCCGTGCTCAACTGCCGGGGGCTGGTGGACCGCACCGCGCCGCTGGAGGAGCAGGCGAAGGCCGCCGCGGTACTCAATGTGGGGGCCAACGAGTTCGCCTTCCTCGAGCCGGGCTGGTTCATCAAGCTGCGCGAGGTGTCGCTCACTTTCTTCGCGCCGGATACGTGGGCGCACGCGTTCCGCGCCGATCGGCTGAGCTTCACGTTGGCGGGCCGGAACCTGGGCACGATCACCGATTACAGCGGCGTGGACCCCGAGGTCAACGCCTTCGGCCAGGAAAATTTCTCGAGCAGCGACTTCGAGTCGCAGCCGCAGGTCACGTACTGGACCGCGCGGCTCAACA
>DAIPLK010000133.1:0-7435 GCA_036769285.1 Gemmatimonadales bacterium | reverse complement strand
TACTGCTCAGGTGGCTCGACGAGGCGAAGTGGAGGACCCGCACGACGGTGGGGATTGCGTACCCCGGATTAGCCAGCAGCTGTGCCGCGCACGCGACGCGGGTGAGATCATTGAACGCCGCCCGGCGGTTGCCGTCGGGCGTGACAGTGGCCAGCGCCGTGGCTGTCCCGCCAGCAGGGATGACCGCCGCCGTCACTGCTGGGTGAGGGCACGCCGGAGGTCGCAGTCGCCGAGGGCTACCGGGCAAGCGTCAGGGACAGAGCGGTTGCACCGGCGCAGGCGAGGCGTCCGCGTCGTACTGCCGCGGCAGCCACGGGTCGTAGAGCCCCCCGAAGGGAGGAGTGTCCGGCACGTCGCGGTCGTGCTCGGCGTACGTCTGGAACACAGATTGCTTGAGGGTGAGGGCTGCCCCCGTGACGTTCGCGGCTTCGTTCGCCATGTTGTAGGCCCGATAGCGCGCGAAGGTGTGCGCGTCCGGGTACGCGTCCCTGGCCGCGCGCGCGAACAGCGCCGAATAGTAGTGATCCGAGTGATCGTAGTAGTAGCACTGGCCGCCCAGCGCCGGATAGGCGATCTGCGCGCCTGAGGGGTCGGTTCCCTGCCCGAACAGCCCGCTGCCGTCCGCCGTGCCGATCCGCACGGGATGCCAGCGCTGGATCAGCTCGGTGAGCGCCGTGATGAGCTGGCTGCGCGTGTACGTGTTCGCCCCATCCAGGGACGTCATCGCGAGGGCGGGGTTCGACACACCGTTCTCCCAGAGACCCCGCAGGTTCGTGGTCGCCAGATCGCAGATGTTGCCGGCCTCGGACTTCGACCCCGAGAGCCGCAAGAACACCAGGGAGACCTTGGGCTGCGCGGTCAGCGTCACCTGGCGAATCGGTCGCCCGGTCACGGTCCACGCGTCCGCAACCCCCGCCATCCGCGCGTAGGCTGCCCTCACCCCCGCCTCGCGTGTGGGGTAATACCCGGTTTGGCCAGCGCAGGCCCCCGCGGTCAGATAGACCGTCGTCACGTACTGGCCCGCCGCGATGGCGGCCTGGATGTCGGGATTCATGAAGAGCAGGTCATCGTCCTCATGCGCGACGAAGTACATGTGTCCATTCGCGAGCGTGATCGGCGTCGTCGCGCAGGACACAGTGGAAAACAGCGAAGTCGGTAGCGTCGTGGTGCCGAGCACGCGCACCTTGTAGCAATACTGGACGCCGCCGTCGAGGCCCATGTCGTCGTTTGCGTAGGTCGTGTTCGCCGGCGCGGTGACCAGGAGGGTGTAGGTGCCGGACGAGCCGGTGGTCGAGCGCCACACCTCGAATCCGGCCTCACCGGTGGACTTGTCGGACCAGGTGAGCAGGACGGCCCTTGGCGCGGAGAGGGTGGCCACGAAATTGGTTGGCGTCTTGAGCAGCGTGGTGGCACAGGCTGAGCTGGTGAAATCCGACGGCGTCACGCCGGTCCCGCCAACGGCGCGCACCTGGTAGCAGTACTTCGTCACGGTCGTGAGGCCGGTATCCTTCCAGGTCTTGGCGTTCGCGCCGGTGGTGGTGCGCAACGAGTAGGGGCCGGCCGGGCCGGACGTCGAGCGCCACACCTCGAACCCGACTTCATTCGAGGACTTGTCGCTCCAGGTGAGCGTGATCGCAGAGGCCGAATTCGCTTTGGCGACCAGGTTGGTGGGCGCGGCCAGAACGGCCGCGGTCGCCGGCGAGAGCGTGCCGGGCACCGAGGTCTCGGGCGCGTCCGGCGCCAGCGGCGGGTCCTGGCCGCAGCCGAGCACGAGCAGGGCGCCGGCAGCGAGCCAAAGCGGAATGCTCCGAGTCAGGCTCATGTTCTGTTCCGGGATGCCTGTAGGCACGGCCTGGGCTAGAGTTCGGTGGCGGGCCCGGGTTTCCCGAGTCCGCCGGCAACACCGATGTTCAGGTTCTAATCGAATCGGAACACGTATCTAGCAAACAGAGTTGGATCCGATGGCGCACGCCCTGGACCAGAAGAACGGGCTTGGGAGAGCCCCATCCGGTGGGCCGCCGATAGGTTCCCAGAACAAGCGATAGCAACGCCTTACAGCTACTCGCCGGGCGCCGGCGGCCAACCCGCCCGGCGAGTTGGGCCCGGTGGGGGTCCTGGCCGAGTGGGAACGGCGCTACAACCCGTTGCGGGGCCGCGGCACCTCCGCCGCTCCCGGACGCCAGGCTCTAGACCCGGCTCCTGGTATTCCCCTTCACGAACGCCTGCAGCACCCCCCTCGGGCCGAGCGCACCGAGCCCCCGGGTGGAAGTATTGGCGATGCGCCGGGCGGTACTGCTCAGGTGGCTCGACGAGGCGAAGTGGAGGACCCGCACGACGGTGGGGATCGCGTACCCCGGATTGGCCAGCAGCTGTGCAGCGCACGCGATGCGGGTGAGATCGATGACGCGCTTGAGGTTGGGCGCGCCTCCGGCGCCGAACTGGCGGGAGAGGTGCTCACGGCTTACCTCGAGCAGCTTGGCCAGCGTGGTGGTGCGGATGGGCCGCTCGACCTCGCCGACCAGGACGCTCCACGCCGCCTGCTGAAGCGGCTCGGTGAGGCGGAGCATCCGGGGCGCGTCGGCCAGGGCGCGCCGGCGCTCGGCCGTGATCGAACTGCGCATCACCATCTCGCCAACGATCGGGTCGTCCACCCCCTCGACCGCGACCGATGCCACCGCGTGCCGGCGGCAGGCGAGCAGCAGCTCGCCGTCGTCGGGACGGAACGGGGCATAGGCCACCACTGGGATCCCCGGCAGGTGGCCCCTGAGCTCGGCAAGCTCGGGCAGCTGGGCGGTGGTTGGGGCGAGCACGACGGCATCCACCAGCCGCCGGTCGAGCAGGCGCCGCAGGGCGGCCGGCGTGCGGCAGGCGACCACGCCCGGGCCGCCCTTCGGGAGGGTGCGGCGGAGGGCGAGCAGGGCTGGGCGGCTCTCGAGCAGCGTCGCGATGGCGGCCACCGGTCAGCCCTGCGCCTGGCGCTCCGCGGACGGGCGGGACCGGCCGGCCCCGATGGCTACAAGCGTGCGGACCATCTCGCCCGCCCGCTTGAGCACGCCACGCGCGTTGTCGTAGCTCAACGTCTCGAGCGCCTCCTCCAGCGACCGCCACTGGCAGTCGGTGATGCCTTCGTCCGCCTGCGGCCTGGCCTCGCCCTCCGGGCTCTCGAACAGGAAGAAGTGGCAGTACTTGTGGATGTGGCGCCCGCGGAACCGGAAATGCCAGTCGATCACGCGGATGGGCCCCCGTAGCACCAGGCCGATGAGGCCCGTCTCCTCCGCGGTCTCCCGCAGGGCCGCGTCGGCCGGCGACTCGCCGTCCTCCAAGTGGCCCTTGGGGAACCCCCAGTTGTCGTACGAGTCCCTGATGAGCAGGAAGTGCGGTCCGAGTTCCGGCAGCCGTCGGAAGACGATGCCGCCCGCACTCACCTCCAGGTCCGGCCGCCGCTTGTTCATCAGAAGACCGAGATCTTGAGGTACTTCTTGGGGTGGGCCTGGATGTCGGTCAGCAGCTCGCGGAACTGGATGACCGTGGCGGTGGTTTCGCGGTAGAGCGTCGAGTCGGTGGCGAGCATCCCGAGCGTGCCATTCCCCCGCTGAATCTTGGTCATCAGCGAGTCGGCCTGCACCAGCACCCGCACCAGGCTCGCCTCGTTGGCGCGTGCGGCGGCCATCACCGAGCGGAGGTCGGCCGCGGCCTGGCGCAAATCGGCGCTGGAGGCGCGCCCGTTGTTCAGGATGTCCTTGAGCTGATCGTCGCTGGTAGCCGTGTCGAGCCGCGCGACCGCGCCCTGAAAGGTCCGGGCCACGCCGGCGAACGCATCCGACGTGGTGGCCACGTTCTGGCTCACCCGGTCGATGCGTGTGGTCTGGGCGTTGGCGAACTCCACCAGCCGGCCCGAGATCTCCGCCAGGTCCTTCACGCTCTGCTGCATGTTCTTGAGCGCCGTGCTGTCGAAAGCCTGGCTGATGCGCTGGGTGACGACCCCGACATCGCCGGCGATGCGGCTGGCCTGCGCGGTCAGCTGGCCGATGTCGGGGAGCGTGGCGCCGGGCCAGGCCTCACCGCCGGACCGGTCCGACTCGGCGAGCGCGTCGCGCAGGTTAGGATCGGTCGGGGGCGGGTCGTAGGGGATGATGTTGGCGCTCCATTCGCCAAACAGGCTGGCGGAGGCGGAAATGACCGCCGGCTGGGCAGGCAGCACGACGGCCCGGTCGATGCTGAAGTCGGTCTCGACCCACGCGTCCTCGACCAGCCGGATCGCTTCGACCCGGCCCACCTTCACGCCGCGGAGCGTGACCGGGGCCCCGACGCCGAGTCCGCCGACGGTGCGGAAGCGGGCATGCGTGATCACCTTCTTCTTGTTGACGTCGGTCTCACTCAGCCAGAGTGCGCCGGCGACGACCAGCCCCAGCGCCAGCAGCACCGCCAGACCCACCGCGAACTCGTTCGTCCGTCTCATGCCGGGGACCTCCGCGCCGCCGGCGCCGGCGACAGCTCGCCGGGCCGGCCCTCGATGAACTGCCGGACCACCGGATCGTCGGTGGCCTGGATCTCGGCCCTGGTGCCGACCTGCCGGATGCGCCCCTCGTGGAGCATCGCGATCCGGTCGCCCACGGAGAACGCACTGCGCATGTCGTGCGTGACCACGAGCCCGGTCACGCCGAGATCGCGGGTGCGCACCATGAGCTGGTTCATGACGGCGGAGGTGACCGGATCGAGCCCCGACGTCGGCTCGTCGTAGAGAATGTAGCGCGGCTTGAGCGCGATCGCGCGCGCGATCCCCACCCGCTTGCGCATGCCCCCGCTCAGCTCGGCCGGATACTTGTCCTCCGTGCCCGAGAGCCCCACGACCGCGAGACTCTCCTCGATCCGGTGCGCGATCGTCTCCCGGTCGTGACCGCGCTTGACGAGCCCGAGGGCGATGTTCTCCGCCACCGTCATGGAGTCGAACAAGGCGGCGAACTGGAACACGTAGCCGATCCGGCCCCGGAGCTCGGTCAGCTCGTCGCGGCTCAGGTCCTGGACCACGGCGCCGTCCACAGCGACCCGCCCGGCATCCGGTGGGATCAGCCCCACGATGCACTTGAGCGTCACGCTCTTGCCGGAGCCGGAGTAGCCGATGATGACGGTGTTCTGCCCGTCGGCCACGTCGAGGGTCAGCCCATCCAGGACCCGTTTCGGTCCGAATGACTTCGTCAGAGCATCGAGCTGAATCATGCCGCGGCGAGGCGAACGGGAGTCACCCTGAACGAAGTGAAGGGGGCCATGCCGGGCTAGGCCCCCTCGCTTCGCTCAGGGTGACTCCGCCCACGGCCGGTTCCGAGGCTTCCGTCCTCACAACAGCACCAGCGCCCAGAACGCGTCCAGCACCAGGATCGCCTCGCAGCCGCGCACCACGGCTTGGGTGGTGGACTGACCCACGCCCTGGGCACCGCTCTTGGCGTCGAGGCCACACAGGCTTCCCGTGAGCGCCACGGCCGCGCCGAAGCTCGCGCTCTTCACCAGACCGAACCAGATGTCCTTGAACCGGTAGAACTGCTTGAGCCCCTTGAAGAACTCGGGCGTCGAGAGGTCCAGGAGATTGACCGATGTGATCCAGCCGGAGGTCACTCCGACACCCATCGCGAACGCCGTGACCACGGGGAACATCAGCGTGGCAGCGAGCACGCGCGGGACCACGAGGTACGAGTTCCGGTCGTAGGCCAGCGTCTCGAGCGCATCCACCTGCTCGGTCACCTTCATGGTGCCGAGCTCTGCGGCGATGCTCGCCCCAACCCGGCCGGCGAGCGCCATGCCGGTGAGCACCGGCCCCAACTCCATCATCACGGTCTTGCCGACGAGCGCCCCGACGAAGTAGAGGGGGACGGCGCCGGTGAAGATGTAGGAGGAAAGGAGGGAAAGGACGATGCCGGTGAAGACGGCGATGAAGAGGGCGATCGGTACCGAGTCCACGCCCAGTCGCCGCATCTGCCCCACGAGCAGGGGCGACCAGGTGCGGACGTCGGCGAGCGCACGGGCGGTTTCGAGGCTTCGGCGACCGACACGCGCGACGAAACCGTCCCGAGCGACGACACGGGATGCCACGGGGGGCGACACAGCCGGAAGGTACGGCTACGCCGCGAAGCTCGCTAGAGCCCGGCCGACCTCGCCTTCACGCAGCCGCTTGAGCGCGCGATCGCGCAGCTGCCGCACCCGCTCGCGGGTCACGCCGAGCATCCCGCCGATCTCCTCGAGCGTGTGCTCGCGGCCGCCGTCGAGCCCAAAGTAGAGGCGGAGCACCTTGGCGTCCCGCGGCGGCAAGGTGCGCAGGGCGTTGTCGATCTCCTCGGAGAGGAACTTGTCCATCGCCTGCGCTTCGGGGTCGCCCTGCTCGTCGGCGATGAAGCGCTCGATGAGCGAGCGGTCGCCCTCGGGGTCGAGCGGCGCGTCGAGCCGCACGTCACTCGTATTGAGCGCCGCGAGCGATTGCACCACGTCGAGCGCGAGCCCGGTCGAGCGGGCGATCTCCTCGGGCGTCGGCTCCCGACGGAGCTCCTGCCGGAGCGTCTCCGCCGTGCGCACGATGCGCGAGAGGTCGGCGGTGCGGTTGAGCGGCACCCGCACCGTGCGCCCCTGGCGCGCGAGCGAAGCCAGGATCGCCTGGCGAATCCACCATACGGCGTAGGAGATGAACTTGACGCCCTGGTCGGGATCGAACTTCCGGGCGGCGGTCAGCAGGCCGACGTTGCCCTCGCCGATCAGGTCGGTGAGGGCGAGCCCGCGGTTCTGATACTTCTTGGCCACCGAGATCACGAAGCGCAGGTTTCGCTTGACCAGCTCCTGCATCGCCTCCTCGTCGCCGGCGCGCACACGCTTGGCGATGGCGATCTCCTGCTGAGCGGTGAGGAGCGGCGTCTTGCTGACCTCATACAGATACTGGTCGAGGATGTCGCGGTCGGCATCGTAGACGCCGAGGCTCTTGGAGGTGTCGCGCTTGCGCGCACGGCGTGGCTTGGCCGGCGACGAGTGGGCCAGAATCTCGGCGATTGTCAGATCGTCGGAGTAGGCTTCGGCCGAGGTGTCGGGCGGCCGCTTGGAGGGCCGAGGGGTCGCGTCCCCGTCGGGCTGCTTCTTGCGCATAGCGTGCAAGATAGGCAAAACGCTTGACGCTCGCTCGGCTCCCGGCTAGGTTTTCGTGCTGCCACGGCGCCAGGGGCGGAGAACTCCGAGGGCGGGTCAGGATAGCGGGGGCGTAGCTCAGTTGGGAGAGCGCGTGAATGGCATTCACGAGGTCAGGGGTTCGATCCCCCTCGCCTCCATTCCCTCGGTCGCCGATGGCCGGTGAGGTCGAAGTGAAGGCGTTGCGCGGGTGGTGAGCGGACGCTAGACTCCTACCCGACTGCGGGAATAGCTCAGTTGGTAGAGCACAACCTTGCCAAGGTTGGGGTCGCGGGTT
>DAIPLK010000026.1:22811-23910 GCA_036769285.1 Gemmatimonadales bacterium | reverse complement strand
CGCCATCCGCGACGACGACTGCGTGCTCTTCTTCGAGCACAAGTACCTCTACCGCCGGATCAAGGAAGAGCTGCCCCAAGGCGATCACGTCGTCCCGATCGGCCAGGCACGGCTGGCCCGCGAGGGGACGGACCTGAGCATCATCACCTACGCGGCGACGGTGTGGAAGGCGCTCGAGGCGGCGGAGCAGTTGCAGAAGGAGGACGGGCTCTCGGTCGAGGTGCTGGACCTGCGCTCGCTGCTCCCGCTGGACGACGCGGCGATCGTCGCGACCGTGAGGAAGACCAACCGGGTGCTGATCGTGCACGAGGACACCGTGACCGGCGGGATCGCGGGCGAGATCACGGCCCGCATCAACGAGCACGCCTTCGAGTGGCTGGACGCGCCGGTGAGGCGCGTCGCCGCGCACGACGTGCCGCTGCCGTACGCACCGCAGCTCGAGGATTTCGTCCTGCCGCAGACCCCGGACATCGTCCGGGCCGCCCGCTGGCTCGCGGCGTACTGACCGGAGACCGAGTATGGCCAAGATCGACGTGATCATGCCGCAGATGGGCGAGTCCATCGCCGAGGGGACGCTCTCGCGCTGGATGAAGCAGGTGGGCGACGCGGTGAAGCGCGACGAGCCGATCTTCGAGATCTCCACCGACAAGGTGGACGCCGAGATTCCCGCGCCCGCCGCCGGCGTGCTGGCGGAGATCCTGGTGGCCGAGGGGCAGACGGTTGCCGTCCAGACGGTGGTGGCCAGAATCGAGACCGAGGCCGGTGCGGCGGTCGCGGCGGCGCCTCCGCCGCCGGCGCCCGCTCCGAAACCCGTGCCGCCCCCCCCGCCGGCCCCCCCGCCGACGCCAGCGCCGGCACCGATCATGCGGGCGCCCGCCCCCGTGCCGTCCGCGCCGCCGCCTCAGGCCTCCGTGCCGGCCGCACCGGCCCGGCCCGCGCCACCGCCGGCCCCGGTCACGGTTGCGGCCGTGGGCAACGGCGGCGGCGAGACCGCGGAGGAGCGCCTCCGGCGGAGGTCCACGCCGCTCGTCCGGAAGATGGCGGCGGAGCACAACCTCGACCTGAGCGCGATCCCCGGCACCGGGCTCGCGGGCCGGGT
>DAIPLK010000026.1:2067-22711 GCA_036769285.1 Gemmatimonadales bacterium | reverse complement strand
CCGGCGGTCGAGCCGTGGCCGGGCGACCGGGTCGAGCCCTGGTCCCGCATCCGCAAGCTCACGGCCGAGCACATGGTGATGTCGCGCCGCGTGTCGCCGCACGTGAACACGATCTTCGAAGTCGACTACACCCGGGTGGCGCAGCTGCGCGCGCAGAAGAAGCAGGAGTACGCGGACCGGGGCGTCAGCCTGACCTATCTCGCGTTCATCGCGAAGGCCGTCGCCGAGAGCCTCCGGAAGCATCCGATGGTCAACGCGGCCGTGAGCGGCGAGAGCACCGTCGTCCGGCGCGACATCAATCTGGGGATCGCGGTGGCGCTCGATTGGGGCCTCATCGTCCCCGTCATCCGGCACGCCGACGAGCTGTCGCTGCTCGGCGTTGCCCGGGCCATCAATGACCTGGGCGAGCGGGCCCGCACCAAGAAGCTGAACCCGGACGACGTCCAGCGCGGCACGTTCACCATCACCAACCCCGGCGTGTTCGGGTCGGTCATCGGTACGCCGATCATCAACCAGCCGCAGGCGGCGATTCTCTGCGTCGGGGCGATCGAGAAGCAGCCGGCCGTCGTCAGCGTGGACGGGACCGACGCCCTGGCGATCCGCACCAAGGGAATGCTGTCGCTCGCCTTCGATCACCGGATCGTGGACGGGGCCGACGCCGACCGTTTCATGGCCGAGGTGAAGCAGGCGCTGCAGGAGTTCCCGGAAAGCGCGGTCTGACATGCCCCGCACGCTCACCGTCTCCCGGGTGAGAGTGCCGGCGGGACGCGAGGCGGAGTACCTCGCGGCGGTGCGGGAACTGGCGGCGCTGCACGAGGCGCGGGGGCGGCACCTGTGGGTGTTCCGCCGCGCGGGCACCCCCGGAGTGTTCCTCGAGTTCAGCGAGAGCCGGAGTGCCGAGACTCATCGCGCGACAGGGAATGCGCCCGACGACGAACAGCGGTTGGAAGGGCGGCTCCGGGCCGTCGCCGAGTACGAGCCCGGCGCCTGGGACCTGTGGGAGGAAGTGAGGAGCGAACCGTAGATGCCGAATCGAATCATCGAGGTGAACGGCGAGCCGTGGCAGGTGGCGGTGAGCGGCCGGGTCACCCAGTACACCAAGGACGAGTTCGGGCTGGTGTTCAGCCGGGGCACGGGGCCGGACCGGGAGCAGCGCGTCTCGCGCTACACCCCGCTCGGCGCCAAGAGCCGCGAGCTGTCGTTGAGCCAGCTGAGCGACCAGGAGCTGCGGGAGCTCCTGGCGCACTCGCAGCCGTCCTGGACCGCGCCCGAGCTGGGGTACCGCCGCTGACCTCCGCCGGCGCGCCCTCTGCGGCCGGTCTGGTGGACCTCCACGTTCACTCCACGGCGTCCGACGGCAGCCTGCCGCCGGAGGTCGTAGTCGAGCGCGCCAGGGCCGCCGGGCTCTCGGCCATCGCCCTCACCGACCACGACACCGTCGCGGGCGTGCCCGCGGCGGTCGCGGCCGGAGACCGACTGGGGCTTCGCGTGGTGGGCGGCTGCGAGTTCAGCTCGGCCGCGCCGTGGGGCGAGATGCACGTGCTCGGCTACTTCCTGCCGTCGCACTCGCCCGAGCTGGAGTCGTTCCTCGAGCGGTGCCGCGCCGACCGGGTGCGCCGTGGCCGCGAGATGGTCACCCGGCTCCAGGGCCTGGGCGTCGGACTCGAGTTCGACGACGTGCTTCGCCAGTCGAAGGGCGGCGCCGTCGGGCGCCCCCACGTAGCCCGCGCGATCGTCCGGCACGGGAGCGCCAGCGACGTCTCCGACGCCTTCGACCGGTACATCGGCCGCGGGCGGCCCGCCTTCGTGGAGAAGAACCTGCCGACGTTCCGCGAGATCACCGATGTCGTGCATTCGGTGCGGGGGCTGGTATCGGTCGCGCACCTGAAGGAGCGGGGCACCCGGTCCTTCCTCGAGCGGCTCAAGCGCGAAGGGCTCGACGCCGTGGAGATCCGCCATCCGGGCCACGACCCCGACCTCCGCGCGCGCCTGACGGGCATCGCGATGCGGCTCGGACTCCTGCGGACCGGTGGCAGCGACTGGCACGGGGACCCCGAGCCGGGCGAGACCCACGGGGCCCTGGGCTCGCAGGAGGTGCCGCTCGAATGGCTCGAGCGCCTGGAGCAGCTGCGCGCGGGACCGCCCGCCCCCGTCGGGCCGTGACCGGTCTTCTCGAGCCCGGGAGCGTGGCGCCCGACTTTTCGGCCGCGGCGTCCGACGGTCGCACGTATGTGCTGCGCGAGCTGCTCGCCGATTCCCGTGTGCTCCTCGCGTTCTATCCCGGGAACGACACGCCCGGCTGAAACCGCCAACTGTCCGCCGTGCGCGACGACCTGCCCCTCTATGAGCGTCATCGGATCCGACCCTTCGGCGTCAACCCCGCATCGGCCGCGAGCCACGCCGGGTACGCCGAGCGATTGCGGCTGACGTTTCCGCTGCTCTCGGATCCGGGCCTCGCCGTCGCCCGGGCCTACGGGGCGGTGCGTCCGGACGGGGGGACGATTGCCCGGTCGGTCGTCCTGATAGACCAGGACAGCACCGTCGTATACAGCCAGGCCGGGGCCCCCGGCGCGGAGATCGTTCTCGAAGCCCTGAGGTGAGCATGACCGCGGCAAGGTTCGACTTCAGCGGCAAGGTGGTGCTGGTGACCGGTGTCGGCCGCGCCGGCCAGATCGGCAACGCGGTGGCGCTCGCGTTCGGGCGGGCAGGCGGCCAGATCGTGGCCTGCGACCAGAACGCCGTCGGCGTCACCGAGCGGGTGCGCGAGTTCGGCGCGCAGGGCGTGGACGCCCGGCCCTGTGCGGGGGACCTGACCGAGCCCGACATCGCCGCGCTCGCCGTCGAGACGGCGCTCCGGCACTTCGGGCGGCTCGACGTCGTGGTGAACGTGGCGGGGGGCCTCACGACGTACGGGCCGATCGAGCGGCTCACCGCGACGGACCTCGAGCGCGAGCTGGCCATCAACCTCAAGACCACGGTGCTCGTCTCGCAGGCCGCCATCCCCGCGCTGACGCAGAGCCGGGGCTGCATCGTGAATTTCGCGTCGATCGCCTACTTCGAGCCGCAGAGCCCGATGGCCGTCTATTCGGCGGCGAAAGCGGCGGTGGCCGGGTTCACCCGGAGCCTGGCGCTCGAGTTGGCCGACCGGAAGGTGCGGGTGAACGCGGTAGCGCCGGGCATGGCCCGCACCGCCGACAACGTGGCGGCCGTGGGGGCGGACGCGGCGTACGTGGAGATGGACGACCTGACGCACGGCGTGCTCTCGCTGGCGGTCTCGGGGCCGAACGCGCCGACGGGCGAGATCCTGCCGATCGCGCCGCGCGACCGGAGCTGATGGAGCTCCGCGGCCGGGTCGCCCTCGTGACCGGCGCCGGCCGACGGCTCGGCGCGGCCATGGCGCGCGCGCTGGCCGGCCGCGGGATGGCCGTCGCCATCCACCACAACAGCTCCACCTCGGGCGCCGTCGCGTTGCGGGACGAGATCGTCGCCGCGGGCGGGCAGGCCGCCTGCTTTGCCGCCGACCTGACCGACGCGGAGGCCGCCGCCGAGCTCCCGCGCCGGGTCGCCACCGAGCTGGGCGGACTCGACGTCCTGGTCAATTCGGCCGCCTCCATGCACCGGCTCCCGTTCGAGGAGACCACACCGGCCCAGTACGACGCGGTGTTCGACCTCAACCTGCGGTCGGTGTTCTTCTGCACCCAGGGCGCCGCCCCGGCGCTCCGCGCCGCCCGCGGCAAGGTGGTCAACCTCGCCGACCTGAGCGGGCTGCAGCCGTGGCCCGGCTTCGCCGCGCACTCGGTGAGCAAAGCCGGCGTGGTGATGCTCACCCGGGTGCTCGCGCGCGCCCTGGCCCCCGAGGTCACGGTCAATGCCATCGCGCCGGGGGCGGTGCTGGTGCCCGACGAGTACGACGCGGAGGAGCGGGACCGCCTGGCTCGGACCACGCCGCTCCGGCGTCTGGGTGGTCCCGAGGACGCCACGGCGGCGCTGCTGTACCTGCTCGAGGGCGGCGACTTCGTGACGGGCGAGGTGCTGGTGGTGGATGGCGGCCGGCTGCTCGGCTAGCATCGCGCTCGGCGACGTCGTAATCGTCGGCGGCGGGTGCTACGGCACCTTCTACGCCGGCCAGCTGCTTCGGGCGCGCGCCGAGGGAGCGGCGCAGTGGCGGCGCCTGCTGGTGGTGGATCGGGACCCCGCGTGCCGCTTCACCCGCGAGCTGCCGGGCTCAACCGGCGCTTCGCTGATGATCGAGGAGTGGGGCGCATTCTTCGACGGCTACCTGGCCGCCGCCCCGCCGCGCAGCGACCCGCCCGACGCCATCGTCCCGTCCCCCCTCATGCCGCATCTCATGTACGAGTGGTTGCTGCGCCGGGCCCGGCAGCGCTGGCCCGGCCGGACCATCGAGCGGCGCGCCGTTCCGGTGGGGCCCGGCACGCCCTACGACAGCGAGGCCCCGGACGGGACGCGCCTCGTATCCTTCGCCGACTGGCTCTGCCCCATTCACTGCATCGAGCCCGCGACCTGCCCGGTGATCCGCGCCCCGCGCACGTGGGACATGACCGAGGCCATGCACCGGCTGGCCAGCCGGCTGGCTGCCACCAACCCGACGGCCGGGCCCGTGCTCTTCACCTGCAGGCACCGGGTCTACGGAGTGGGCATGTTCGACGTCGAGACCGTCCTCGCCGGCGACGCGCTCGTGTCCGAGGCCGGCGCCGCCGGCCACCCGACCGACGTCCTCGTCGCCACCATATCGGCCTGCCACGGCGCCGCCAGCCTGCTTCACCTCGGGTCCCCATCCTTGGTAGGGCTCGAGGCGCGGGAACCCTTGCCTGTTCTATATTGGACGGAACCTGACGACGGGGAACGGGATGAGCCGTACCGAGGAGTTCGAGCTGATCATCGTGGGCGGGGGGCCGGCCGGCCTCTGCGCCGCGATGTATGCGGGCCGGGGCATGCTGAAGGCCGTCCTGCTCGAGCGTGGCGTGCCCGGCGGTGAGCTGCTCAACACCGAATGGATCGACGACTATCCCGGCTTCGACCACGTCCTGGGGCGGGAGCTGGCGCAGAAGATGGCCGCGCACGCCGTCCGGTTCGGCGCCGACATCCGGCAGGAGACCGTCGAGTCTATCGTCCGGCGGGAGGACGGAATCTTCGAGGTCGCCACCACGAGTGGGACCACCTACGAGGCGCCCGCCGTGATCCTGACGGCCGGCGGCACGCCCACCAAGCTCGAGGTGCCGGGCGAGCTGGAATACGCCGGACGCGGGGTATCCTACTGCGCGGTGTGCGACGGCGCCTTCTTCAAGGGCGAGACGATCGCGGTGGTGGGTGGAGGCGACGCGGCGGTGGAGGAGGCGGACTACCTGACGCGGTACGCCGAGAAGGTGTACGTCATTCACCGGCGGGACGAGTTCCGTGCCTCGAGGATGCTGCAGGAGCGGCTGTTCGCCAATCCGAAGATCGAGGTGATCTGGAACAAGCGGGTGCTGGAGCTCAAGGGCGGGCCCGCCGGCCTGCAGTCGCTGCTGCTGGAGGACACGATCACCGGCGGCCGGCTCACGCTGCCCGTGACCGGCTGTTTCGTCTTCATCGGCTTCCGGCCCAACACCGGGCTGGTGAAGCAGCACTTCGCGCACGACGCGGGCGGCTATATCATCACTGACGACCGCATGATGACCTCGATCCCGGGCCTCTTCGCCGCCGGCGACCTGCGGGTGCAGCTCACCCGGCAGGTGACGACGGCCGTCGGCGACGCGACCACGGCGGCGATCGCGGTGGAGAAGTTCCTGAAGGATCGCCGGAGCGGCGTGCTGGGGGCCAAGGTCGGTGTCTGAGCTGGAAGTAGTCGCGCTGCCCAATGGGCAGTTCGCCGAAAACTGCTACCTGGTGGCGGACCGGCGGACCCGGGAGGCGGTCATCATCGATCCCGGGGAGGAGCCGGCGATGTTTCTCGCCGAGCTCGATACCCGGGCCTGGACGCTTCGCGCCATCTGGCTGACCCACGCGCACATCGACCACATCCTGGGCGTGGGCGCCGTCCGGCGCGCCACCGGGGCCCCGATCCACCTCCACCCGCTCGACCGGCCGATCTACGACGCGCTGCCGCAGTTCGGTGCCTGGATGGGGATGCAGCTCGAGCCGCCGCCGCCGCCCGACGTCGCGCTGGAGCCGGGGATGGCGCTTCAGGTCGGCCGGCTCACGTTCGACGTGCGCTTCACGCCGGGCCACACCCCCGGCAGCGTGAGCTTCGTCGGCCACGACATGGTGTTCGGCGGCGACGTGCTGTTCAACGGCTCGATCGGGCGGACCGATCTGCCCGGCGGCGACTACGCCACGCTGATGGCCAGCATTCAGTCGCAATTCCTTTCGCTCCCCGATTCCACCGTGGTCCACAGCGGCCACGGTCGCGACACGACGATCGGGATCGAGCGGCTCACCAATCCGTTCCTGAGGGGGGCGTTCCCCGTTGGCTAGCGCGCCGGCGGACGGGCGTCCGCCCGCCTGCAACCGCTGCGGCTTCCCTGTGCTCGCCCGGGCGTGGGGCTGCAAGAATCCGTGCCCCAACTGCGGCACCGTCTACCCACTCGGGGACTGCTCTGACTGAGACCACCGCGGGAGGGATGCTCGACCTCGAGGCGATCGCCTCCGCGGGGGTGCGCGCCTCGGTGGACATCTCCCGCCTCGAGCTGCCTCCCCGCCTCCGGCCCGCCGCCGGGCTCGGCGTCCTCGACATCACGGAATTCTTCGGCGACACCACCGGCGGCGTCCGGACCTACCTGCTTCAGAAGGCGCGCTACGTGCAGCGCCGGGCCGACCTGCGCCAGACGATCGTCGTCCCCGGCGCCCGCGACGAGGTGCTCGAGGCGAGCGGCGTCCGCTGCTACCGGCTCCACGGGCCCTCCGTCCCCACCCAGAAGCCCTACCGCTTCATGCTCGCGACCCGCTCCACCAGCCGCATCGTGGCGCACGAGCGGCCCGACCTGATCGAGGTGGGCAGCACCTGGTTCGCGCCGTGGCTGGTGCACTTGGCCACGCGCCGGATGGACGTGCCGGTGGTGTGGTTCTACCACAGCAACTTTCCGCGGGTCATTGCGCCGTGGCCGGAGCACGCTGGGCGCCTGCGGCGCGAGGCCGCCCGGCTGGCCTGGGGCTACGTCCGCCGCCTGGGCCGGATGGTCCGGGCGACGCTCGCCCCGTCCGACTTCGTGGCCCGCGAGCTCGAGCGGGCCGGCGTGGATCGGGTGGTCCGCGTGTCGCTGGGCGTGGATCTCGAGCGGTTCCATCCCGCGCGGCGCGAGGCGGCCGCGGAGACCCGGCGCCGCCACGGTCTGCCGGAGGGGCCGCTCGCGATGTACGTGGGACGGCTGGCGGTCGAGAAGGAAGTCGACCTCCTGCTCACCGCGTGGCCCGAGGTCCAGCGGCGGACCGGAGCACGGCTGGTCCTCGTGGGCGAGGGGCCCGCCCGCCGGAGGCTGCAGCGCCGGCCCGGCAGCGAGCGGTTCCACTGGCTGCCCTTCCAGCGGGACCGCGATGGGCTGGCCGATCTGCTCGCGGCGGTGGACCTGGCGGTCGCGCCGTGCTCGATCGAGACCTTCGGGCTGTCGGCGCTCGAGGCGATGGCCAGCGGGACGCCGCTGCTTTCCGCCGACCGGGGCGGCGTTGCCGAGACGGTGGGACGCTCGGGCGCCGGGGCGGTGTTCCGCTCGGGCGATCCGGTCGCGCTGGCCGACCAGGCGGAGCAGCTCCTGCGCGGCGATCTCGCGGAGCTCGGCGCCGCCGGCCGACGGTACGCCGTGGTCCACCACGGCTGGGACGCGGTGCTCGACCGCATCTTCGACGTCTACCGCGGAATCCTGCGGTCGTGAGCCTGCTCGTCTCGATTCACGACGTCACCCCGGCACTCGCGGAGGGCGTCGCGCGTCTGTGGGCGCTCTGCGCCGAGCGCGGCGTGCGGCCGGCGCTGCTGGTGGTCCCCGACTGGCACGGCGAGTGGCCGCTCGAGGCGCACCCCGCCTTCGTGGCCTGGCTCCGTGCCCGCGCTGGCGAGGGCGCCGAGATCGTGCTGCACGGCGAGCGGCACGACGAGGTGGGGCTGCCCCGGCGCTTCGCCGACGAGCTCCGCGCCTGGGGCCGCACCGCGCGAGAGGGCGAGTTCCTCACCCTCGACGCAGCCGCCGCGCGCGAGCGGATCGAACGCGGCCGCGCGCGGCTGCGGGCACTGGGGCTCGATCCGGTCGGGTTCGTGCCGCCCGCCTGGCTGGCGCGCGACGAGGGACACCGGGCCGCCGGCGGGACCGGGCTCGGGTTCAGCGAGGATGATCGCGCCATCCATCTGTTCCCGTCGGGAAGGCGCGTCCCGTCACCCGTCGTGCGCTGGAGCGCGCGCGGAGCGGTCCGGGCGTGGGGCTCGCTGGCCGTCGCCCGGGCACGCTGGGCGCTGCAGGGCGGGGCCCGCCTCCCGCGCATCGCCCTCCACCCGCAGGACCTCGGCCACCCCGCGACGGCGGCGGCGCTCGGTCCCACGCTCGACCGCTGGCTGGCCCGGCATCGCCCCATCACCTACACCGCGCTCGTGGGATGACACCGGTTCAGGCGCATCTGCTGTGCGTCGGGCTGGTGGCGGCCGATCTCCTGGCGCGCGCCTGGCGCATCCAGTGGATCGTGCAGGGGCTCGGCCACCGCATGACCCTGTGGGACTCGTTCGTGCTCAACGCCTTCGGCGACGCGGCATGCGCGCTCACCCCGCTACGGATCGGCGGGGAGCCGGCGCGGCTCGCCGGCATGCTCCGGACCCGCGTCCCGGCCACCGCGGCATTCGTGGCGATCAGCCTCGAGGTGCTCGCCGCCTGGCCGGTCATCATCGTCGCGGCCGGGTGGCTCGTCTGGCGCTACGCGCCGGCATGGTGGCTGGTGGCGGGGCCCAGGCTGAGCGCCGCGGCTGCGTCGGCCTGGCCGTGGGTGGTGGCGGTCGTGGTGGCGAGCGTGGTGGCGTGGCACGCCGCGCGGCGGGTCGCCTCGCCCGCGGTGCGGCAGCTCAGGCGTCCGGTCAAGCGCGCGCGGGTCTACTGGCGGCGCATGCCGGTATGGCCGCTGGTCGCGAGCGTCCCGCTCAGCTTCATCAACCTGGCCACCCGCGTGGCGATACTCCCGGTGCTGGCGCTCACCCTGCCGAGCCCGCCGGCGCTCGGCCCCCTCGCCGTCGGCTCGTTCGCGCTGCTCTATAGCCAGCTGGTGCTGCCCACCCCCTCGGGCGCAGGCGCGGTGGAGCTGGGGTTCCTCGGCGGGGCCGCCGGCGACCTGGGTGGCGGGGAAGGGTGGCTGCTGCTGGTCTGGCGGTTCTACACCAACGGGATCGGCGTGCTGCTCGGCGTCGTGCTCGCCGCGCGGATCTACGGCTGGCCGGCGCTCCGCCACCTAGTGGGGCGCTGGAGCAATCCCCACGAGCAGCACGGTCCGCTCTAGCGCCTCGGCCACGCCGTGCGGCACGTCGGCCGGCGCCCACACCACCGTCCCCGGTCCGGCCTCCCGGGTTTCCTCGCCGACCGTCATGCGCGCCCGGCCGCTCACGACCAGGTAGAACTTGTCGGCCCCGGCGTGGGTGTGCACCCGTTGGGTCTGCCCGGGCTCGAAGCAGTTGATCCCCACGAACAGATGTCGGCCGGTGAACAGGTCGGCCTTGCCGGGCTTGTCGGCGCCGAAGCTCGCGGCCGCCGCGATCTGCCGGAAGTAGTCGCTCATCGGTTGTCGGTCTCCTCGAGGGCCGGTATCATTACCAGACCATGACCACCACCCGCCTCGAACGCGATCCCCTCGGCGAGAAGGCCGTGCCCGCCGACGCGCTGTACGGCATCCAGACCCTGCGCGCGGCGGAGAACTTCCCGATCTCGGGACTCCGGCCCTTGCCGGCCTTCGTGGACGCCGTCGTCTGGATCAAGCGCGCCGCGGCCCTGACCCACAAGGAAACCGGACGGCTCGAGCCGCGGCTGGCCGACGCCATCGTGCAGGCCGCGGACGAGGTGCTCGGCGGGCGGCATCGCGATCAGTTCATCGTGGACGTGTATCAGGCGGGCGCGGGCACCAGCCACAACATGAACGTTAACGAGGTGCTCGCCAACCGCGCCAACGAGATCCTCGGGTCGCCGCGCGGCGGCTACGCCCCCGTGCATCCCAACGATCACGTGAACATGGCGCAGAGCACCAACGACGTGATCCCGACGGCGATGCGGCTCGCGGTGCTGGCCACCCTCCCTGCCGCACTCGCCGCGCTCGACGCGCTGGCCGCTTCGCTGCTGGCCAAGGGCACCGAGTTCGACGACATCATCAAGTCCGGCCGCACCCATCTCCAGGATGCCACCCCCATCCGGCTCGGCCAGGAATTCACGGCGTACGGCCACACCGTGCAGCGCCACCGGCAGAAGCTGGCGCAGGCGGCCGACTGGCTCCGGGAGATGAACATCGGCGGCACCGCCGTGGGCACGGGCATCAACGCGGAGCGCGAGTATCCCGCGCTCATGGTGAAGTACCTGCGCCAGGTGAGCGGGCTCGAGCTGCGCGAGGGGCAGGACCGGATCCAGCTCATGCAGTCCATGGGCGACGTGGCCACGCTGAGCGGGGCGTTCCGCGCGTACGTGCTCGACCTCAACAAGATCGCCAACGACATCCGGCTGCTCGCCTCGGGACCGCGCACGGGCCTAGCAGAGATCGTGCTGCCGGCGGTGCAGCCGGGGTCGAGCATCATGCCGGGCAAGGTGAACCCGTCGATCGCCGAGATGGTGAACCAGGTCTGCTACCAGGCGCTCGGGCTCGACACGACGGTGGCGCTCGCCGCGGAGGCGGGACAGCTCGAGCTCAACGTGATGATGCCCGTCATCACGCACAACATCGTGTTCGGGCTCATCATCGTGGGGAACGCCACCCGGGTCTTCGCCGAGCGGTGCGTGGTCGGCATCGAGGCGGACGCGAAGCAGTGCGCCCACTGGCTCGAGCGGAGCCCGGCGCTGGTCACGGCGCTCGCCCCGAAGATCGGCTACGCCGAAGCGGCCAAGCTGGCCAAGGAGGCGCTGGCCACCGGGCTCACCGTGAAGGAGCTGGTGATGAAGAAGCGGCTGCTCGTGGGTGCCGAGCTGGAGGAGGTGCTCGATCTCCGGGCCATGACCGAGCTCGGCGTCCCGGGCGGGAAGGGGATTCCGGGCGGGGGATAATCACTCCGCCCCGCCGCTGGAGCCGCCCGCCACCCGCCTGCCCATTGAATCCCGACCTTCGGCCGCCCATATTGAGCCTCATGCGGGTCACCACCTGGACCGAATACAGCCTCATCATCTCCCTCCACCTCGCCCGCCGCGGCCGGACCGGCGGGGGGACCGTCGCCGCGCGCGAGCTCGCGGACGCGGAGCGGCTGCCGGCCGACTACGTGGAGCAGATCCTGCTGCGGCTGCGCCGGGCCGGGCTGGTGGAGAGCGTCCGCGGGGCCAAGGGCGGGTACTTCCTGGCCAAGGAGCCGTCGGCCATCTCGGTGCGGGATGTGATGACCGCCTCCGAGCACCAGACCTTCGAGGTGAACTGCGACGCCCACCCGGTGGACGCCGAGCGATGTAGCCCGGACACCACCTGCAGCATCCGGCCCGTCTGGCAGGCGCTCCAGCAGCGCGTGGACGAGTTGCTGGCGAGCATCTCCCTCGCCGACCTGATGCAGCAGGAGCCCCACGTCCAGGACCTGGTCGGGATCTCGTCGACGAGTTAGCGCCGCCGTATTGCGGCACGCAACCCGACCCGACCGGTCGGGTTTTTTCGTTTGGGAGGAGCACGGATGACGGCAGTGCGGGAACGATGGCTGGTGCGGGAGCCGGCGCTCTGGCAGGCGGTGGGGAACACCCCGCTGCTGCCGGTGGAGCTGCCGGACGGCGCGGGCCGGTTCTGGCTCAAGGCGGAGTGGCTCAATCCGGGCGGCAGCGTGAAGGACCGCGCCGCCCGCGCCATCCTGCGCGACGCGCTCCGGCGCGGGCTGGTGCCGGGCCGGCGGCTGCTCGACGCGTCGAGCGGCAACACCGGGATCGCCTACGCGATGCTGGGCGCGGCGGCGGGGGTCGAGGTCACGATCTGCCTGCCCGCCAACGCGAGCCCCGAACGCCGCGCGCTGCTCGAGGTGTACGGCGCGGAGGTCGTCGTGACCGATCGCATGGAGGGTACCGAGGGCGCGGCGCGGCGCGCGCGCGAGCTGGCGGACGCCGATCCGGACCGGTACTTCTACGCCGACCAGTACAGCAACCCGGCCAACCCGCAGGCGCACCGCGAGACCACCGGACCCGAGCTGTGGGCCCAGACCGGTGGCAGGATCACCCATTTCGTCGCCGCCCTGGGCACGACGGGAACCATGATGGGCACCGGCCGCTACCTGAAGGAGCGGAATCCGTCGGTCACGCTGGTGGGGGTGCAGCCGGACTCGCCCTATCACGGTCTGGAGGGGCTCAAGCATCTCGCCACCACGACGCAACCGCCTGCCCTCTACGATCCCTCAGTCGTCGACGTCGTCGCCGAGATTCCCACCGAGACGGCGGACCGGAGCGCCCGCTGGCTGGCGCGGAGCGCCGGATACCTGGTGGGATGGTCGGCGGGGGCCGCCGTCGCGGCGGCCATGGACATCGTCCGCCGCGAGCCGGGCGCGCACGTCGTGGCCATCGGATGCGACACCGGCGCCCGCTACCTGAGCGAGCCGCATCGGTGGGCGGAGTCGTGACGCTCCGGCTCCCCGGCGCGCTGGCCGACGAGATCCGCCGGCACGGCGAGGCGGCCTATCCCGCCGAGTGCTGCGGCGCGCTGATCGGAACAGTGGATGGCGGCGCGAAGGAGGTCGTCCGGCTCGCGCCGGCGGTCAACCGCCGCACCGACGATCCGCACCGCTACCTGATCGCGCCCGACGACCTGCGGCGGCTCGACGCCGAGATCCGCGCGGCGGGGCAGGAGATCGTCGGCTACTACCACTCGCATCCCGACCACCCCGCGGCGCCGTCGGCATTCGACGCCGAGCACGCCTGGCCGTGGTACAGTTATCTCATCGTGCGGGTGGACCGCGGGCGGGGCGCCGAACTGACCAGCTGGGTGCTGGACGACCAGCGCCCGCTGATGCATCCCGAATCCCTCGACGTGTTCAGCGAGGTGTGACGATGTCCGTGACCGTCTCCATTCCGACTCCGCTCCGCGGCTTCACCGGCGGCCGCGACGCCATCGCCGTCTCGGGCGCCACCGTCGGCGAGGTGCTCGACGAGCTGCTCGCCGTCCACGGCGGGCTCAAGCGCCACCTGGTCCAGGAGGACGGGCGGCTGCGGAGCTTCGTGAACCTCTATCTCAACGACACCGACATCCGGCAGCTCGCCTCCACCGCCACCCGGGTGAGCGAAGGCGACGTGCTCACGATCGTTCCCAGCATCGCGGGAGGCAGTCCGGCCACCGAGACGGCGCTGCCCAAGCTCTCGCACGCCGAGGTGCTGCGCTACTCGCGCCATCTCCTCCTGCCCGAGGTCGGCGTCGAGGGCCAGCGCAAGCTCAAGGCGGCGCGGGTGCTCGCGATCGGCGCCGGCGGGCTGGGCTCGCCGCTGTCGCTCTACCTCGCCGCCGCCGGCGTCGGCACCATCGGCATCGTGGACTTCGACGTGGTGGACCTCACCAATCTCCAGCGCCAGATCGTCCACGGCACCGCCACCCTCGGCCGCTCCAAGCTCGACTCGGCCAAGGCGCGGCTGACCGACCTGAATCCCAACGTGAACGTCATCGGCCACGAGGTGCGACTGACCTCGGAGAACGCGCTGGAGATCATCAGGGAGTACGACATCGTCGTGGACGGCACGGACAATTTCCCCACCCGGTACCTGGTGAACGACGCCTGCGTCCTGCTGGGCAAGCCGAACGTCTACGGCAGCATCTTCCGGTTCGAGGGGCAGGCGTCGGTGTTCTACGCCAAGGAGGGCCCGTGCTACCGGTGCCTCTACTCCGAGCCCCCGCCCCCGGGACTGGTACCGAGCTGCGCCGAAGGCGGAGTGCTGGGGGTGCTGCCCGGGATCATCGGGAGCATCCAGGCGCTGGAGACGATCAAGTGGATCATCGGGGCGGGGGAGTCGCTCGTCGGCCGGCTGGTGCTGTTCGACGCGCTCAAGCTGCGCTTCCGTGAGCTCAAGCTGCGGAAGGATCCGCACTGCCCGATCTGCGGCGATCAGCCGACCATCCACGAGCTCATCGATTATCAGGCCTTCTGCGGCATCGGCGCCGAGCCCGACTACGCCGGCGTGGAGATCAGCGTCGAGGAGTTCCGCCGCGAGCGTGAGGCCAAGGGCGATGATCTGGTGCTGGTGGATGTCCGCGAGCCGCCGGAGTGGGAGATCGTCCACATCGACGGCGCGCGGCTCATCCCGCTGAGCCAGCTGCCCGAGCGGCTCAACGAGCTGGACGGCCACACCGAGATCGTCACCCAGTGCCACCACGGCGCGCGCTCGCTCAAGGCGTTGGAGATCCTGCGCGGTGCCGGCTTCAACAAGGTGCGAAGCCTCGCCGGCGGCATCGACGCCTGGGCGGAGCGAATCGAGCCCGGGATGGCGCGCTACTGATGGCAGGAGGGCGGTAGGCGGAAGGGAGTCACCCTGAACGCAGTGAAGGGGGCATGCCTGAACGCATGCCCCCTTCGCGTTGTTCAGTGTGACCCACGGCGGGGACGCGGTCACCATGCCGAAGGCGGGACTCGAACCCGCACGGGCTTGCGCCCACTGCGCCCTGAACGCAGCGCGTCTACCAGTTCCACCACTTCGGCGAAGGGCGCAAAGCTAGCGCGGCGTGAAGGCAGGGTCAACCCGGCCCGTTGACCCCCTCGAAGTGGTGGCCTATCCTTTGCTTAGGATGGTGACGTGACCCCCGATTCTTCCCCGCCAGTCGAGCGCAAGCACAGCGTCGCCCGCAACCCCAAGGCGACCCACGACTACCACATTCTGGAGACGTGGGAGTGCGGCATCGTCCTGACCGGGACCGAGGTCAAGTCGCTCCGGAGCGGCAAGGCGTCCATCAAGGAGGCCTACGCCCGGCTCCGCAACGGCGAGGTCTTCCTCGACGGGATGAACATCACCCCCTACGAGCAGGGCAACCGCTACAACCATGATCCCGTTCGCACCCGCAAGCTCCTGCTCCACCGGCGGGAGATCGAGAAGCTGATCGGCGCGGTGGAGCAGAAGGGCCTCACCCTGGTGCCGCTGGAGCTGTACTTCAAGAACGGCCGCGCCAAGGTCGTCATCGCGCTCGGCCGCGGCAAGAAACAGCACGACAAGCGCGAGGACCTGAAGCGCCGGGCAGTCGAACGCGAGACCGCCCGGGCGGTCTCCCGGGGGCTGTCCCGAGCGCCGGCGAGGGATCGCGGGTGATCGGCACCCTGGCACTCCTGGGTGTGCTCCTGGGCGGCGGACGCGCCGGGCTCCCGCGCGAGGTGACGATCGCCGGGCTCCGCGCCGAGGCCCGCATCCCGGTGCAGCTCGACGGCAGCGGCTCGCCGGTCGTGCCTGCCGGCCCGCTCGTCGCGGCGCTCGGCGGCCAGCTGCGGCTGGACTCGGTCTGGGCCGAGGTGGTCGTCGGCCGGCAATCGTTCCGCTTCCTGGTCGGCGCGCCGCTCTACGAATTCAGCCGCCAGCTGATGCCGCTCGCGAACCCGGCCACGCTGGCGCGTGACACCCTCTTCCTGCCGTTCCAGTTCGTCGCCGAGATCCTGCCGTACTACCTGGGCGAGCGGTACCGGTGGGACGCACGGACCGCCCGGCTGGTGGAGCTGCGGGACCGGACCACCACGCTGGCGGGACGGGCGCCCGCGGACGCGGGCCGGCTCCCGAACGGTCTCAGGCCCGGGCACATCGTGACCGTGGACCCGGGGCACGGGGGTGTGGACCCCGGCAATCCGGGCGTCTTCTTTCCCCGAGGCATCCACGAGAAGGACGTCACCCTGCAGGTGGGCATGTTGCTGCGCGCCGAGCTGAAGCGCCGTGGGATCGGCGTCCGGATGACGCGCACCACCGATACGCTCATCGCGCTGGGGGACCGCGGCGGTTACTGTACCGAGGCCTGCGACCTGTTCGTGAGCCTCCACGTGAACTCGCTCGTCCGGCGCCGGGGATACATGGACATCCGAGGCTTCGAGACCTTCTTCCTCGCGGAAGCCAAGACCGAGGACGCGGCGCGGGTGGCCCAGATGGAAAACGACGCGGTGCGGTTCGAAACCGGCGAGTCGGCCGCGAGCACGGTCGGGGGCCTCGACTTCATTCTCAAGGATCTGCAGCTCAACGAGCACCTCCGGGAGTCGGCCCGGCTGGCCGAGCTGGTGCAGCGCGGCCTCGAGGGCGTGCACACCGGGGAGAGCCGGGGCGTCAAGCAGGCCGGGTTCATGGTGTTGACCACGGCCCGGCGTCCCGCGATCCTGGTCGAGCTGGGCTACAGCACCAATCCCCAGGACGGACGCTTTCTGACCAACCGGAACAGCCAGAAGGCCCTGGCCGCCTCGATCGCCGACGCCGTCGTCGAATACCTCCTCGAGTACGAGCGGAAGACCGGAACCGCCGCCGACTCCGGGACGGCGCAGTGAGGCGCCGTCCGCGGGCCGGCCTGCTCGCGCTGCTGGCCGGCGCGTCCCTCCTGGGCGGCTGCGTCTACTACAACGGGATGTACAACACCAACCGTCTCGCCAAGTCGGCCCGCAAGGCCGAGCGGGACGGCCGGGTGTTCGAGGCCAACAACCTCTGGGGCCAGGTCATCACCCGGGCCGAGTCGCTGGTGGTGCGCCATCCCCGGAGCAAGCACGCCGACCGGGCAAACGTGCTCCGCGGCCTCGCGCTCGCCCGGCTCGACCAGTGCCCCGCCGCCGTCGGCCCGCTCGGCCGGCTGAGCCTCATCGACGGGTCGGGTGATCTCGCCGAGGAAGCCGCGCTCGCGCTGGGCCGGTGCCAGCTCGAGCTGGGCGACGCCGCGCTGGCGGACCTGGCGTTCGCCACCTTGGTCGAGAGCCACGACTCGGTCCGGCGCCGCGAGGCGCGATTCCACCATGCCCGCGTCCTCCGACTTACCGGGCGCTACGAGGAGGCGCTCGCGGTCATGCGCGAGAGCCCCGATCCCCGCGGCCGGAATGACCTCCTCCTCGCGCTGGCAGGCACCGGGCGCAGCGACGAGACATTTGCGCTGGCCGATTCGGTCCTCGCGCTGAACGACACCGCCTTCGCCTGGGACAGCATCGTGGTCGCGCTCGGCCGCCAGGACCCGCGAACGGCCTCCGCGCTCGTGAGCCGGCTGGACGGCGATCCGGGATTGAACCCCGAGCAGCGGGCCCGACGCCTGTACGAGGACGCGCTCCGGCTCGCCCAGGTGGATACGGCCCAGGCGCTCGCCCGCCTGGACGAGGCGGCGCGCGTTCCGGGGCGGACCGAGAGCGGGGAGCGCGCCCACCTCCGCCTGCTGCGCCTCGGGCTGAGCCGCGCCCGGTCACTCGACGATCTCGCGCCGCTGGACGACTCGCTCGCCGCGCTTGCCGGCCGGCCGAGTGGGGCCGCCGGCGAGGCCGCCGTGCTCGCGGTCACCGTGGCTCGTCTCCGCATGCTCCCGGATTCGGCGGGGCCCGGCGTGCCGCGCGGCGACCTCCGCCTGTTCCTTGGCGCCGAGGCGGCGCGCGACACGCTGGTTGCTCCCGCGCTCGCCGCGGGTCTCTTCCACCGCCTCGCGGACGAGTGGCCGGCCTCGCCCTACGCGCCCAAGGCGCTGCTCGCGGCCGAGCAGCTCGACCCGTCCGGCGCTGATGTCTCGCGGGCCCGGCTGGACAGCCTCTACGCCGACAGCCCCTACCTGGCGGTCGTGCGTGGCGAGGACGCGCCGGGCTACCGGGCGCTCGAGGACTCGCTCCAGGCGTTCGCGGCCGCGCAGCCCGTCGCTCGCACGCGTCCTCCGCTGCCGGGGGCGCGGCGGCGACCGGTCGAAGCGAACGAGCCCGATCCGCGGGTGCGCCGGCGCGAAGGCCAGCCCGCGGACGCCGCCGCGCCGGGGACCCGGCGCGGCCTCGAGCCGTGAGCGCCACGGCCGGCGCGCTTTCGCGGACCGTCTTCGGCCGCCAGTTCCAGAATCCACTCCTGCTCGCCGCGGGCACCGCGGGCTTCGGCCGCGAGCTCGACGGCGTCATGGATCTCGATCGCCTGGGCGGTCTCGTCACCAAGGCCGTGTCGCTCGCGCCGCGCGCCGGCAACCGGCCCCCGCGGGTGGCCGAGTTCCGCGGCGGCATGCTCAACTCGGTGGGGCTCGCCAACCCCGGCCTCGAGCAGGTGCGCGCCGAGCTGCTCCCGTGGCTCGCGCGGCGCCTCTCCCGCGCTCAGCTCCTGGTCAACGTCGTGGGATTCACCACGGAGGAGTACGCCGAAGTGGTCGCCGGGCTGGACGGTGTCCCCGGCATCGCGGCGTTCGAGCTGAACCTGTCCTGTCCCAATACCAGTGCCGGCGGCCTCGAGTTCGGGGCCGATCCCGAGTGCGTCCGGCGCATCGTCACCCTCTGCCGCGCCCGCACCCGCCTCCCGCTGTCGGCCAAGCTCTCGCCGGTGCTGCCGGACATCCCGGGCATGGCCCTGGTGGCCCGGGACGCCGGCGCGGATGCCATCACGGTGGTCAATACCATTCCCGGCCTCCTCTTTGCGGAGCATGGGTCCGCCCCTCGACTGGGCAACGGGAACGGCGGAGTCAGCGGACCCGCGCTCCTGCCGGTGGGAGTGCTCGCGGCCGCGCGGGTGGTCGAGCGGACGGGCGGCATGCCGGTCATCGGGGTGGGCGGCGTGCGCTCCGCGGACGACGTCAGGCAGTACCTCCGGGTCGGGGCCGCGCTGGTCGGGATCGGCACCGCGGCGCTCGCCGATCCCCGGCTGCCGGGCCGGATCATTCGAGCGCTGGAGCGTGGGCATGGCTGAGGTGATCGTCGCGCTGGACCTGCCCGCCGGCTCCGAGGCACTGCGCCTGCTCGATCGCCTGCCGGAGGCGCGGTGGGTGAAGGTCGGCTCGATCCTGATGACGCGCGAGGGTCCGGACCTGGTCCGCGTGCTCATCGATCGCGGCCTTCGCGTGTTCCTCGACCTCAAATGGCACGACATCCCGAACACCGTGGCCGAGGCGGTGACGGCAGCCCGCGCGCTGGGTGTCGCGATGGCCACCGTGCACACGCTGGGCGGCGCGGCGATGATGGAGGCCGCCGCCGCTGCCGCGGGTGGGCGGGTCGGGTTGGTGGGCGTCACCGTGCTCACCTCGCACGACTCGGCCTCCTACGCGCGCGCGGTGGGCCGCGCCGAGGTGGACCTGGCGAGGGAGGTCGAGCGCCAGAGCGCGGAGGCGGTGCGGTCGGGGCTCGCCGGCGTGGTCTGTTCCCCGCAGGAGGTGGCGCTGGTGCGGCGGCGAGTCGGTCCGGAGGCGTTCATCGTGGTGCCGGGGATCCGGGGGCGGGCGGACGCGCGGGGCGATCAGGTGCGCGTGGCGACCGCGTCGGACGCGGTCGCCGCCGGCGCGACGCATCTGGTGGTGGGGCGGCCCGTCCTGCATGCCGCGGATCCGTCGGCGGCGTTTCGGGGGTTCCTCGAGGAGGCTCAATGCACTGGCTCCTGATCGTCCTCGCCCTGCTGTTCCCGTGCTCCGCGGCCCGGGCCCAGGAGCGCGCCGGGCTCGCTGCCGAGGCGGAGCGGGCGCGGGGCGCCTGGTTCGCCCACGACGCGGCGGGGCTGGTGGCCGGCAGCCCGCGCCTGCTGGTCCAGCTCCCGGGCGCCGACCCCTCGGCCGCGCTTCCGCCGGCCCAGGCCGCGGCCCTGCTAGCCGACTTCCTCGCCTCGGCCCAGGAGGTCGAGACGGTCGTCCGGGCGGCCCGGGAGGTCGAGCCGGGGCGGGGCTACGTGGAGCTGGAGCGGCGATACCGGGTGGCGGGCACGCAGCAGGTGCGCATCCAGAGCCTCCTGCTGGGGTACCGTCTGAGCCGGGCGGGGTGGAGCCTGGTCGAGCTCCGGGTGGTGGGCTAGCCGCGTCCAAACCCCCTCCTTGCATCACTTTGACACGGGGGATATATTGGACAGCTAATCCTTAACCGGCCCCGGAGAGACGCGTGAAGGTTCGTTCGAGCGTGAAGCCGATTTGCGAGCACTGCAAGGTCGTCAAGCGACAGGGCGTGGTCCGCGTCATCTGCAAGCGCAATCCCAAGCACAAGCAGCGGCAAGGCTGATCATGGCGCGCATCGCAGGCGTAGACCTTCCGCGCGAAAAGCGCATCGAGATCGCCCTCACGTACATCTACGGGATCGGCCGGCCCACCAGCAGCCGCATCCTTGGCGAGACGGGCGTGAGCCCCGACACCCGGGTCCGGGACCTCTCGGACAACGAGGTGGCTCGCCTGCGCCAGATCATCGAGCGGTCGGTCAAGGTGGAGGGTGCCCTCCGCACCGAAATCGCGATGAACATCAAGCGCCTGATGGACATCGGGAGCTACCGCGGGATCCGCCATCGGCGGGGCCTGCCAGTCCGTGGCCAGCGGACCCACACCAATGCCCGGACCAAGAAGGGTCCGCGGCGTGCCATCGCCGGGAAGAAGAAAGTGACCAAGAAGTAATGACCGAACCAGCACCGGCTCC
>DAIPLK010000026.1:0-1967 GCA_036769285.1 Gemmatimonadales bacterium | reverse complement strand
ATCGCCGGGAAGAAGAAAGTGACCAAGAAGTAATGACCGAACCAGCACCGGCTCCGGCTGCGGCTCCAGCTCCGGCGAAGACGCCCAGCGCCAAGCGGGCAAAGAAGGTGGTCGAGTCCGAGGGCGTGGCCCACATCTCGGCCACGTTCAACAACCTGCTCATCACGATCACCGACATGCGGGGCAACACCCTCGCGTGGGGGTCGGCGGGCAAGGCCGGGTTCAAGGGCTCGAAGAAGTCCACCCCGTTCGCCGCCACCGTGGCGGCCGAGAACTGCGGGCGCGAGGCGATGAACCTGGGGGTCCGCCGCGTGCACGTGCGGGTGCAGGGGCCGGGCAGCGGGCGCGAGTCGGCCATTCAGGCGCTGGCCTCGGTCGGTCTCCGCGTGGTGTCGATCCGCGACGTCACCCCGATCCCCCACAACGGGTGCCGTCCCCCGAAGAAGCGGCGGGTCTGAGCCATGTCGCGATACGTCGGTCCCAGCTGCCGCCTCTGCCGCCGCGAGGGCACCAAGCTGTTCCTCAAGGGCACCAAGTGCCTCACCGAGAAGTGCCCCGTCGAGCGGCGGGCCTATGCGCCGGGCCAGCACGGGCAGACCGGGGGCCGCCAGCGCAAGGCGTCCGAGTACGCCAAGCAGATGCGTGAGAAGCAGAAGGTGAAGCGGATGTACGGCCTGTCCGAGCGTCAGTTCCGGAACACCTTCGAGCGCGTCACCGGCGAGCCCGGCGTGAAGGGCACCAACCTGCTCGTCGCGCTCGAGACCCGGCTGGACAACATCGTCTACCGCATGGGCTTCGCGGCCAGCCGCAAGGCCGCGCGCCAGCTCATCGCGCACGGGCACATCGACGTCAACGGCCGCCGGGTGGACATCCCGGCGTACCGGGTCGTTCCGGGCGAGGAAGTCCGGGTGGCGCCGTCGAGCCGCGAGCTGGTGGCCGTCAAGCTGGCGCAGGAAGCCGCGTCGCGGGGTCAGCCCGTCTCCTGGCTCTCGGTGGACGCCGACAAGGCGGCCGGCCGCGTGCTGGAGCGCCCGACCCGCGAAGCCATCCCCATCAACGCGCAGGAACAGCTCATCGTCGAGCTGTACTCGAAGTGACCATGACCATCGATCTGACCGGGTTGGTGCGTCCTCACCTCGTCGAGATGACGAAGCGGGACGACAACCCCAACGCCGCCGAGTTCCGCCTCCAGCCGCTGGAGCGGGGCTTCGGCTACACGCTCGGCAACTCGCTCCGCCGGCTGCTGCTGTCTTCGCTGCGTGGCAGCGCGGTCTGGGGCTTCCGTCTCGACGGCGTGGTGCATGAGCACCAGACCGTGCTGGGCGTGCTCGAGGACGTGCACCAGATCGTGCAGCGCCTCAAGGCGCTCACCTTGGTGCTCGCGGAGGAGGTGGACGAGGCGGTGCTGCACATCCACCGCGACGGCGCGGGGCCGGTCTACGCCCGCGACATCCAGGAGCACGGCTCGATCACCGTCAGGAACCCCGACCACCTGCTGTTCACCCTCCAGGACGACCGCGAGGTCAACATGGAGCTGTACGTGAACAAGGGCCGGGGCTACGTCGAGGCCGAGATGCACCCGGCCGACCGGTCGCTGCCGGTGGACCTCGTGCGCATCGACTCCATCTACAATCCGGTCCGCCGCGCCAACTTCGCCGTCGCGGAGACCCGTGTCGGCCAGCGCACCGACTACGACCGCCTGACGGTCCAGGTCGAGACCAACGGCACCATCACGCCCGAGGACGCGATCGCCTACGCGGCCGCCCTCGCGCAGGTCCACTTCCAGTACTTCGTGGACTTCGGCAAGGTGCCCACCATGCGCGAGACTGGCGCCACCGCGGGTGCCGGCAACGGCGCCAACCTGCGGGCGCGGCTGGCCCGGCCGATCGACGACTTCGGCCTCTCGGTGCGGTCGCTCAACTCGCTCAAGAACTCGAACATCCGGACCCTCAAGGATCTGGTCGAGT
>DAIPLK010000132.1:5698-7586 GCA_036769285.1 Gemmatimonadales bacterium | reverse complement strand
CCGAGACCGAGATGAAGGAGAAGAAGGCCCGGGTGGAGGACGCGCTGCACGCCACCCGCGCGGCGGTCGAGGAGGGCATCGTGCCGGGCGGCGGGGTCGCATTGCTCCGGGCGCAGAGCGCGCTCGAGCGGATCCGCGGCACCGAGGACGAGAAGATCGGCGTGGACATCGTGCGCCGCGCGCTCGAGGAGCCGATCCGGGCGATCGCGCAGAACGCGGGCGCCGAGGGCTCGATCGTGGTGGCCAGGGTCAAGGCGTCGAAGCAGCGGAACTTCGGCTACAACGCGCTGACCGACACGTACGAAGATCTGGTGAAGGCGGGCGTCATCGACCCGACCAAGGTCACCCGGACCGCGCTCCAGAACGCGGCGTCGATCGCGGGATTACTCCTCACCACCGAGTGCGTCGTGGTCCAGCGGAAGGAAGAGAAGCCTTCGCCGGCCGGCGCGGGTGGCGGTATGGGCGGGATGTATTGATAGACCCTTGGGGGTAGTGTGCTCACCCGCTCCGAAAGAGATGGCCTCCCATGCTGCTGACACCGTTCTACCCGCGGGGTAATGTCCTGACCGAATCGATGCCGTTCCCGGCCAGCGACGGGGTGGGCTGGCTGGCATACATCGAGGGGGTCCCATCGGACCCGCCGGCGCGGCTCTGGCGCCGAGTCGTCCTCCCGGGCCGCCGGCTCCGGTTCGACTCCGCGAATGAGTCGCGCGTGACCAGCCACCTGCCGGCGGGCTCACCCTTCCTGTCGGATGCGCGCCTCCGATCTCTGCTCGGCGAAGCGCAGCTCAGTCCGCCCCCGGCCTCTCTGCCCAGTTGGCCGTCGGGAGGATTCACCATTCTCGGGCGTCCGGTGACCGAGTGGGTCAGCCGGGCTGGCAAAGCGGGTCGTGCGGTGCTGGCGGGCTGGTCCCGACCGGGGCTGTGGGGAGCGTCGTGGTTGAGGCCAAGCAAGCAGCCCGCTGGCCCCTAGACGGTCCCTGCGATCCTTGCTGCAAAGTGTCCGTCCACGAACCCGCACAGGGAATCGAGCCCAGCCAGAACCGGCGCCACGACTTCGTGCACCAGCAGGGCGTCCTGCAGGTACGTCCGCACCACCCCTTCCCGGGGCTCGTAGAATGAGATGTCAATCGAGCCGTAATGGGTCACGTAATCGTGGTACTCTCGTAGTGTCCGGAGCCACCCTAAATGCTCCGCGATATACTCCCTCAGCGCAGGATCGACGTCCGCTTCGGCTGCGTGACGCCTGTTCAGATGGTTGACGAAGGCAGCGAAACTCGTGAAGTGGTCTGAGGTCGGACCATAGAGGAAGTGCAACAGAGTAGCGATGGTGTCCAGGGTTCCACGCACCAGGAACAGAATGTTGCCCACCTCCGACTTCAGCGAGTAGACCTTGTCCACCACCCGGAACGAAGGCTGCTCGGTCCTGAGCGTGGGTACTCGGAGGTCGTCGTAATACCGCTGGATCCAGCGCTCGAGTTCGCCAAGGCGGCCGAGCCCGAGCTCGAGCGCATAGCGCCTGTCGGCCACGGCGCGAAAGACGAACTGGTAGTACTCGGCTGCAGGCAGGAGCCGCTCGATCTTTCGGTCTTTGCTATGGATGTGATAGTGGATTCCGAAGAACTGGGCCCGGTGGGCCGAGCTGTCCAGGATGCGACTGAGCTGGGGGAAGGCGTTCGGCAAGGCCGGCATCTCGTAGCGGACGAGGGAGCCGCGAGAGGTCATCAGCTGCTCATCTCGGTCGGCTAGCCGCTTCTGGATTCGAGCGATCTTCGCCGGGTCTCTAACGATGCCGAAGCGCATCCTGGGGCCGTGTCCGCGTGCAGGCGTCTTCGTCCTGAGATCTTCTAGATCATAGCGCCAGGCGAACCCCCGGGGGAGGGGCAGA
>DAIPLK010000132.1:0-5598 GCA_036769285.1 Gemmatimonadales bacterium | reverse complement strand
AAGCCGGCACCGCTACCGCGCTGCCTGGTCCAGCCTCGCGACCGCGGCCAGGACGGCGGCCGGCTGCTCCTCGTGGATGTACTGCCCCGACCCCGCCACGCTGTCGGTGCTGAAGTTCCGCAGCGTGGAGCTGAGCATCTGCCGCTGATCCTGCGTCACCTCGGCCGGATGCGGCACCGTGCCCACCAGCAGCCGCACCGGCATGGCGCACTCATGCAGCCGGTCCGCGAGCGACGCCCCCTCCTTCGCCTTCGACATCCGCTGGAACGCGTCGATCGAGCCGCCCATGTCGGCGGTCTGGCCCCCCGTGTAGGCCCGAATCACGGCGTCGGTGACCCAGCTGGTGTCGCCCGAGTTCCTGACGATCTCGCGCCGCACGTCATGCCGGAGCTTCGACTCGTCCAGCGCGAACTTGACCAGGCCGCTGCCGAAGCTGAACACCTTCCGCATACCGGCAGTCGCGGCACTCTCGGCGGGGCCGCCGTCGATGGACAGGAGACCGCGCACCAGGTCGGGCCGGAGGACGGCGAGTCGGAAGGCGATGGCGGCGCCGCTGCTCTGGGCCACGAACAGCGCCCGGGTGACGCCGAGGCTGTCGAGCGCGCGGCTCACCCGCTCGGTCTGGGCCGTGAAGGAGTAGTCCGCGCCCTTCGGGTGCGACGACCAGCCATACCCCAGCGGCTCGATGACGATGGTCTGGTAGCCGCCCAGGGCGAGCGGGCCGGTGATCATCCGATAGCCGAACGCCGCGCCGAAGATGCCGGGGATGAGGACCAACGGCTGGCCGGTGCCGACGGTGGTGGTGCGGAGGATCTCGCCCGGCGCCACCTCGATGTCGCGCACGCCGGACGCGTCCGGGGAGGCTGCCATGAGCGCGACCGTGAGGAACAGCATGGAAGCTCCTCGCCCGTTACCAGGTCAGGACGTCGAGTTGGTCCAGCGAGGCCGCGACCGAGACGAGCGAGGTGACGTTGAGCTCCCGCCGGAACCGGTACGCGGCCTCGCGCACGTCGGATGACACCGGCGCGCCGGTGCGCTGGCGGTACTCGCGGTAGGAGTCGCCCAGATCGAGAAAGACCCGCCGCAGCGCGCGCGCCTCTCGCACCTGTTCCGGAGTTCGGGTCACGCTGGCGGAGAGCCGGTCGGACGCGGCCGAGCGGCGGCGCGTCGCCTTGTGGCGGGTGGCCTTGGCGCCCTGGTCCACGGCGAGTCCGGCATCGCTCACGCGGGCCAGGACACGATCGGTGATGGTCTGTGGAATTGCAGCGGGATCTGGTTTGCCTCGGCGGGAGGGCGAGTCTGACATGGGGACCTGCCGATGGTAGCGAGATACGCCTCCGTGCCGGAGTGGTGAGAGGGTATCTGAAACTTAGCGGCAGGTACGTGTATTAGCGAGCGCGTGCAGGCCCGCACTGGTCCCGGGAGCGGCGCCGACCTGCTACCTTGCTGCACGCCCGCGAACACGTCTCCGGTCTCTCACTGGGAGTGGCTCCTTGCCCAAGCGCAACTACGGCTTCGAAAAGCGGCAGAAGGAATTGACCAAGCAGCGCAAGAAGGAGGAGAAGCTGCAACGCAGGCTCGATCGGACGACCACCCGTTCCGAGGGCACCGACGCGGCCGAGACCGCCGCTCCCGACCAGCCGGCGGAGGAGTGACGAGATCCGGCCGGGTAGGCGGACTGAGGCTCAGGCGCCGACGGCCGGCACGCCCTTCAGCGCATAGGCGTGTCGGGCCTGCCGCAGAACGCTCTCCAGCTCGCCCCGCAGGTCCTCGATTTCCCCTTCGATCTCCGCCAGCGATCCGCACACCGGCGTGACGGCCAGCATGCCGTTGGCATGCCGGACGATGCGCTGGAGGAAGATGTGCACCGTCGGGATCGGTGAGCGCGAGCTCCGGTGAATGTTCAGGCCGAAGCGGCCTTCCTTGGTAGACATCAGGTCAATCCGAGGGTCTGGGTGACGGCGCTCTCGCGCGCGTGTTCGATCACGCGCGCCGGGCGGCGGGTGACCTTGAGCTGCGCGGTGGGCGGCGCCGCAACCGAGCTCTTCAGGTAGGCATTCGGGTCGTGCATGACGCTGCCGGGCGGGAGATACCGGTACAGCGCGCCGAGATCGTGCTCGATGCGCCCGGCGTAGAAGCCGGGAAGCCGGTCGGTCTCTCCCTCCATGAACGCCCGGACGGCCCCATCCTCGTCGAGCAGTCGGCGGATCGTGCTGTGATACCTGATCCGTCCCCACCCCTCCGACGACATCGCCCGCACCACGTTCATCCACTTGGGAATCATCCCGCCGGTGGCGGCCAGACGCCGCCCGATCATGCGCCAGGAGAACGAGTAGCGGCTGAGATCCACGAGCCGGTCGTAGAATTCCGGCCACGCGTAGTTCTTGGGCCGCACGTTCATCGCGTGATTGTTGTTGAGGAAGGTGAACGGGAACGGCAGCACGCGGCCCGCGCGCTGGTACTCCAGGTTCAGCGGGGCGGCTCGGCCGAACGCCGAGAGCAGCGAGTAGGCGGGGAACGCCCCCGGGGCCAGGTCGAGGAACCGCTTCGTGAGCTCGAAGGGCTCGGCGCCCTCGTCGGTGTCGAGGCCCAGCACGAAGTTGGTCTGGATGTAGGGGATGTAGCGCAGGATCATGTTCACGTGCTCCGCGACCTGCTCGACCTTGTCCATCCCCATCTGGCGCGTCTTCGACTTGTTCCCCAGATCGTACCACGACTCGATGCCCGGCAGGATGGCCCCGAACCCGTTCCGCTGGAGCCGCTGCAGGTGCGGCTCCGACAGGAGCGACAGGCTGCTCTCGGCGATGTGCCGCATCCGGCCCTGCGGGACGGTGGCCTCGATCGCCTCCATGTAGTCGTCGAACCGGACGCCGAAGTTGGGATCATGCCACCCGACGATCGGGTGCTTGATCTTGGTGAGCAGGAAGGCGAGGTCCTGGCTCACCTGGGCGAAGCCGAGCGGCTGGTAGTCCACCGTCGAGTCGATGCAGAAGCTGCAGGTGTAGGGGCAGCCCAGGCTGCCGATCATGGGCACGAACTTGATCGCGGGCGACTTGGCGAGCGTGGCCTCGACGAACTTCCAGCGGGCCTCGAGGGTGGGGAGCTCGGACGGCTGCCGAGCGGCCCCCATCTGCCGTCCAATGGGCCGGTGCTGCTCGCACTCGGCGAGCAGCTCCTGCACCACGCTCTTGTCGGTGAAGCCGAGCACGTAGTCGAAGTACTGCTCGGCGTCCTCGGGATAGCAGCGCGCGTGCGGCCCGCCCAGCACCGTGATCGCGCCCCGCCGGCGGAACAGGTTGCTGAGCGCGTAGGCGAGCTGGGCGGCCTGGGTGAACGCGCCGATGAACAGCACGTCGAGGTCGGCGGGCAGCTCGGCCAGCAGATCCTCGGCGCCGGTATAGCACACGTAGGTCACCTCGTGCCCCGCCTCCTCGCACCAGACGGCGAGCATCTGGGGCATGATGCTGGCGAGGTTGGCGTTCATGAGCCGGCCATACAGGCTGTTGCGGGGGCTCTTGGTGACGAGGTCGAGGATGCCGATGCGGCGGCGGCGGGGCATCCGGTGCAGCGTCGTGCCGGTGCGGGTGGGCGACGCGACCATCGAGGCACCTTCCTTAGAAAGGTGAGCACTCGAATCGCTGAGTCCCGGAGGCGGGGCGGAGTAATCGGAGTGATTAGCACGAACCCGGCCGTAGCCGGGCGTGTGCTTGGAGAGTATACTGCAGTGTTACATATCGCAAGGCTATACCGTATGGCCAGCGCGATCCCACCCGAAAGGCCTCATGGTCCGCCTCCGGATCGACAAGCTCATGGCACGGCGCGGCATCACGGCGTACGCGCTCAGCCGTGGTACAAAGCTCAGCTACCCCAGCGCCTACCGGCTCTCCCGACCGGGCGGGCGGTTCGGCCGGCTGCACGCGGACACGCTGGACCGGCTGTGCGCGTTCTTTGAGGTGCAGCCGGGCGCGCTGCTGGAGTGGGCGCCGCAGAAGCAATGACCGGCGAGGGCGCTGCGCCCCGACCGTCAGCTTGGCCCGGCACTCGCCCGCCGCAGCTCGCGGGCAGCGACGACCAGATCGAGTGTCTGCACCCGCATTGTCCGACTCTCCTCGAGCGCCGACGCAAGCTTGCTCAATCCGGCGTGCACGCGCACAATCTCTGCCTCGGCGAGGGTCGCCAGATCGGTGGCGCGGGTGATGGCGTCACGCACCGCGTGGTACAGGTCGTCGGGGGTGAATGGTTTGCGCAGCACCCGGACGGGGGCATCCGACACTTCGATATACGGCACCGCGTCGGGATCGGCGGACATGCAGAGAACGGCGACGCTCGGCCGATACCTTCTCAGCGTTTCCGAGACCTGACGCCCATCGATTTCCGGCATCGAGAGGTCGGTCAGGACCAAGTCGAACGGCTCGGCGTGCGCTTGAACGAGTCTCAGCGCGGACTCGCCGTCCGGCGCCTCCTCGACGTGAAAGCCCTCGGCTTCCAGCATGCGGCGGAGGAGCTGACGCATCGGCGGTTGGTCGTCGACCACCAGCACCGTGGCCCCGTGCCAGATCGGACCGTGGGGAGCCGTCAAGGCTGCGTCCATAGGCACCCCTCAAGAGCAAGGTACCCTACCAATCTTTCTGACGACTTCCAGTCAAACGTAGGCTTCTAGTTGGGCAGGCGCCAGAGGACTGGTGCCCGTTGCCCTCGTTCCCCGGCCCCCACCTGATCGAACGGTCTAGCTCCTCCGATCCGCAGGTGCCGGCTCGTTCGGGCCATTCGGCGTAGTCCCTTTATCATCCGCACGACCGATAGCCTCTCGCCGCCGTGATCTCGTAGTATTAGGCAGTGCAGAACCCGGCGACCGCGTTTCGGGTCGGCGGTCGGTCGCAGTAGTCCATCGGAAGTCAGGGAGTTGCAGTCCTGAGGAAAGGCACAGGTAAGGGTATGTCGATTCTTGCGTGGATGGTGCTGGGGCTGATCGCCGGCTTTGTGGCGAGCAAGCTCGTGAACAAGACCGGTGAAGGTGTGGTGATGGATATCGCGCTAGGCATCGTCGGCGCGCTGGCGGGCGGGTGGCTCTTCCAGCAGTTCGGCGAGCCCGGGGTCACCGGATTGAACCTCTGGAGCTTGATCGTGGCCGTGGTCGGAGCGGTCGTCCTCCTGGTACTCTACCACGCCATTGCGGGAAGAGGGCCTCGACACGTCTGACGAAGGCACGTGGGTGGCCTCAGGCGGTACGGCCCGCACCAAGGCTGTGCCGCCTCAGCGCCGACCCCGCCGCGCCGGTCGTTTGCGGGTAGCCCGCTTGGCCAGGAGCTGCTCGACGCGCGCCCATAGCTCGGGCCGGATGCTGTCGGCCAACTCGATGTTCCGCTTGCCGAGCATCACGGCGATTGCCCTCGTGTCGAGCCCGGCGATCCGCGCTTCCTCGATCACTCCCGCGAAGTGGATGCGGGCCTCGCGGATCATCGGCCCGAACGGCGCCGGCCCTTCGGGGCGGTCGCCCAGGGCCAGCGCCAGGAGATAGAGATCGCGCGCGCCGTCCAGCCGATGCGCCAGGTAGTCCCGGGTCCCAGGCGGGAGTTTTCTCGACAGGTGAGGCTTCGG
>DAIPLK010000131.1:0-7591 GCA_036769285.1 Gemmatimonadales bacterium | reverse complement strand
GGTGACCGACTCACCCTGGCGGGTGCGGTCGAGCCCGCGCTCCGACTTGGCGACCGTCTCGATCACGAACCGCCATTCGTCGGCCGCCGGAGTGCAAGCCAGCCGCACCGGTCGCGCGAGCGAGAGCTCGGTGGTGAAGAGATCGCCCGGCTCGGCGGCCGAGGGATTCCACGTCCAGCTCACGGCGATGCGGCCATCCGCCTCGCAGCGGATTCGCTTCTCCAGCCGTCCTCGTCCGTCGGGCGCCGTGCACACCACCTCCACCCCGCCTTTCCGCCACTCGACCGTGCATGCCAGGCGCTGGCGGGCCCACGAGAGGATGGCCCAGGACTCTCCACGCGCATAGTCCTCGAGCGTCACGCCGCCGGGCAGCAGGCGATCCACGAACAGGGCCCGGTCCTCGCCATCGAGCGGCGGCCGGGTATCGAGGCGGAGTCCCTCCTCGAGATCGTGAATGCTGGCGGTGCCGCCGTCCGTGGGTGCCGGGTGCTCGGCGGCGCGCTCGAGCGCCAGGTCGTGGTACGCCTCGCGCCGGCGGGTCAGCGTGTTCGCGTAGTTGACGCCGGCGGCGAACACGGTGTACTCCTCGATCGCGCCGCCCCGCGCGGGGCTGATGAGGGCGGAGAACGCGGACGAGTGCACCCAGATCTCCTCGTTCCCGTCACCGTCCAGGTCGAGCACTTCCCATGCGAGGCCCATCCCCCGCCGGAGCGCCGCTTCTGCCTGGGCGAGATTGCGCCAGATGTCGTCGCGCAGGTGCGGGAGGTAGAGCCCGCCGAAGACCCCATGCCAGTAGGCGTCGTTGCATTGGGCGCGGCCGATCGCCCGCCGAACGTCGGCCGGGTCGCCCCGGCGGCGCGCGAGCGCGCTCAGGGCCATCATCTTCTTGTGCATCCGGTTCGACTCCGGATACTTGACCAGGAAGTTGCGCCAGTGTGCGCCGCGGATCAGCGCTCCTTCGGCGCCGGCCATGCGGGGCTCGCCCAGGTCGCGCTCGAGCCGCGCGAGGCGGAGGGCCGCGTCGGGTGGAAGCGACCAGCCCTCCATCTCCCGGTATGACGCGGTCGGCAGGTAGGCGAGGCCGCCGCTCGGCACGGCATCCAGCGCCTCGTCGAGCCGGCTCAGCACGACCTCACCCCGCTCCACCATCCCGCCGATCGTCGCCATGAATCGGTCCAGCCATCCTTCGCCGTAGACCCACTCCTTGGTTCCGGGCCAGCCACCGAACTTCTCGCCGTCGTCGGCCAGGACGGCGAGCTGGTGGCCCTCCCCACGCAGCTGGCGCAGGTAATCCGCGGTTTCCTCGGGCGGGCGGAACGGGATCAGATACCGGAGGCGCTCGTCGATCGGGAAGAGCGCGACCCGCTTGCCGTCGCTCTCGGTCCAGAACGGCGCATGGAGCTGCTCGGCGGTGAATCCCGTCACCAGAAAGTGGCGATCGTCCACCAGCGCATAGCGGACGCCGGCATCGGCCAGGTCGGCGGCGAGCTCGGGCTCCCAGACCCGCTCGGTGAGCCAGAGCCCGCACGCGTCCACGCCGAAGCGGCGGCGTACGGCCTCGTGCATCCAGCGGATCTGCTCGACCCGATCCTCGCGGGGGAGGGAGGCGAGCACGGGCTCGTAGAAGCCCGCGAGCAGCAGCTCCATCCGGCCGTCCGACGCCAGCCGCCCCAGCCGGTCAAGGTAGGCGGGCTCGTGCGCCTCCAGCCATTCGAGCAACGGGCCGCTCAGGTGGAGCACGACCGGCAGGAACTCGCGGTCGGCCAGGGCGTCGAGCAACGGGCGGTAGACGTCGTCCACGTGCTGCGCGAACACGTGATCGAAGTTGCCGACGGGTTGATGGAGGTGGAGCCCGAACGCGAAGCGGATCGGGGCCATCAACTAGCCGAGCACGAGGGAGCGGGACCCGCCGAGCGCCGCGGCGATCGCCGGCAGCACGTTGGGGAAGAGCGCGTCGCGCTCGGCCAGCTCCGCCGCGCGCCGATGCCCCCGGTCGAGCGCCGCCGGCGAGCCGTCCACGAGCGCGGCGACCAGCTCCTCGGTGTCGCTGCAGTGCTCCCGGAACCTCCGCTCTCCGTAGTCGGCGGCGGCCCCGGTGGAGATGATGAACTGCCAGTCCGACGACTGCGCCAGCAGCAGCTCTCTCGCTGCCTGGGCGAGAATGAACCGCGTGTCGTCGGAGGCAAGGGCTGTCGGGGCCGCGTCCCAGAACCGCTCCTCGAGGGGCCAGAGGCGCTCCCAGGTCCACGCGGTCTGGTCGCTGAGCCACATGCTGAAATCGCCGTTGGCGCCCCAGGAGCCGGCCGGCATGCGGATGGTGGCGCGCGAGCCGTGCCGCGCCAGATGCTGGGAGCTCGTGGCAGGCCGGACCTCGGGCTGCCCGCGGAGGGCGCGGTACACGTCGCCCAGGAAGTCGGGGCCCTCGAACCACCAGTGCCCGAAGAGCTCGGTATCGAACGGCGCCACGATCACGCCATCTCGCCGCGCCGCCGCGCCGCCGGCGATGCCGCCGAGCAACCCGGCGAAGTGGTCGGCGTGCCCGCGCGCCCGGTCGCGCGCGAGCGCGGAGTCGTACGGCTCCTTGGCGCCGAGATCCACGCCCGGGCCGCTCACCCGCCAGAGCTTGAGGCCGCCGGGCCAGCGCATCTTGTGGAACTCGAGATACACGCCGTCGCCCGGGTAGCCCTCGAGCCGGCTCCAGACCTGCATGGATGCGCGTGGATCGCGCACGTAGGCGTACACGTCGCCCGCACCGCGTGCGTGGGCGACGCGGTACGCCTGGTAGGGGGAGCGCCGGGCCGGCTCGGCGTCCGCATGGCCGAGCGCCTGGTGCACTTCAGGGTCGAGGGCGGCCGGATCGCCGGAGAGGCCGAGCGGCCGGCCGGCAGCAGCCAGATGGGCGTCCACGAAGAAGTAACGGAACCCCGCGTCGGCAAGATGCTCCTCGATGCCGCGGCGCATGCCGCTTCGGGGCGCGGTGGGCCATGGTGCCCACGGGCCGCGCGGCCGGTACGCGCACTCGGGCAACCAGCAGCCGGCCGGCGCGCGCCCGAAGAGCCGACGGTGCTCGGCGGTGCCGACGGCCAGCTGTAACCGGATGCTCTCGTCGCGCGCCAGCAGGGGGAGGAACCCGTGCGTTGCCGCCGACCCGATGATCTCGAGGCGACCGGCGGCCTCGAGCGCGCGGAACCCGCTCACCAGATCGCCGTCCACGTCGTGGAACAGTTGCCTGAGGCGCAGGAGCCGCTTGACCCAGTAGTCCACCAGCGGGAGCAGGTGGCTCTCGCCGGTCTTCGCGAGCGAGACGGGCGCCTCGGCGCAGGCGGTGAGCCGCTGGTCGAAGAATCCCTCCATCTCGCGGACGAAGACCGGGCTCGCGAGCTGGTTCGCCAGCACCGGCGTGAAGCCGATCGTGACCGGCGCGGGCGTCTCCTCTGCTCCCAGCCGGCGAAACGTCTCCAGCAGCGGCAGGTAGGTGTCGACCGCCGCCTCGCAGATCCAGTCGCTGCCGTGCGGCCACCGCCCGTGATTCAGTACGTAAGGCAGGTGGCTGTGCAGCGTGAACACGAAGTCCATCGGCCCTCCGGTCACCGCGCGGCCGTCCGGACCAGCGCGCGGCGATAGACGTCAAGGTAGGCTGTGACTGACCGTTCCCAGCTGAAATCGCGGGCCATGCCCCGCCGCACCATGGTATGCCAGCGGGCGGTGTCGGCGTAGCAGTCGAGGGCGCGGAACGCCGCCTCGGCGAACGCTTCGGGCGTGTACGGGCCGAACGAGAATCCGGTGACGCCGTCCTCCACCGTGTCCCTGAGCCCGCCGACGTTGCGGACGATCGGCGGGGCGCCGTAGCGCTGCGAGCGCATTTGGGTGAGGCCGCACGGCTCGTACAGCGAGGGCATCAGGAAGATGTCCGCACCGGCCATGAGCCGGTGCTCCAGGCGGTCGGAGAAGTCGAGCTGCACCCCGATCCGGTCCGGCGCCGAAGCAGCCAGCTCCGCGAGCGCCTGCTCGTAGCGCTGCTCCCCGCTGCCCAGGAAGACGAACTGGGCATCGGCCGCGAGCAGGTCCTTCGCGCCGAGGATGAGGTCCAGCCCCTTCTGGGTCACCAGCCGCCCGGTCATCCCGAAGACCGGCGTCTTCCGTCGCTGCCGCAGTCCGAACGATCGCTGGAGCGCGGTCTTGCAGCGGCGCTTGCCCTCGAGGTGATCGGCGGAGTACTGGGCCGTGATCTGGGTGTCGGTGGCGGGGTTCCATTCCCGCTGGTCGATGCCGTTGAGCACGCCCACGAGGCGGTCGCCCAGCGCGAGAAAGACCTCGTGGAGGCCGAAGCCGCCGCCAGGCGTCCGGAGCTCGCGCGCCTGGGTCGGACTCACCGTCGTCACGAAGTCGGTGAACGCCAACCCGCCCTTGAGAAAGTTCACCTTGCCATACCATTCGAGCTGCCGCCAGTTGTAGATCTCCCACGGAAGGCCGATGTCGGCCATGGTCTCCGGGGGGAAGTGGCCCTGGTAGCCCGGGTTGTGCACCGAGAGTACGGTGGTCGCCGCCGCGGCAAGGCGCTCGCCGGCGAGCGTCGTGCGGAGGTAGACCGGCACCAGCGCGGTGTGCCAGTCATGGGCGTGCAGCAGCACCGGTCCCGCCACCAGGCGCGGCAGCGCCGTCAGCGCCGCGAGCGCGAAGAAGGCGAACCGGCGCGCATTGTCGGGGTAGTCGACCGCGTTCTCGCCATAGATCCCGGGGCGGTTGAAATAGTCGAGATGCTCGATGAAGAACACCTGCGGGCCGGCGCCGGGACGGGCGGCGCGGAAGACCCGTGCCTCCTCGGTGCCGCCTCCCATGGTGACGAGGAACGGGGGTCCGACCGGTTCGAGGTCGGGCTCGACGTCGCGCACGGTGCGATACAGCGGAAGGATGGCCGCCACGTTGAGGCCGGCAGCCCGCTGGAACTGCGCGAGCCCGCACACCGCCTCGGCGAGGCCGCCGGTGCGGGCGTAGGGAAAGTACTCCGCCGTCACGTGGACGACGGACACGGGCTCGCCGCCCGCCGTCGTCAGCAGCGGACGAGCTCCTGCCGGCGCGAGCGCCGATTCGTGCATGGTTGTCATCCTGCCCACCTCATGCCATCGGCGGGTCGCCACCGGACGACTCGCCGCGGATCGCTGAAGCATAGTGTTCCTGGACGTAATCCTGCACCATCCGTCGGGCGGTGAACCGGCTCCCGGCCAGGCGCAGGGCGTGGCGCATCTTCTCCACCCAGCCGAGCGGGACGCCGGCCGCGTTGCGCGTGTAATACAGCGGAATGACCTGCTCCTCGAGCAGCTGGTAGAAGCGGTCCGCATCGGAGGCGTCGGCATCCTCGCTTTCGCCCGCGGGCGAGATCGCCCAGCCGCTCAGGCCGTCGTAGCCTTCCTGCCACCAGCCATCGAGGGTGCTGAGCTGCGGCACCCCGTTGAGCGCCGCCTTCATGCCGCTGGTGCCGCTGGCCTCGAGCGGGACCCGCGGCAGGTTGAGCCACAGGTCCACCCCCTGCACCAGGAGATGGGCCAGGTGCATGTCGTAGTCCTCGAGGAACGCCACCCGACCCTCGAACTCGGGCTCGCGGGTAAACTGGTACACGCTCTGGAGGACTTCCTTGCCGGGATTGTCGGCCGGGTGCGCCTTGCCCGCGAAGATGATCTGCACGGGCCGCCACGGGTCCACCAGCAGGCGACGCAGGCGCTCGAGGTCCCGGAAGATGAGATTGGCGCGCTTGTAGGTGGCGAACCGCCGGGCGAAGCCGATGGTGAGCGCCATGGGGTCGAGCAGCGTCCCCGCGCCGACCACCTGGGCCGCCTCTTTCATCTGATTGGCGAACCGGCGGCGGGCGTCCTCGCGGATGAAGTTGGCCAGGATCCGCTTGAGCCGGAGGTGCGCGTCCCAGAAGCGGCCGTGGTCGAGCGTGAGCACCTGGTCCCAGAGGGCGGGATCGTCGAGGCGGCTGCCCCAGTCCTCCCCCAGGTGCTCGTCGAGGAGGCCCATGATGGGGCTCGCCATCCAGGTGGCCAGGTGCACGCCGTTGGTAACGTGGCCGATCGGCACCGCCTCCCAGTGACGTCCGGGCCAGAGGTCGCGCCAGATGTTGCGGGAGACCTGGCCGTGCCGCCGCGAGACGCCGTTCACGCCGCCGGCGAGCCGCATGGCGGTCACCGTCATGTGGAACTGCCCGGGCAGCCCGGGATGGGCGCCGAGTGCGAACAGTGTGTCCCGATCGATGCCCATCTCCTTCCACACCGGACCGGTGACGCTCTCGAGCTCCTCGACGGGGAAGGCGTCGTGTCCCGCCGGCACCGGCGTGTGCGTGGTGAAGACGCTATGGGCGCGCACCTGGCGCACGGCCTCCTGAAACGGAACGCCCTGGGTGACGTACTCGCGGAGCCGCTCGACCATCATGAACGCCGCGTGCCCTTCGTTGGCGTGCCAGACGGCGGGCTGGATCCCCATGGCGCGCAGCACGCGTACGCCGCCGACGCCCAGAATCCACTCCTGCCGGAGCCGCATGTCGGGCCCGCCGGCGTAGAGCTTGTTCATGAGCGCACGGTCGTCGGCGTGGTTGACCTCGAGATTGGTGTCGAGCAGGTAGAGCGGCACCCGGCCCACCGTGATCTGCCAGGCGCGGACGTGCACGGGCCGCCCCGCGGTCTCGACGGTGGTCAGGAACGGCTCCTGCTTTCTGCCCGTCACCGGTACGAGGGGGGTCACGCTGACGTCGAACTCCTCGTCGCTGTCCTCCTGCCAGCCGTCCAGCCGGAGACGCTGGTCGAAGTACCCCTTCCTGTAGTACAGGCCCACGCCCACCATCGGCACGCCGAGATCGCTGGACGCCTTGCAGTGGTCGCCGGCCAGGACACCGAGGCCGCCGGAGTAGATCGGCACGGAGTTGTGCAGACCGAACTCGGCGCAAAAGTAGGCCACCGGGCGCCCGTTGAGCCCGGGGTACGCCTCGGCGAACCAGGTGTCCCCGCTGGTCGTCCCGTGCGCCAGCCGCCCCATCACGTCGTCGTAGCGGCGGAGAAATTCGCTGTTACTGGCGCAGGCGGCAATGCGCGCGGGGTCCACGCGGCAGAGCAGCTTGAGCGGGTTGTGGCGCGTCAGGTGCCACAGCGCCTCGTCGATGGATTGGAAGAGGGCGCGCGCCTCGCGGCTCCAGCTCCACCACAGGTTCATCGCGAGGGCCGAGAGCCCTTCGATGCGCGCGGGCAGATACGGGATTCGGCTGTGCGGGGTCGTCATGGCCAAAGTATAGCCGGGACCGGGTTGGGCGGGGCAGCGGGGCGCACGCTCAGTGCACCAGCTTCTTGTACCGGATCCGGTGCGGCTGATTCGCGTCCACACCCTTGCGCCGCTTCAAGTCGGCCGCGTAATCCGCATAGTTCCCCTCGTACCAGACGACCTCGCTGTTGCCCTCGAATGCCAGGATGTGGGTGGCGATGCGGTCGAGGAACCAGCGGTCATGGCTGATGACGACGGCGCAGCCGGCGAAGCCGAGCAGCGCCTCCTCGAGCGCACGGAGGGTGTCCACGTCGAGGTCGTTGGTGGGCTCGTCCAGCAGCAG
>DAIPLK010000130.1:0-7600 GCA_036769285.1 Gemmatimonadales bacterium | reverse complement strand
GCTTGAAGATGTCCTTGACGGTGATGAGCCCCTTGAGCACGCCGTCGCCGTCCACGACCGGCAGCTTCTCGATCCGGTGCTTGGCCAGGATCCGCTCGGCATCGTCCAGGCTCGTGCCGACGGGCGCGGTCACCAAATTCTCCCGGGTCATCGCCTCGCGGATCGGCTGGTCGAGATTCCGCTCGAACTGGAGATCGCGGTTGGTGATGATCCCGATGAGCCGCCCCTGCCCGTCCACGATCGGAACGCCGGAGATCTTGAATCGCCGCATGAGCTGGTAGGCATCGCGGAGCGGCCGGTCGGGACCCAGGGTGATCGGGTTGAGGATCATGCCGCTCTCGCTGCGCTTGACCCGGTCCACCTCGGCCGCCTGCCGCTCCACGGTCATGTTCTTGTGGAGGACGCCGATGCCGCCGGCGCGCGCCATGGCGATGGCCATGTCGGCCTCGGTCACGGTATCCATGGCGGCGGAAACGAGCGGGATGTTCAGGGAGATGGCGCGGGTGAAGCGGCTGCCGGTCGAGACATCGCGTGGATGAACGGCCGAATACCTCGGCACGAGGAGGACGTCGTCGAAGGTGAGACCGGCCCTGGGTCGGATGACGGTCATGCGCTCGTGAGCATGGGAGGACGCCAAGTGATCGCTCTATACACGACGGCCCACCGCGGCCCGGGGAGGGCGGTCGGCAGGCCTGAAGAGAGCGGTTCCATCACGAAGTCTAGGGCGCGGTCCCCCGGAAATCAAGCGCGTCCCATGGGTTGCCTGGAGACCCCGCCGCGGTGCCAAAACAGATAGACGGGGACGCCGCTCGCCACGATCAACAGCCCCGGCCAGGTGAAGAGCGGCTTCTCGAACAGCAGGATCACCATCAGGCCGCCGACGGCAATGAGATACAAAGCTGGCAGCACCGGGTAACCGAATGCCTTGACCGGGCGCGTCAGGTCCGGACGGCTCCGGCGAAGCCGGAAGAGCGCGAGGGTGGTCAGGAAGTAGAACACCAGCGCCGCGAAGACGACGTAGTCGAGCAGCTGCCCATACGTGCCGCTGATGCAGAGCACCATGGCCCACACTGCCTGGGTCACGAGCCCGAAGGTGGGCGTGCGGTAGGTCGGATGGAGCGTGCCTGCCCGCTGGAAGAAGAGGTTGTCGCGCGCCATCGCGTAGTAGACGCGGGGCCCGGAGAGAATCAGGCCGTTGTTGCACCCGAAGGTCGAGAGCAGGATGGCCACCGCCATGACCGTCGCGGCGCCGGCGCCGAGGACCACCTCGATGGCCGCCGTGCCCACGCGGTCCTGCGCCGCGTATTGGAGCCCGCGCGCCAGCACGTCGGTGCCGTTCGGATCGCCCGAAAACGGCAGGGTATTGAGGTAGGCGACGTTGGCCAGGATGTAGAGCAGGCTCACCGTCCCCGTGCCGAGGGCGAGGGCACGAGGGAGGTTCCGGGTCGGCTCCCGCACCTCCGCGGCGGCGAAGGTGACGTTGTTCCACGCGTCGCTCGCAAATAGCGAGCCCACCATGGCGGCGCCGAGCACTGGGATCACCGCGACCGACCAGTCGGCCGTGCCCCACAAGCCGGAGAAGTTGGCGGCCGCGATGTCTGGTTGCCGGTAGATCGTGAGCCCCAGGAGCACCAGCGCCGCGAGGGCCCCGACCTTGGCCACGCTGAACACGGTCTGGATGGCGGCGCCAAGCGTGACGCCCCGCATGTTGGTGGCGGTGAGCACCGCGATCATCGCGATCGCCACCAGTCGCTGCGGGGACAGCCCGAGCTGAATGGCCTCGGCCGCGCCCGGCAGGCGAAGCTGGCCAAGCGGCAGAAAGACCTCAGGGCTGACGACGGGCACGAGGATGCTCAGGAACTTGGCGAACGCCACCGCCACCGCCGCGATGGTGCCAGTCTGGATGACGGCGAAGAGCGTCCAGCCGTAGAGGAAGCCCGCGAGCGGCGAGAGGCCCTCACGCAGGAAGACGTACTGCCCGCCGGCGCGGGGCATCATGGCCGCGAGCTCCGCGTAGGCGAGCGCACCGGTCACGGTCATGGCGCCGGTGATGACCCACACCAGGAGCAGGGCGCCTGGGCCCCATGGCGCCACCTGCCGGCCGATGTCCGCCGAGACGATGAAGATGCCGGACCCGATCATCGAGCCCACGACGAGTGAGATCGCCGCGAGCGGGCCGATCCCCTGGATGAATTCCGGCGGTGTGCTGGTGGTGGTGCCTACCGACGCTTCGGTTGAAACAGCCATGGGTCGCCCGGATTGCGAGGGGTAGATCGTCACCGTCGATCAGCCGCCCGTGCTCGACTCCGGCTTCGGCGCTGCGCCGGGCGGCCCCCCCTGCGGCCCCGCCTGCGCCGATTCCGCCGCCTTCACCGCCTCGTCCACCACGGCCTGCCCGGCGGCGGCCAGGCCCTTCATGACCTTCGCGGCGCTGTCCATGATGCCCATGGTGCCGCTGATCGCCTGGAGGGGAAGCTTGCCGGCGCGCATCGTGTCCTCGACCGTCTCGGTGATCTTCGCCAGGATCCCGCTCGGCCGGGCGCGCTCCGCGTACTTGCTGTCGAGGAACTCGACGAAATCGAGTATCTGGTAGCCGCGCTCGTCGCTCAGCGAGTCGAGCAGTCGGCCGATGCGCTGCTTGAGGAGGTCGTTCATCGGTTGCCCTACCTTCCTTCCATGCCCGAGACCACCGACACGAGCTCCACCACCGGCGTCGTGAGGAATCTGGTGTGGGCCGCCCGGATGGCGACGCGGAGCACGAGCTCGTGCAGCGGCGGCAGCGCCTGGAACGCCGCCACCTCCGAGGCCGGAATGCTGACGTACACGAAGCCGGGCTCCGGCAGGGGCCCGCGCGTGAGCAGATAGGGCTGGCCCGGCGCCATCTCGGTGCGCAGCTCATCGGCCTGCCGGACCGCGATCACCTGCACGCGCCACTCGACGGTCTGTCCGACGAACCGGTCGGGCGCGGCGCGGACCTCGGCGGCGCTCACGCCGGCCAACACGCCGCCGGCCGCTGGCACGATCGCGTCGGCAGGGACCCAGCCTTCGACCTGCACCTTTACCCGGTCCCCCGAGCGCGCGACGACCCTTGCGGGAGTGCCGCTCTGCAGCGTTCCCAAGGTGCCGCCGTCGGGGGCCGAGCCGAGCGTCGTCTCACGGCTGGTCTGGACCGGTTCTGCATCGGCGGGGGCGGCGGCGGCGCGCGGTTTCGGCGCCGCCGGCTGTTGCGCCCGCGCCGCGACCGCGGTCCCGGGGATCCAGCCGTGCCGGCGAACCTGCGTCCAGCCGCCTTTCTGCCCGACGCGCTCGAGCAGCGTCCCCGCCCGCGCCTTGCCGACCACAGCGCCGTTCGGAGTCCGCCGGAGATTTTCCCCGGCACCTGGGGTCACCACGAGATCGAAGCCGTCCCGGCGCGTCGGCTCGGTCGAGGTGGTGACGATCCAGCCCTCCACGGTGGCCTCGTTCCACCCACCCTGGGCTCGGCCCGTTTCCACGGGGGCCCCGGCTTGAAGCTGGACGAGCGGAACCCCTTCGGGCTCCTTGTGGAGGCTGGCGGGCGAGGCGAGAGCCTGCCCCTCCTGAGCGACGGCAGGGGCCGCGAGCAGGAGACAGGCGCCCACGGCACAGGCTGGTAGGCGAAGCAGCCCGGGACTAGATTGCGGCGCGTAACTCACAGTCCGGCATTGTAGAACACGCGGAGAGCCATGTCAAACGGCAGCGCCCGGAACCGGGTCGTTCTGGTCGTTCTGGACGGCTGGGGCTATCGGCCCGACCGTGAGGGCAACGCCATCGAGCTGGCCTCCACCCCGGTCTGGCACCGGCTCTGGGAGGCCTACCCGCGGACGCTGCTTGAGGCCAGCGGCCTGGCCGTGGGCCTCCCCAGGGGCCAGATGGGGAACAGCGAGGTCGGGCATCTCAACCTCGGCGCCGGCCGGGTGGTGCCGCAGGATCTGGTGCGGATCTCCCAGAGCATCCAGGCCGGCGAGTTCTATCAGCTCCCGCCACTGGTCGAGCTGTGTACGGCCCTGCGCCAGACCGGGGGGACCCTGCACCTCGTGGGGCTGTTGGGCCCTGGAGGCGTCCACGCCCTTGACCGCCACCTGCTGGCCTGTGTCGAGCTGGGCGTGCGCCACCGGGTTCCGGCCATCGCCATCCACGGCTTCCTGGACGGCCGTGACTCGGCGCCGACGCTCGGCGCCGAGGTCGTGCGCACCCTGCTGCTCGACATGCGCCGCATCGCCGGGACGCGGGTGGAGATCGCCTCACTCACCGGCCGCTACTTCGGGATGGATCGCGACCGGCGGTGGGAGCGCACCGGGCTGGCCTACGACGCCATGGCGCACGGCGTCGGGACGCCGGTGGAGCACCCGGTGCTCGCGGTCCAGGCAGCCTACCAGCGCGGTGAGACCGACGAGTTCATTCGGCCGTTGGTCCACCATCGCGGCGGTGCCCCGGTGGCCACCATGCGCGACGGCGACGGCGTCCTCTTCTTCAACTACCGCAGCGACCGGATGCGGCAGATCGTAGCCGCCCTCGCGCTCGAGGGCTTCAACGAGTTTGACGTGGGGGATCGCCCGGCCGTTTCGTGCGTGACGATGACCCAGTACGACCAGACGTTTCCACTCCCGCAGGCCTTCCCGCCGTTCAGCCTGGCCAGGATCCTGGCCGAGGTGCTCGCCGAACGGGGCCGGAGCCAGTTCCGGACGGCGGAGACGGAGAAGTATCCACACGTCACCTATTTCTTCAACGGGGGATACGAGCCCCCCTACCCGGGCGAGGAGCGCTGCCTCATCCCCTCACAGCGGGTCGCGACCTACGACCTGGCGCCCGAGATGAGCGCCGTCCGAATCACCGATGCCCTCTGTCGGACGATCGACGCGGGCGCCCACGACTTCATTCTCTGCAACTACGCGAACGCAGACATGGTAGGGCACACCGGCGTGCTCCCCGCGGTGATCAAGGCGGTCGAGACGGTGGATGCCTGCCTCGCCCGGCTGCTTGCGAGTGCGGAGCGGACCGACACGAGCGTCCTCATCACTGCCGATCATGGCAACTGCGAGATGATGATCGACCCGGTCACCGGCGGCGTGCACACCGCCCATACCACGAACCCGGTGCCCTTCGTGGCGGTCCGGACGGGCGCCAATGCGCTCCGGGCGGGTGGCTCGCTCCGCGACGTGGCTCCCACGGTGCTGCGGCTGCTCGGCATCACCCCGCCCTCGGAAATGACCGGACGGGATCTGAGAGACTGCTGACCCGATGAACCAGCCTTGCGTGAGAGCTCGCATGGAACTGCGTTGCCCGGGGTTCGGGATGACGGTGGCGCTGCTTGCCGCTCTCGCGCGCCCCGCCTCCGCCCAAGTCGGCCACCGGCCCGAGTCATCACCCTACCGCGACATCCGCAAGGGGCACACGGTCACGGGCACGTTCGGCCAATTGGGCGGTAGCGGTGGCCGTTTCGAAATCGGTCCGCACGACGGACGGGTGTACGGGTTCCGCTACGACGTGCGTACCGGCTCGGCGGTCCAGCTCGGGCTCGGCTTCGCGCGAGGTAACCTCCAGCGCCTCATCGTCGACCCTTTCGTCGAGCTGGTCAATCGCGTCTCAGGCCCGGTCAAGCAGACCGTCACGTTCGCGGAGATCAACCTCCAGCTGAACCTCACGGGCGGGAAGACGTGGCACCGGCTGGCGCCATTTGTCGGCGCCGGGCTGGGTCTCACCCTACCGAGCGGCACGCCGGCGGATACGAGCAGGTTCGAGCTCGGGCGCAAGATCTATCTGGCGCCGAACGTCGGCGTCCGGGTCTTCCTCACCGACCGGTTTTCCCTGCGCGGCGAGGCGCGCGCCACGTTCTGGAAGCTCAAGTATCCTTCGACTTTCCAGAACGAGCCCGCGCTGGAGCCCGGCGATCCGCCCGACAACTCCAACGCCGTCATCACCGACGGCCGGACCAACGAGTGGACGACGAGCTCCTGGCTCCAGGTGGGGCTGGGCTACTCGTTCTCGCCTTGACCGATGACGGCTTCGCTGTCCCGCGCCGTCGGCTTTCGGGCCCAGCACCGGTTCTTCCGGCCGGACTGGTCCGCGGCGCAAAACCGCGAGGTGTTCGGCCCCCTCTCGGACCCGCCCGGCCACGCGCATGATTATCGATGCATCGTGACGGTGGCCGGCCCACTCGAGGCCTCGAGGGGCATGGTGATGGACCTGGCCCTGCTCGACCGGATCCTGCAGGACGAAATCGTGACCCCGTTCAATGGCCGCCATCTCAATCTCGATGTTCCGGAGTTCGCCTACGGGCGGACCCTGCCGACCTGCGAGGCGATCGCCGTTCACGTCTTCCCGCGTGTCGCGACCCGTCTGCCCGCCGGCGTGGTGCTCGAGCGAGTACGCATTCTGGAGGACCCGACGCTCTATGCCGACTGCACCGGATTCCCCTGAGCTGATCCGACCGGTCAAGCGCAGCGGGCGCATGTCCGAGCTGGCCGCGGTCGAAGAGGTTCCCGTCTGGCTGGAGGTGAACGGCCGCCCCGTCGTCACCTGGATGTGCACCCCGGACCTGCTCGAGGAGCTGGCCATCGGCTGGCTGCACGGCGAGGGGTACATCGACCGGCTCGACGAAGTGCACCTGCGTCCGTGCGCCACCGATCTCGGCTTCTGGGCCGAAGTGCCGGCGGCCCGGGTGGACGCAGTGCGGGCCGAGGGCCGGCGGCCGGTGTTGGCGTCGGGCTGCGGCGCCGTCTCCACGTTCCTAGCGGACCCGGCCACGGTCGAAGCGCGCACTGCGCGCGGTATGCCGCCCGAGCCCGAGCAGCTGCGTGGGCTGTTCAAGGCCCTCTTCGCCCGCGGCGAGCGATACAAGGACACCGGCGGAATCCATGCCGCGGCACTGGTCGATCCGGCGGCGCTCGCGACGGGGGCGGAGTTCGCTCTCATCGCTCACGCGGAGGACATCGGCCGCCACAACGCGGTGGACAAGTCGATTGGCGGCGCCTTGCTGGCCGGCCGCCGGGTGGAGGGGCTGGGCCTGCTCGTGACCGGACGCATCTCGGCCGAGCTCGCGTTCAAGGCGGCCCGGGCGGGGGTGATCTGGGTGGCAACGCCGTCGGTGCCGTCCACGCTGGCCGTGGAGATCGCGCGCCGGAGCGGGATCGTGCTGGTCGGCCGGGCGGTCAGCGGATCGCCCCAGCGCCACGGCGCGGGGATCACTGATGCCGGGTGACCGGCCAAGCATCGAGGAGATCATCCGGACATCCCGCCGCATCGCGGTCGTGGGGCTCAGCCCGAGGCCCGAGCGTCCGAGCCACGGCGTCGCTGCCTACCTGCAGCGGGCGGGGTACACGATCATCCCGGTCCGGCCGACCGGCAGCACGATCCTGGGCGAGCCAGTGCAGCCGAACCTCCGGGCCGCGGCAGCGGCCGGACCATTCGACATCGTGAACGTCTTCCGCCGGTCGGAGTACGTGCCGGCGCTGCTCGATGACCTGCTCGCGGTTCGGCCCCGCCTGGTGTGGATGCAAGTCGGCGTCCGGGACTACGGGACGGCGCGGCGCCTCGAGGCCGAGGGCATCTCGGTCGTGATGGACCGCTGCCTGGCGGTGGA
>DAIPLK010000025.1:9582-24344 GCA_036769285.1 Gemmatimonadales bacterium | reverse complement strand
GCGATCGGTGGAAACGGTTCGTCGAGGTGCGCGATGCGGGAGCACTGCCGCGCGGTGTTGCCAAGGACGTCGCTACAGACGCGGGGAAGGCCTAGAATCTACGTGACAAAACCCCCCGCAAGCCACAATGCTCACGGGGGTTACACTGATAGCAGGGGCGGGACTCGAACCCGCGACCCCGGCATTATGAGTTCGGACGCGCCCCCCGAGAAATCGGGCCCTCAGAGGGAAGACGCGCCGTAGTGCGCCACGCGGCGCCAACAATTCGCACGGTTAGTGTTGCCAATCGTGTTGCCACCCTGGCGCCCGTCTGTCCATCCAGTTCCAAGCCCTTCAGGCGTTACCTCGCCGCATCTCTGAGGAGGACGCACCGGGCAAAGGCGCCGTCACGGCCGGCCCGGGCAGCCTACTGGTAGTATGCCTCGGGAGTGCCCGGCAACGTCCAGTGGATGACGAGGTGCACGTCTGGCGTGTCGATTCTAAGCCGGGTGGCTAGAAACCCGGGTTTGCGGCAAAAGCGAGGGCCGAGATGCCGAAACCGACGAGGATCACTGTGCCGGCCACCAGCAGAACGGTGTTCCCGGTCTCGGGATGCTTCGTGGCAACCTCTGTCACATCTGCCAGGGCGAAGATGGCCGGCGCATCGCCCCGGAGGCCACTCACGCTGTCGCCGGTCACCCTTGGATGACTCAAGTAGACGTGCCCCTGCTGCTCGGTCGTGAGCCGCACGGTCTTGGTGGCTTGTTTGGAATCGGCGAGGGTTTGCGCGGGCGCGGCCGACTGCACCTGCCAGCCGGTGCACGCCCCAACGTAGGTCACGAGAACGAGCAGCGACGCTGCGCGGAAGGGGGGATGACGCATGGCTCCTCCACCCCCTACTTGGGTTGGCCGGAGCGGCTGCAAGAATATCCGTTGCGCAGGACTTATACTGCAGCGGAGGAGCAGGGGGCGGGCAAGAGGGGTCCGTTAAACCTAGGCGTCGGTACCGGTCGGCACCAGAGAGCAGTCAAACACGACTAGCGGGTCGTCAATGCTCGCCCGCCTGCGCTCTGTACCGGCCGTCTTGACGGGCGGCATCGCCAGCTGGTGCGGAGTTCCGGCGGCGTCCTCGCGGGGCGGGTCTGGGGCTTGTCGATGTCTAAGCCGCGAGGCGAGGGGCTGGCGAACATTTCGGCGGGTTCCCTCGCAGTTCCGAGGGGGAGCGGTGCAGGCTGCACGGCGGGAAGGCTGGAAACGTGCAGGATGTTCGGGGGAAGTTGGCACAGAGATTTACACAGCGATCTGAAGGCGCGAAGACCAGGCCCCCAGCTGCGACGCCGCTGGCAGGACCTCCTGGTCAGTCCGGCTTCCGGCCGTGTCGGATGTGCAGGGTCGCCGGTCCGGGGCCCGGCGGGTCCAAGGGACCCAACTTGACCACGAAGCCTGGCGATAGTGAGAAAGTACATGAAGAAACCACCGCAAGCGCCGACTCTTGCGAGGGTTATGATGATAGCAGGGGCGGGACTCGAACCCGCGACCCCGGCATTATGAGTGCCGTGCTCTAACCAGCTGAGCTACCCTGCCCCGTTCCGGGCGAGCAACCTACTCGGCGCAAAGCGGAAACTCAAGCTAGCGCGCGGCGCTGTCGGGTGGCACCAGCCGATAGAGCAGCTCACCGCGCCGGATCATCCCAAACCGCTCGCGTGCCACGCGCTCCTGGACCCGGAGATCCCGCTCGATGGCGGTGGCCTCGCGCCGGAGCGAATCCACCACCAGCCGGAGCTGCTGCACCTGGGACCGCTCGCTCGACTCCTGCCGCCGCAGCGCGAGCAGGTCGGTCGTCCCATACTCGCCGCCCTGGAGCGCAAAATAGAGCAGGAACGTGAGCGCCGAGATCGCAGCCCACCGGGCAGGGGTCACAGCGGGTAGAGGTCCCGCCCCGGATAGTGGGCCAGATCGCCCAGCTCTTCCGAGATGCGGAGCAGCTGGTTGTACTTCGCGACGCGGTCAGTGCGGCTCGCGCTGCCGGTCTTGATCTGCCCCGCACTGGTGGCCACCGCGAGGTCGGCGATGAAGGTGTCCTCGGTCTCGCCCGAGCGGTGCGAGATGATGACGCCGTAGGCACTCCCCTTGGCCAGCTCGATGCACTGCAGCGTCTCGGTGAGCGTGCCGATCTGGTTGACCTTGACCAGCACCGCGTTCCCCACGCCTTCCTCGATGCCCCGGCCCAGTCGGTCGACATTGGTCACGAAAATGTCGTCGCCCACGAGCTGGACCCGCTCGTGCAGCCGCTCGGTCAGCAGCGCCCAGCCGGCCCAGTCGTTCTCGGCCAGGCCGTCCTCGATGCTCACGATGGGGTACCGGTCCACCCACCCCGCGTACAGGTCCACCATCGCCTCGGCGGAGCGGCGGCTGCCGTCGCCCTTCTTGAAGACGTACTCGCCGTCCTGGAACAGCTCGGAGGCGGCGACGTCCAATGCGATGGCCACGTCGCGGCCCGGCTCGTAGCCGGCGCTCTCGATCGCCTGCATGACCACGTCGAGCGCCGCCTCGTTCGACGGCAGCATCGGCGCGAAGCCGCCCTCGTCGCCCACGGCGGTCGAGAGCCCCATCTTGCCCAGCACCTTCTTCAGGCTATGGAACACCTCGACCCCGATGCGCAGCCCCTCGGGAAACGTCTCGGCCCCGATCGGCACCACCATGAACTCCTGGGCGTCCACGTTGTTCGAGGAGTGGGCGCCGCCGTTCAGGATGTTCATCATCGGCACTGGCAGGACCCGCGCCATCGGCCCGCCGAGGTAGCGGTAGAGCGGAAGGCCGCAGTCCTGCGCCGCCGCCCGCGCCACGGCGAGCGAAACGCTCAGAATGGCATTGGCGCCCAGCTTGCTCTTGTTGGGCGTGCCGTCGGCATCCATCATCTCGGCGTCGATGGCGATCTGGTCGGACGCTGCCATCCCCTCGAGCCGCGGCCCGAGCACTTCGTTGACGTTGCGCACGGCCTCGACCACGCCCTTCCCCACGTAGCGCCGCGCGTCGCCGTCGCGCAGCTCGACCGCCTCGTGCTCGCCGGTGGACGCACCGCTGGGCACCGCGGCCCGCCCCTGCGCGCCGCTCGACAGCACCACGTCGGCCTCGACGGTGGGGTTGCCTCGGCTGTCGAGGATCTCGCGGGCGTGGACTTCGATGATCGTGCTCATGATCGCTCGGGTTAGGGAAACCGGGGCAACCTAGCGGGCGCGCCAAACCCCGTCAACGAGGCCGCGGCGCGAAGTGATCGAAGCCGGCGAGGGACACCGGCTTCCCGCCGAGCTGCGCGTGAACGCCGGCGCCCGCACGCAGCTCGCCGACCCGCGTGAGGGGCAGGCCGCACAGGCTCCGGAAACCCAGCGCGTCGTCCGGCCCGAAGCTCTCCGGGAGCGCGACGAGCAGCTCGTACTCCTCGCCACTCTCCGCCGCGAAGCGCTCGGGAGGGATGCCGAGGCGCCGAGCCTCCGCCGCCGCGACCGGTGCGACCGGCACCCGCTCGAGCTCGAGCGTCACCGCCAGGCCCGAGGCCGCCGCCAGGTGGGCCGCGTCGGCACCGAGCCCATCGCTCAGGTCGATCATCGCGCTGGCGCCGTGGTGCGCGAGCCAGCGGCCGGCGTGCACCCGAGGGATCGGGTGCGCGAAGGCGCGCCGCGCCTCGTCCGCCGGTGCGTCGCCGCGCTGCCACGCCTCGAGCGCGGCGCGTGGGCTGCCCAGCGCGCCGGTCACCCAGAGGCCATCGCCGGGTCGTGCGCCCGCGCGCGTCACGGGCGCCGAGGCCCAGCCAAGCACGGTCACCGCCAGGCTCCAGCCGGGTCCGGAGGAGAGGTCGCCGCCCACCACTCGCGCACCGACCTCCGCCGCCGCGCTCCCGGCGCCGGCCATCGCCGCCACGACCTCCTCGTCCGTCGCCCCACTCGGCACGGTGAGGGCCACGAGCACGCCCGCGGCCTCCGCCCCGTCGGCGGCGAGATCCGACAGCGCCGCCGCGGTGGCGCGCCAGCCGATCTCCTCGAGCGCAAGCCAGTCACGGCGGAAATGGACGCCTTCCACGCTCACGTCGGTGCTCGCCACCAGCATGGCGTCGGCCGGCGCGAGCACCGCACAGTCGTCGCCCAGCCCCGTGGCTCTCGCGCCGAGCGCCGCGATGATCCGCCGGATGCGATCGAACTCCCGCCCGGGCCCGAGCGCGCTGGTCTGTCCCGGCTGCTGCGGCTGGGTCACGGGCGGATGGCGTCGAGCCGGAAACGCACCAGGCCCGCGTCGGTGGCCACCCAGAGATAACCGCCGTCCACCGCGAGGTCGTTGGTGGTCCCGGGCAGGTCGCCCCGGCGCAGCGGGCGCACGGCCGGGGTCGTGAGCCGGGCGAACGCCACCCCGCGCTCGCCTGCGACCCAGAAGCCGGGGCCGTCCGGCACGAGGGCGACCAGGCCGCCGAGCACCCCGCTGAGGTTGGCGCCGAGCGTCCATGTCTCGGTGCCGGGATCACGCCAGAGCATCTGATCGCGCGTGAGCGCGACGACCGTATCGGCGAGCGACGAGAAGGCGACCACCGGTGCCTGGAGGGCGGGCGACGCCAGCGCGGCGGGGCGGACGAGATCCTGCTCGCCCGGGAGCGCCAGCAGCAGCCCGCGCTGGGTGCCGACCCATACCGAGTCGCCCACCGGGTAGACCGCGAGCGCGGGATCGGCGAACCGTGGCGCGAGCCGCTCGACCTGGAGCGAGTCGCTCACCCGGGCGATGCCCCGCCTCGTGCCGATGGTGACCCGTCCCTGGCGGGCCACCACCGCGTAGACCCGGCTGTCCGGCAGGCCGCGCCCCTCGTCGAGCAGGTCCACCCGCCCGTCCCCGGTCGCGATTCGCGCGAGGCCGCGGTCGCTCGCCGCCCAAAGCGCCGATCCCTGCCCCGCCAGCCGGCGCACCTGCGTGAACGGGAGGCCCGACGCCGGCAGACCCTGCAGGCTGCGGAATTCCTTGAGATCGTGCGCGACGAACGTGAGCGCGGCCTCGGATTGCATGGTCCGGTCGGTGGCGACCCACACGCCGTCGGGCCAGCCGAACACGGCGCCGACGACCGGCGATCGCAGCCCGAACGGCATCTGCTCGGGCAAACCGGCGCCGTCCCGAAGGTAGAGCAGGCCCACGCCCGACGTGCCGAGGTACCAGCCGAGGTTGTCGAAGGAGCGGGCCGCCGCGGTGAACCGCGCGACGCCCAGCCGGGGGTCCACCAGGATCTGCGCGGCGTTGGCCTGCAGCGTGGGATTGGTGCGGAGCACATCCTCGATGCGGGCCGGCATCGTGAGGCGCGCGGGGGCCCGCACGGACGACGCCACCAGCCCGCCGCGCGGAAGGAGCAGCCAGCCACGCCGGGTCCGGAGATACAGACCGGACGTGGGATCGTCGGCGTCGAAGGCGATCGTCTGCACGCCCTCGGGCACGGCGCCCTGGTCCCAGAGCTGCAACTCCGGCTGGAAATGGATCCAGCCGTCGGACCGCGCGAGCCAGAGCGAGTGGTCGAGCGGATCCACCAATGCCGCGGTCGCGCGCGCGAGCAGCGCCGGCTGCGGCGGATCGTACGGGCCCTCCCAGTGCTCGAACTGCGGGTTCCACACGAGGACCGCGCTCGGGGAGCTGACGTACACGCGATCCATGGCGGCGGCGACGGCGGTGATGCGGGTGAAGTCGCCGATGACCGTGCGGTCCTCCGAGCGCCAGTCCCGGCTCGGAGACTGAGCGGGGGCCGTCGGCGCGAGGCCGAGGCAAGCGGGGCCGACGAGCGCGAGGCCAAGCAGAACGAAGCGCATCGGGGCAATCTACTCGCCCCGGGGACAGGCTGCCGCTAGACCGTTTGCGGCGGGGCGAGTTCGAGCAGCACCGGCGGGCGGGGCAGCGGCGGAGCCAGGCGGAGCAGCTCCCACTCGCGCCACAGATCCGGGAGCGCCGCCACGACATCCATCGGCCGGAGGGTGCGGGCGGCCGACCGCCGCGCCGCGAGATCGCCGGCGCGCCCGAGGGCCTGTGCGCCGAGCGCCGCCGCCGTCTCCGGCGCGAGCCCGTGCGCGAGCGCGGTGGCGACCAGCCCGCTCAGCACGTCCCCGCTCCCGCCGGTGGCGAGGCCGGGGTTGCCGGCCGCCACGGTGAGCGGGGCCCGGCCCGTTCGCGCGATCACCGTCGGCACACCCTTGAGCAGGACGGTGGTTCCCGACGACTCCGCCGCCGCGACCGCCGCCGCCCAGGGATCCAGCTCGCGTCCCGGCGCGAGCTCGGGGAACAGCGCCCGGAATTCGCCGGGATGCGGCGTGAGCACGATCGGCCGCTCGGCGGCGAGCGCGCGGAGCTCTCCGGCCGCCCCCTGGAACGCCATGAGCGCGTCGGCATCGAGCACGGCCGCCTTCGCCGCCCGGGTCAGCGCGCTCACCAGGGCGCGGCGGCTCGCACCCCGTCCGAGACCGGGGCCGATGACCAACGCATCCGCACGGCCCACGAGCTCCAGCAGCGCCGGGCTGGGAACGCCGTCGAGCGGGTGCGCGAACGTCTGGAGATCCGGCTCCGCCTGCACCAACGCGGCCACCGACTCCGCCGGGGCGACGACGTGCACCAGCCCGGCACCACCGCCGAACGCCGCGCGGCCGGCCATGCGCGCCGCCCCGATCATCCCGGTGTCACCGCCGATCACGACGATGCGGCCGCGATCGCCCTTGTGATCCCGGCTCCGAAGCCGGCCGAGCCAGTCCGCGGCCTGCTGATCGGTGACGAGCGACGGCCATGCCCGGTCGGCGGGCGGATGCCCGATGTCCACGACGACGATCGTGCCGACCTCGTCGCGCGCGAGCAGGTGCCCGCGCCGGAGCCCGCCGAAGGTGACCGACAGATCCGCGCGGGGGGTGCCGTGCACGATGCCGGTCTGCAGATCGACCCCGGTGGGCCCGTCGATGGCCACAACCGGCACCTCGAGATCGAGCAGGCGGTCGAGCAACGCAGCCATCGGCGCCCTCGGGGCGCCAGTGGCCCCGGTCCCGAGCAGCGCATCCACCCCGATGCCGACGCTGGGCCAGGGCCCGTCGGGCGCGACCTCCCGCACGCCCTCGGCGCGGGCGCGGGCCGCCATTTGTTCCCGCAAGTCGGCGCCGGGACCGGCGGGCCCGGTGACCCACACGGGAATCTCGAGCCGGTGGAGCGCGCGGGCGAGCACCCAGCCGTCGCCGCCGTTGTGGCCGGGGCCCGCGGCCACCAGCACGCCGTCGTGGAGCCGGTGGGCGTAGTGCGAGGCGAGCACGCTCGCCACCGCACGGCCGGCGCATTCCATCAAGGTGGCGAGTGCCACCCCGCCCGTGACGGCGGTCGCGTCCCAGGTGGCGGACTGTTGGGGGGAAAGCACGGGGATGAGCGGCATCGGGGGAGCGGCGGCTTCGGGACTGCCGGCTACTTGAAGCTCTGTCCGATCGCCCGCCCGAACGAGATCTCGCCGTTATCGATGCGGAGGTTGAAGCCGCACTCCGGGTTGGTGCAGACCCAGGCCTTGTAGGTGATCGGCGCGCCTTCGCGCCCGTAGTCGGACAGGGGAATCAGGGTTCCCTTCGAGCACTTCTGACACGCCGGCCATTCGGTCTTCTCCATGTGCCCCCCCGATGACGGACCGCTCCCCCAGTCAGGCGCCGCGCACGCCGGACCACCGGTAGACGTCGCCGAAGGCCTCGGCGAAGTCGTACACGCCCTCGAAATCCCCCTCCTGGTCCCCGGGCTGGGTGACCAGCAGGCCGACCTCCACCAGCGTGAAGACGATGCGGCCGAAGTCCTCGGTCCGCGTGACGCCCCAGTGGGCGAGAACGTGCGGCGCGAGGAGGCCGAACTGGTCCCGGGCGAAATCCCGGCACGCCCAGGCAAGCTCGGCGCCGGTCACATGTCGCCGTGCCGCCAGACGGGACTGCAGGTATTCGATGGTGGCGAGCACGAAGAGGAAGCCGCGCTCGTGATAGGGACCGCCCCGCGCGCGGATGCGCGCGAGGACGTCGTCGGCGAACTGCAGCCCGTTCACGCGGGCGCCGGCTCCAGAGCTCGGGCGCTTCGCCGCACGCGGCCGGCGGGCTTCGCCGGCGCATACAGCGGGAAGGTGGAGGTCAGCTCCTCGACCTCCGCCTTGACCCGGCCGAGGGTGGCCTCGTCCGGATGCGTGAGAGCACGGTCGATCAGCTCGGCCACGCGAACCATTTCCGCCCGACCCATGCCGCGGGTCGTGATCGCCGGGGTCCCGAGCCGGATGCCGCTGGTGACGAACGGCGACTGGGGGTCGTCAGGGATCGTGTTCTTGTTGACGGTGATGCCCGCCTGGTCGAGCGTCTTCTCGGCCACCTTGCCGGTGAGCCCCTTGGGACGGAGGTCCACCAGCATGAGGTGCGAGTCGGTCCCGCCAGAGACGATCGCGAAGCCGCGCTCGACCAGGGCCTCGGCCAGGGTCTTGGCGTTGTCCACGACGCGACGGGCGTAGACACGGAACTCGGGCGCGAGCGCCTCGCCGAAGGCGACGGCCTTGGCGGCGATCACGTGCTCGAGTGGTCCACCCTGGGTGCCCGGAAACACCGACTTGTCGATGGCCTTGGCGTGCTCGGCGATGGACAGAATCAGCCCGGCCCGCGGGCCGCGGAGCGTCTTGTGGGTGGTGCTGGTGACCACCTGCGCGTGGGGCACCGGGGAGGGATAGACGCCGCCGGCCACCAGCCCGGCGAAGTGCGCCATGTCCACCAGCAGGAACGCGCCGACCTCGTCGGCGATCGAGCGGAACGCCGCGAAGTCGATGATGCGGGCGTACGCGCTGCCGCCGGCGATGATCAGCTTCGGCCGCTCGCGCCGGGCCTGCTCGCGGACCACGTCGTAGTCGATGCGGCCGGTGGCCGGATCCACGCCGTAGTGCACCGCCCGCCAGATGACGCCGCTGTGGTTGACCGCCGCGCCGTGCGACAGGTGCCCGCCGTGCGGGAGCGACATCCCCATGATCGTCTCGCCCGGCTTCACCAGCGCCATGAAGGCCGCGAAGTTGGCCTGGGCGCCCGAGTGCGGCTGCACGTTGGCGTGCTCGGCGCCGAACAGCTGCTTGAGGCGGTCGATGGCCAGCTGCTCGACCTCGTCCACCACTTCGCAGCCGCCGTAGTAGCGCCGGCCCGGATAGCCCTCGGCGTATTTGTTGGTGAGCGGCGTGCCCATGGCGTCGATGACGGCACGGCTCGCGAAGTTCTCGCTGGCGATCAGCTCGAGGCCGTGCTGCTGGCGCCGCAGTTCCCGGTCGATGATGCGCGCCACCACCGGATCGGCGTCGCGAAGCGATGCGTTGTGATTGAGGCTCATCCGTGCTCCTGGTCGATTTTGGCCACTCGGCGGCTGTGCCGCCCCCCCGCGAATTCCGTGTTCAGCCACGTCTTCAGGATCTCGACGCCCTCGGCCTCGCTCACGAACCGCGCCGGCAGGACTAGCACGTTCGCGTCGTTGTGCTCCCGCGCCAGCCGCGCGATTTCGGGCGACCACGCCACCGCGGCGCGGACCCCCGGGTGTCGGTTGGCGGCGTAGGCCATCCCCAGGCCCGTGCCGCAGAGCAGCACCCCGCGCCGCGCATCCCGCCGCTCGACGCGCCCGGCCACCTCGTGGGCGAAGTCCGCATAGTCGACCGAGGCCGTCCCACTGGTGCCCAGATCGAGCGGCTCGTACCCGAGGGAGCGGAGCTCCTGGACCAGCCGCGCCTTGAGCTCCACGCCGGCATGGTCCGATCCGATGGGAATGACTTCAGGCATCCGGTACCTAATGTATAAGAATTCGGGCGTTGGGAAGAGGGTGGGAAGGTGAACGGGCTCAGGGTGACTCGCCCCAAGCCGGGCAATCGCCCTAGCGCCGCCCCCCCATCCACATCTTGTCCAGCCCGCCCACCGCTGCGATCCGCTCCTCGGCCAGCCGGTCCGCGGCGCGGTAGGTCGGGATCTGTTCGCGCTTGGCGATGTCGAAGATGCGGAGGAGCGTGTCGTGGATCTCGCCGGCCTTCTTCTTGGACCGCTCGTGCGGCCAGCGGTGCAGCTCCCCGTACACGTTGATCACGCCGCCGCCGTTGATCACGTAGTCCGGCGCGTACAGGATGCCGCGCTGCTCGAGCAGGTCGCCGTGGCGATCCTCGGCGAGCTGATTGTTGGCGGCACCGGCGATGATCTCGACCTTGAGCCGGGCCAGGGTGTCGTCGTTGATCGTGGCGCCGAGCGCGCAGGGCGCGTAGACGTCCGCGGCCTGGTCGTAGATGGCGTCGGGCCCGACCGTGGCGGCTCCGGTCTCGCTCACCACGCGGCGGACCTTGTCGGAATCGATGTCGGTCACCACCAGCCGCACTCCGTCGGCGTGGAGATGCCGGCACAAGTGCGTGGCCACGTTGCCGCACCCCTGAACGGCCACGGTCTTTCCCTTGAGGCCCTCGCTTCCCCACCGTTCCCGGGCCGCCGCCTTCATACCGACGTAGACCCCGTAGGCCGTGACCGGCGACGGGTCGCCCGAGAGCCCGAGCAGCCCGGCCACGTGGTCGGTCTCCAGCTTGATGTACTCCATGTCGGCCGGGCTGGTGCCGATGTCCTCGGCGGTGATGTAGCGGCCCCCGAGCGTCTCGATGAAGCGGCCGTGGGCCCGGAACAGGGCTTCCCGGTCCACCCGCTTGTTGTCGCCCACGATGACCGACTTGCCGCCGCCGAGATTGATCCCCATCACGGCGGACTTGTAGGTCATCCCCCGGGCGAGACGCAGGGCATCGGTGATCGCGTCGTCGGTCGAGGCGTACTGCCAGAACCGGGTGCCGCCGAGCGCCGGGCCGAGCGTGGTGTCGTGAATCGCGATGATCCCGAAATAGCCGCAGCTCGGATCGTGGGAGAGCAGCACCTGCTCGTGGCCGAGCGCGTGCATCGAGGCGAGGATGTCCATCGGGTCTCCAAGGTGGTGAGCCCGCGCGACTGAGTCACCCTGAGCGCAGCGAAGGGGGCATACCCCGACATGGTCCCCTTCACTTCGTTCAGGGTGACTCGCCGGTGAGGCCGGTCACTTTGCGTACTCGTAGAAGCCCCGCCCGCTCTTCCGGCCGAGATACCCCGCGGCCACCATCTTCCGCAGCAGCGGCGCGGCGCGGTACTTGTCGTCGCCCAGGCCCTTGTGGAGCACCTCGAGGATCGCCAGGCAGACGTCGAGCCCGATGAAGTCGGCCAGCGCGAGCGGGCCCATCGGGTGCGCCATGCCGAGCTTCATCACCGTGTCGATCGCCTCGGGTGTCGCCACGCCCTCCATGACGCAGAAGATCGCCTCGTTGATCATCGGCATGAGGACCCGGTTGGACACGAAGCCCGGATAGTCGTTGACCTCGACCGGCGTCTTGCCGAGCGCCGCCGCGGTCTCCATCACCGTGCGCGTGGTCGCGTCGGTCGTGGCGTGCCCTCGGATCACCTCGACCAGCTGCATCACCGGCACCGGGTTCATGAAGTGCATGCCGATGACCTGCCCCGGCCGCCCCGTGCGCGCCGCGATCTCGGTGATCGAGATCGAGCTGGTATTGGTGGCCAGGATCGCCTCGGGGCCGGCGACGCGGTCGAGCTGCTCGAAGAGCCCGAACTTGACGCCCGGGATCTCGCTCGCCGCCTCGACCACGAGCGACGCGCCGGCGGCGGCCTCGAGCGCCGTGGCGGTGGTGATCCGCCCCAGCACCTCTGCCGGCGCTTCGGTCGGCAGCGTGCCCTTCTTCACCTGCCGGTCGAGGTTGGTCCGGATCGTGGCCGTGGCCTTCTCGAGGGCGGCCGGCACGGTGTCGATGAGCGCCACCGACCAGCCGTGCTGCGCGAAGACGTGGGCGATCCCGTTGCCCATGGTGCCCGCTCCGATCACGGCGACGCGGTTCATGTCGGTTCCTTTCGTATCCACCGCGCGAGCAGCACCACCGTCGTGGTGAGCGCGAAGGTGGCGAGCAGCCCCCCCTCGGGGCCGAACGCGCCTCCGGTGAGCCAGGCGGGGCTGCCCGTGCGGTAGTCGATGTATGGGATGTCGAACGGCAGGCCGCTCACCGGCGCGGCCAGCGCGGCCAACGTGGCGTTCCAGCCCAGATGGGCGCCGAACGCGGTCCACAGCCCGCCGGGACTGTAGAACGCGAGCGAGAGAAAGATGCCGGCCAGCGCGATGTTGCCGAGGCCGGCCGCGGTCACGTCGGGGTTCCGGATGTGGGCGAGGGCGAAGAGCACGGAGAGCAGCAGGATCGCCCGGCTCCGGCCAAGCGCCAGCGCGGCCACCACCAGCGGGAGTCCGCGGAACATGAGCTCCTCGGCGAGGGCCGCCGGTACCAGGATCAGTACCGTCTTCCCGGCCTGGACCATCCATTGCGGCAGCGAGCCCCCGTCGTGGCTCCACCCCGCGCCCGCCGCCACCACGCCCAGCGCCATCGCGAGCGCGGCGGGCAGCACCCCGAGGACCAACCCGGCCCCGACTCCTCTTGCCCACCCCGGGCGGGTGCGCCACCGCAGGGCCGTGCCATCCAAGTGGAGCGCCTTCACGCCGACCACCCAGGTCGCCGCCGCGAACGCCAGCAGCAGCCCGACGCCCTGTGCGAGCGCAAAGAGGGCCGTCGGATGAGCGGCGAGCTGTTCGGAGGAAGCACCCTGGGTGAGCCGCCGCGCGAACGGGACGACCATCAGAGCGACCAGCAGGAAGCCGAGCAGGTAGAACGAGACGATGGCGCCGACCGCCCGGAGAAGGGGCCGCGGGCGCCGGACCGGCGTTGGTTCGGTCAATGGGCCCCGCGAACCTTTGGGCGAAGGCCGAGGATGGCTCCAGCCGCGAGGCCCACCTTGAGGAGGTCGCCGGTCAGGAATGGCACGAACCCGACCCGGAAGGCGGCCAAGGGATCGCCGCCGAGCAGGGCGAGCTGGGCCACCCCGCCCGCGTGAATGAACACCATGCCCAGCGCGCAGGCGAGCAACACGCGGAGAATGCCCGCCGACCGCCCTACCAGGACACCGACGGCGCCGGCGGCCACGGGGAACGCGAGCAGGTAGCCGCCGGTGGGGCCCATCAGGTGGAGGATCCCCGACGACCCGCCCGCAAACACCGGGAGGCCGAGCATGCCAAGCGCCAGATAGGTGACCAGGGCCGCGGCCCCGCCGGCGGCACCCAGCAGGCCGCCCACTGCCAGCACGGCGAGCGGCTGGAGCGTCATCGGCACCGGGCTGAACGGCACCGGCACCGCCACCTGGGCCGCGAGGGCGACGAGCGCGGCACCGATGCCGACCTCGATCAGCCGCCGGCCGAGCGCGCTCTGCGGGGCCGTGGCGGCGCCGCCGGTCACTCCGCGCGCGGCGCCCATCAGACCAGCTCCACGCTGAGCGCCACGGCGTTCCCGCCGCCGAGGCAGAGCGTCGCCATGCCGGACGTGCCGCCGCGATCGCGGAGCGCATAGAGCAGGGTCGTCAGCACGCGCGCCCCGCTCGCGCCGATCGGGTGGCCGAGGGCCACGGCGCCGCCGTTCACGTTGACGCGGGCCCAGTCCCAGCCGAGCTCACGGCCGTCGGCGAGCGCCTGCACGGCGAACGCCTCGTTCGCCTCGATCAGGTCGTAGCTCCCGATGGTGGCGCCCGTCTTCGCCAGCAGATTGCGCACGGCGAGCACCGGCGCGAAGAAGATCTCCCGCGGCTCGCCGCCGCCGGTGGCGTATCCCGTCACGCGGGCCATGGGCGCGAGGCCGTGCGCCTTCGCGAAGGCGAGCGACGTGACCACCAGCGCGCTCGCGCCGTCGTTGAGCCCCGGGGCATTGCCGGCCGTCACCGTGCCGCGGTCCTTCCGGAACACGGGCTTCAGCTTGACGAGCGACTCCGGGCTGGTGTCCTTGCGCGGCGCCTCGTCGGCGGCAACGGTAGTGGGCCCGCTCTTGCCGGGCACCGGCACCGGCAGGATCTCGGCCTTGAATTTCCCGGCCTCCATGGCCGCGACGGCCTTCCGGTGGCTGTCGTACGCGAACGCGTCCTGGTCCTGCCGGCTCACCCCCGCCTTCTCGGCGGTGTACTCGGCATACTCCCCCATGTGGCAGCAGCCGAACGAATCCCACAGCCCGTCGTGGATCACGCCGTCAACCATCGTCTGGTTGCCGGCCTTGATCCCGCTGCGCATGCCGTAGACGTAGTGGGGCGCGGTGGACATGGACTCCTGGCCGCCGGCGACGATGCACTCCGCGTCGCCGGCCTTGATCGCCTGGGCGGCGAGCATGACGGCCTTGAGCCCCGAGCCGCAGACCTTGTTGATGGTGAGCGCCGGAATGGCGGGCGGGAGGCCGGCGTGGATCAGCGCCTGGCGCGCCGGCGCCTGGCCGGACCCGCCCTGCACCACCTGGCCCATCACGACTTCCTCGACTGCGCCGGGATCGATTCCCGCGCGGGTCACTGCCTCGCGGATGACCATGGCGCCGAGCTGGGGGGCGGTGAAGCTGGCGAGGCCGCCCAGGTACTTGCCGATCGGCGTCCGCACAGCGGACAGGATGACCGGCGTGGTTGCATCGCTCACATGACCTCCTGCCTCGGGTGGTTCCGGCGGCATAATAGAGCGGTTGGCGAGGGTTGTCACGCTGTCCGCGGCATCTGGTGCGAGTCACCCTGAGCCCATTCGCTCCGCTCAGGGCGACTCCACGGCTCAGGGGGCCAGCGCCCTGGTCCGCACCTCCTCGCCGATCCGCCCGAGGAAGGCCTCCACCGTCATCACCTCCTGCTTCTTCCCCGCCC
>DAIPLK010000025.1:0-9482 GCA_036769285.1 Gemmatimonadales bacterium | reverse complement strand
CCGATCCGCCCGAGGAAGGCCTCCACCGTCATCACCTCCTGCTTCTTCCCCGCCCCGCGCACCCGCAGGGCCAGACTGTCGCTCTCCGCCTCGCGCTGGCCGACGATGGCCATGTAGGGCACCTTGCCGACCTCGCCCTCGCGGATGCGGTAGTTGAGCGTCTCGCTCCGGTCGTCCAGGTGGGCGCGGATGCCGGCGGCCCGGAGCCGGTCCGCCAGTCGGCGCGCGGCCTCGATCTGCGCGTCCGAGATGGGGATCACGCGCACCTGCTCGGGCGAGAGCCAGACCGGGAACGCGCCGGCGAAATGCTCGATGAGGATCGCGATGAACCGCTCGAACGAGCCGCTCACGGCCCGGTGGATGACCACCGGCCGATGCTCGGTGTTGTCGTCGCCCACGTAGATCAGGTCGAATCGTTCGGGCGCCGCGTAGTCGAGCTGAATGGTGCCCAGCTGCCAGCTCCGGCCGATCGAGTCGGTGACGTCGAAATCGATCTTCGGGCCGTAGAACGCCCCGTCGCCCGGCTTGAGCTCGTACGCCATGCCGGTCGCCTCGAGGGCGCCGCGCAGCGCGGCCTCCGCGCGATCCCACATCTCGTCGCTGCCGATCCGCGTCTCCGGCCGGGTGGCGAACCTGAGGCTGGCCTCCAGCCCGAACGTGCGGTAGTAGGCGAGGATGAAGTCCATCAGGAACTTCACCTCGTCCACGATCTGGCCCTCCGTCAGAAACACGTGGCAGTCGTCCTGGGCGAATTGCCGCACGCGGGTGAGCCCCGAGAGCGCGCCGGTCACCTCGTTCCGGTGCAGCACGTCGAAGGTGACGTAGCGGAGCGGGAGCTCGCGGTACGAATGCTTCTTGGCGGAATAGAGCAGGTAGTGCGACGGGCAGTTCATCGGCTTGAGCGAGGCGTCGGCGTCGCCCGTCTCCTTGTTGAGCACCATGAACATGTTCTCGCGGTACTTGCCCCAGTGTCCCGACAGCTCCCACAGCATCTTGTTGAAGATGAGCGGCGTCTTGATCTCCCTGAACGCGCCCGCCTGCCGCTCGCGCACGTAATCGGTCAGCAGGTTGTACAGCGTCGTCCCGCGCTCGGTCCAGAAGGCCGCGCCCGGCGCCGACGGATGGAACATGAAGAGGTCGAGCTCCTTGCCGACGCGCCGATGGTCGCGCTTCCGCGCCTCCTCCAGCCGGTGCAGATAGGCGTCGAGCTCCTCCTTCTTGAACCAGGCCGTGCCGTAAATCCGCTGCAGCATCTGCCGGCGCTCGTCGCCCCGCCAGTACGCGCCGGCGGCCGAGAGCAGCTTGAAGTGCTTGAGCCGGCCGGTGCGGGGGATGTGCGGGCCGCGGCAGAGATCCTGGAACGGTCCGTCGGTGTAGACGCTGATCGTCTCGTCGTCGCGCAGCTCGCCGATCCGCTCGAGCTTGAGCGGGTCGTCGGCGAATCGGCGATTGGCCTCCGCCCGGTCCACGACTTCCCGCATGAACGGATAGTCCCGGGCCGCCACCTCGGCCATCTTCGCCTCGATGCGCGCGAGATCCTCGGGCGTGAACGGCCGGTCCACCTGGAAGTCGTAGTAGAACCCGTCCTCGATCGGCGGCCCGAAGCCGATGCCGGCGCCCGGGAAGAGCTCCCGCACCGCCGTCGCCAGGATGTGCGCCGAGGAGTGCCGCAACACCTCCAGCGCGTCGGGGTCGCGGTCGGTGAGGATCGAGAGGGTGATGTCGGCGTCGAGCGGGCGGTCGAGGTCCCACACGACGCCGTTCACCCGCGCGGCGAGCGCCGCGCGCGCCAGGCCGGCGCCGATCGCCTCGGCGACTTGGCGGGCGGTGGTGCCCGCGGGCACCTCGCGGACGCTGCCATCCGGCAGCGTGACCCGGATGGTGGCGCTCATGGGCCCTCGTGCACCGCCGGGCGGGCCGGGGGCTCGCTGATCGGGGCGTAGACGAAGTACAGCGCCAGCCCGGCCAAGAGCAGCAGCGCCACGAGAATCCAACGGCCCAGGCTGAGGCCGCGGGGGATCGTCGGTTCATCGTTCATGCGAAGACCTTGGCGTGGAAACCCTTTCCTGCGTTTGCCCGCGGAAAATGTTAAGTTAACGGCATTCGGAATCTTCACGTAAGAGGACGACGCCGTGCGCTCTCACGATCGGTTGAGCAGGACACAAGTGATCATCTGGACCGGCCTCGGCTTCGGCGCCGGCATCCTGGCCGGCTTCGCCGTGGGCGAGTGGGTCGGCGGAATGAACCGGGTGCGGGTGCGCGGCATCGCCCGCCGGCTGCGCCAGGGCGCGCCGACCCGGCTCACGACCTCGGCCTCGGCACGCGCCGCCGAGGCCGCGCTCCAGGCGGAGACCCGCCTCGCCGGCCTTCCGATCGAGGTACTGGCCGTGGCTCGCGGAGTCGTCGAGCTGCGTGGCTGGGTGCCGACCCGCGCCGCGCGCGCCGTTGCCGGCCGGACCGCGCTCGCCGCGCCCGGCATCGAGAGCGTCATCAACAGCCTCCTCGTGCGCGGCGAAGACGACCTCATGCGGGCCGGGGACGCTCGGACCACCGACCAGAGCGCATGACCGAGCCGCTCGCTCCCCAGTACAATCCGTCCGCCATCGAGTCCGCCCTCTACGCCTGGTGGCAGGAGCGCGGGCTGTTCTCCCCGGACGCCGGTCCCGGCGGACCGGCGGCCACCCCGTACGTGATCATGATGCCGCCGCCCAACGTGACGGCAGCGCTGCACATGGGCCACGGGCTCAACAACACGGTGCAGGACGTCCTGGTGCGGTTCGAGCGGATGCGCGGCCGCCGGGCGCTCTGGCTCCCGGGCACCGACCACGCCGGCATCGCCACACAGAACGTGGTGGAGCGACTCCTGGCCAAGGAGGGGCTCACCCGCTTCGACGTCGGCCGCGAGGCGTTCGTCGAGCGCGTTTGGAGCTACGTCCACGAAACCGGCGCCGCCATCCTCGAGCAGCTCAAGGCCATCGGCAGCTCGGCCGACTGGTCGCGCACCTACTTCACGCTCGACGAGAGACTCTCGCGCGCGGTCCGCGAGGCGTTCGTCACCCTGTACGAGGCGGGGCTCGTCTATCGGGGCCACTACATCATCAACTGGTGCCCCCGCTGCCTCACCGCCCTCTCGAACGAGGAGGCGGAGAAGGTGGAGACCGACGGGAACATCTGGCACCTCCGCTACCCGCTGGCCGATGGCAGCGGCCACGTCACGGTCGCCACCACCCGTCCCGAGACGATGCTGGGCGACACCGCGGTCGCGGTGCACCCCGCGGACGAGCGATACCGGCACCTGGTCGGCCGGGAGCTGCGGCTGCCGGTGGTGGACCGCCCGATTCCGATCGTGGGGGACGAGGCGGTGGACCCGGCGTTCGGCTCGGGCGCGGTGAAGGTCACGCCGGCGCACGATCCGGCGGACTTCGAGATCGGCCGGCGCCACGACCTGCCGGCGATCGACGTGATGACGCCCGAGGCGCGGATCAGCCTGGCGGCGCCCGAACGCTTCCAGGGACTGGACCGGTTCGACGCCCGCGCGCGGGTCGTCGCGGAGTTCGAGGCCGCCGGGCTGCTCGAGAAGGTGGAGCCGCACCGTCACGCCGTCGGCCATTGCTACCGCTGTGGCACGGTGGTCGAGCCGCGGCTCTCCGACCAGTGGTTCGTGCGGATGGCGCCGCTCGCCCGGCCCGCGCTCGAGGCCTACACCAACGGAACCCTGCACTTCATCCCCGAGCGCCGGGGCGACGATTACACCCAGTGGCTCGAAGGGATCCGCGACTGGTGCATCTCCCGCCAGCTCTGGTGGGGCCACCGCATCCCGGTCTGGTACTGCGAGGCCGACGGCTGCGGCCGCACCACGGTGAGCCGCACCGATCTCGACGCCTGCCCGGCCTGCGGCGGCCCCGCCCGGCAGGACGAGGACGTCCTCGACACCTGGTTCTCGTCGTGGCTGGTGCCGTTTTCCAGCTTGGGCTGGCCCGACCGCACGCCCGACCTGGCCACGTTCTACCCCGGCCACACGCTGGTCTCCGCCCCCGAGATCCTGTTCTTCTGGGTGGCGCGGATGATCATGTCCGGGCTCCACTTCATGGGCGACGTGCCGTACACCCACATCTACCTCCACGGCACCGTCCGCGACACCCAGCACCGCAAGATGTCGAAGTCGCTGGGCAACGGGATCGACCCGCTCGAGGTGGTCGAGCGCTACGGCGCCGACGCCCTGCGATATTCGCTCGTTTCCGGAATGTCGGTCGGGACCGACGTCATCCTCGACCCGAACGACCTCGAGGGATCGTTCGCGGCGGGCCGGAACTTCGCCAACAAGCTGTGGAATGCCGGGCGCTTCATCCTTTCGAATCTGGCCGGCCCGACGCGCCCGCTGGCGGGCACCCCGAGCGCCGTGCACCGCGAGGAGCTCACGCTGGCGGATCGCTGGATCCTCGCGCGCTGCGACGCCACCGTGCGGGAGGCCACCGAGGCGTACGAGAAGTTTCGCCTCAACGAGGCGGCCGGCGCGGTCTATCGCTTCCTCTGGAGCGACCTCGCGGACTGGTACATCGAGCAGATCAAGCCGCGGCTCTATGGCGACGTGCCCGGGGGCGACGTGGCCCGCGCGGTGGCGACGCAGACCTTCGACGTGGCGCTCCGCCTGCTCCACCCGGTCATGCCGTTCATCACCGAGGCACTCTGGCGCCGGTTTCCGGGTCGGCCCGCGGACGCCTCCATTTCGGTGGCGCCATGGCCGCGTCCCGATGCCCGGGCCACCGACCCCCAGGCGCTGGCCGACTTCGAACTGGTGCAGCAGGTGGTGGGCGCGATCCGCGGCATCCGCGCCGAGTATGGCGTGCAGCCGGGCCAGACCGTCCGCGCGTTCGTGAGCCAGAACGGCGGCCCGCCGTCGCGCGCACTCGAGCGCGAACGCGGCACCATCGTCCGTCTCGCCAAGCTCGCCGACCTCGTGCTGGCCGAAGGCACCGAACGGGTCGGCGGCCACGCCGTGCTGCCGGATGGCACGGCCGTGTTCGTGCCGCTCGGCGATGCGATCGATGTCGGCCGCGAATGCGCCCGACTCGGGGCGGAGGCCGACCGGCTCGCGGGGCTGCTCGCCTCGCAGGCCAAGAAGCTCGGCAACGAGCAGTTCGTCTCCCGGGCGCCCGCGGAGGTCGTCACCCGCGAGCGGGAGAAGCTCGCCGCCTGGACCGAGCAGCGCGACGTGCTGGTGCGGAAGCGCGAGCTGCTGGGGTGCGGGTGAGAGCGATGGGAGCGGCGGGCCCCGGAGTCACCCTGAGCCCGTTCGCTACGTTCAGGGTGACTCACTCCATCATCAACCTCGTCGTGCCGCTTGCGGTTGCGGCCCTCGCGTGCGCGCGCATCGAGCCCCCGCCCGGCGGGCCGCCCGACACGGCGCCACCCCAGCTCGTCGCGACCCGGCCGGATTCGTTCGGGCGGATCCCGGGTTTCAAGGGCGAGGTGGAGTTCAAGTTCGACGAGGTGATCTCCGAGGGCGGCACCCCCAGTCAGGGAACCGGCACGGGCGACCTCGAGAAGCTCGTCATCGTCTCGCCGTCCACGCGCGTGCCGGAGGTGCACTGGCGGCGCGACCGGATCACGGTGCGGCCCGCCGAGGGCTGGCGGCCCGATCGGGTCTACCGGGTCGAGCTCCTGCCGGGAGTGACCGACCTCAGGCGGAACCGCAGCACCAAGGACACCGTGCTCACGTTCACCACCGGCGCACCGCTCCCCGCCACCACCATCGAGGGGACCGTGGTGGACTGGAGTACCGGCCGCCCCGCCCCTCGCGCGCTGGTCGAGGCGATCCTCCTGCCCGACAGCCTGGCGTACCTCGGCCTCGCCGACTCGAGCGGCCGCATCTCGCTCGGGCCGGTGCCGGCGGGCGAGTACGTCGTCCGCGGCGTCCTCGACCAGAATCGCAACCTCCGCGCGGACGGCCGCGAGGCGTTCGACAGCGTGCGGCTGGCCGCGGGCAAGACCTCGGCGGGCGAGCTGTGGGCATTCGTCCACGACACGGCGCCGGCGCGCATCCGTACCATCACCGTCGCCGACAGCACTTCGGCGACGATCGAGCTCAGCCAGAGCCTCGACCCCGGGCAGCGCCTGACACCGGACGCGGCGACCGTCCGACTCTTGCCCGACTCGACGCCGGTGCGCGTCATCTCCCTGCTGCCCAAACCGGTGGACGACAGCGTCCAGCGGCCCGCCGAGGTGGCACGGGACACAGCGGGTGCGGATACGGCCCGGGCCGGACGGCCGGGAATCGTGGAGCTCCAGGAACGCAGGCCCGCGGTCCCGCGCGGTCGCACGGCCGCCGAGCTCAAGCCGCTCACCAGCCGTCCGCCGCTCAGCGACCGGCTGGTCCTCCGGGTGCAACAGCCGTGGAAGCCGGAGGGCAAGTACGAGGTCGAGCTCCGCGGCGTCCGTAACGTGAGCGGCGTGGTCGGCGACGCCCGGGGCGCCCTGTCCGTTCCAAAGGCGCCCACCGGCGACGCCCTCCGGCACGGTCCGGACTCCCTCAAGCTGACCCCCGATACCCTGAAGCGGCGGCTCCCCAAGAAGACTCCATGAGCGACCGCCGGCGCGAGCTTCCCTCGGTGGACCGGCTGCTCCGGGAGCCCGGCGTGGAGGAGTTGCTGCGTGCCGCGCCCCGGGCCGCCGTGGTGGCCGCCGTCCGGGAGGCGCTCGCGGGCGCGCGCACCCGGCGGGCCGGCGCCCCCGAGGACTGGGCCGCCGAGGTCCGGGAGCGGCTCGCCGAGCGGCGGCGCCCCGCGCTCCGGCCCGTGCTCAACGCCACCGGCGTCGTGCTGCACACGAACCTCGGGCGCGCGCCACTCGCCGAGGCCGCCGTCCGCGCCATGACGGCCATCGCCGGCGGCTACGCCAACCTCGAGTTCGACCTCGATACCGGCACCCGTGGCAGCCGCACCGACCACTGCCGCGAGCTGCTGCGGCGCGTGACCGGGGCGGAGGACGCGCTGGTCGTCAACAACGCCGCGGGCGCGCTGGTCCTCGCGCTGAACGCGCTGGCGGCGGATCGCGACGTGCTCATCTCGCGAGGCGAGCTGATCGAGATCGGCGGCTCCTTCCGCATTCCCGACATCATGTCCCGGAGCGGGGCGCGGCTCCGCGAGGTCGGCACCACCAACCGCACCCATCTCGACGACTACCGGCGGGCACTCGGCGGCGGCGTGGCCGCGATCCTCACGGTGCACCGCTCCAACTTCGAGCAGCGCGGGTTCGTGGCGTCGGCCGACCCCGCCGCCCTGGCGTTGCTCGCCCAGCACGCCGGGCTGCCCTACCTGTTCGACGTCGGCAGCGGGCTGCTGGCCGATCTCTCGCCGTGGGGACTGTCGTCGGAGCCGCGGGTGGCCGATGCGTTGGCGGTGGGCGCCGGACTCGTGCTGTTCTCCGGCGACAAGCTTCTGGGCGGGCCACAGGCAGGCTGCCTCGTCGGACGGGGCGACCTGGTGGCGCGGTGTCGCGAGAACCCGCTCGCGCGGGCGCTGCGCGCGGACAAGCTGACGCTCGCCGCCCTCGGCGCCACGCTCGACCTGTACCAGGATGCGCACGCCGCGGTGCGGGAGATCCCGGTGCTCCGCATGCTCACGCTCGAGCCCGCCGAGCTTGCAGCCCGCGCCGGACGACTGGCGGCACACTGCCCCGCCGAGTTGCGCGCGGAGCTCCGGCCGGGCGAGTCGGCGGTCGGTGGCGGGTCGTTTCCGGGCGCCGTCCTCCCGACCACCCTGGTGGCACTCGACGCCGGTCCCCTCGGCGCCGACGGCCTCGCGCTCCGGCTCCGGCTCGGCGAGCCGGCCGTCGTGGCACGGGTGGCTGCCGGGCGCGTGCTGCTCGACCCGCGGACCCTGCCTGAGGAGGCCGGTCCCGACGTCGGCCGCGCGCTGGCCGAGGCGATTCAGGCGTGAGCAGCCGGCCGGCGGTCTTCTTCGACCGCGACGGCACACTCATCGAGGAGCGGCACTACCTCGGCGACCCGGCCGGCGTGCGCCTGCTACCCGGCGTGGCCGATGCGGTGCGCCGGCTCAACGCGGCCGGGCTCCCCGCCGTGGTGGTCACCAATCAGTCGGGCATCGCGCGCGGGCTCTTCACCGAGGCCGACTATCAGGCCACGGCCCTCCGGCTCGACGAGCTGCTCGCGCGCGAGGGCGCCCGCATCGACGCCCACTACCACTGCCCGCACCTGCCGGAGGTCTCTGGGCCCTGCGACTGCCGCAAGCCCGGTCCCCTGCTCTACCAGCTCGCCGCCCGCGACCTCGCACTCGACCTCGGGCGGAGCTGGTGGGTCGGTGACCGCCTGCGCGACATCGAGGCGGCGACGCGATTCGGGGGGCATGGCACCCTCGTGCTCACGGGGGCCGGACCGGAGGAATCCGGCCGCGCGGACGCCCGCCGCTGGACCACCGCCTCGGACGTCGCAGCCGCGGTGCGCATGATCCTGGCAGCGTGGGAGTCATCCTGAACGAAGTGAAGGGAGCCATGCCGGGTAATGGCCCCTTCGCTGCGCTCAGGGTGACTCCCGGCCGGCCCCGCGTTACTTTCCCCGGCCATGACGATGCGTGTGGCCGTGGCCGTCTCGGGGCGCGGCAGCAACCTCGAGGCGCTCCTGCAGTCCCTGGGAGAAGACGCCCCGGCACGGGTGGTGCTGGTGCTGAGCAACCGGCCGGATGCGGGGGCCCTCGAGCGTGCCCGCGCCCACGGCGTCCCCACGGAGGTGCTGCCCGACCCCACCGACGCCGCCGACTGGCTGGACCGCCTGGAGCATCACCGGGTCGACCTGCTGGTGCTGGCCGGCTACCTCAAGCTGGTTCCCCCCGCCGTCATCGCCCGCTACCGCGACCGCATCGTGAACGTCCACCCCGGGCTGCTTCCGGCATTCGGGGGCCGCGGCATGTACGGCCATCGCGTGCACGACGCCGTGCTGGCGAGTGGCGCGCGCGAGAGCGGGGCCACCGTCCACCTCGTGGACGAGGTCTACGACCGCGGCGCCATCCTGGCGCAGGGCCGCGTGCCGGTCCTGCCGGACGACACGCCGGACCGGCTGGCCGCGCGCGTGCTCCAGGTGGAGCACCGGCTGCTCCCCGCCGTCGTGCTCGCCGCCGCGGCCGCGGGACGACCCGTACCGCTTCCCGAAACCGTGGAGTCAGCTTCGTGACTCGTCCGTCATGCCGCGCGCGCTGATCTCGGTCAGCGACAAGCGCGGGATCGTCGCCTTCGCCCAGGGGTTGGCTCAGCTCGGGTGGGAGATCATCTCGACCGGCGGGACCGCGGCGACGCTCCGCACCGCGGGCCTCGCGGTGACCTCGGTGGACGAAGTCACCGGCTTCCCCGAGCTCCTCGATGGGCGGCTCAAGACCCTGCACCCCGCGATCCACGGCGCGCTCCTCGCGCGGCGGGACCGGCCCGAGCACCTCGGCGCCGTACGCGAGCACGGCATCGTGCCCATCGACCTC
>DAIPLK010000024.1:0-24549 GCA_036769285.1 Gemmatimonadales bacterium | reverse complement strand
ACCATGGCCTCCTCCACCAGGACGAGGTGCTGGACCACTCCCGCGAGCGACCAGCTCTCCGGATGGGGCTGGAAGGCGTGCTGAGCGTCGGTATAGGTACTCAGCCGGTCGAGGAGCGTGGTCCGCTGGCTCTCGAGGCGGGCGTACTGGCGTCGCAGGGCAGTCGGCATTGCAGAATGTTATACTCCACCGGGTGCCCCCGCTGCTCCTGCTCACCGGCCTCGAGACGACGCTCCGTGACGAGCCGCTCCTCGCGGTCCCTCTGCTCTTCGCGGCGGGGCTGGCGACCAGTCTGACCCCGTGCGTCTACCCCATGATTCCGATCACGGCCGGCATTCTCGGTGGCGCAGGTGCGGCGAGCCGGTCGCGCGGGCGAACGGCGGTGCTGACGTTCGCGTACGTGGCCGGCTTGGCGCTGGTGTACTCGCTGCTCGGCCTCCTGGCCGGCCTCACGGGGACGCTGTTCGGCACGGTGAGCTCGAGCCCGTGGGCGTACTTCGCGATGGCCAATCTGCTTCTCCTCTTCGGCCTGGCCATGCTGGAGGTGGTGCCGGTCAGCGCACCGAGGCGGCTGGTGGAGTGGGCCGCCCGGCTCACCGGCGACTCGGTGGGCGGCGTGCTCGCGATGGGCGCGGCCTCCGGGCTCGTGGCGGCACCGTGCGGTGCGCCGGCCTTCGCCGCCGTGCTCACCTTCGTCGCCGCCACGCGCAGCGCGGCGCTCGGACTGCTCTACCTGCTGGTCTTCTCGCTGGGCCTGACCGCGCTCCTCGTCGCCGTGGGTCTGTTCAGCGGGGTGATCGCCTCACTGCCGCGCGCCGGCCGGTGGACCCTGTGGGTGAAACGGGCTGGCGGCGTGATGCTGATCGCGATGGCCGAGTACTACCTCGTGAAGATGGGCGGCGTGCTATGAGGCGGTGGCGCAGCGTGCTGGGCGCGATCGCGGTGCTCTCGGCTTCTGCGACGCGCGCGCCGGCGCAGGAGGCTGGCATCGCGGTCGGCTCGCGCGCTCCCGTGGTGGTCGTCAAAGACCTCGACGGCCAGCCTGTGGACCTGGGGCAGTACATCGGGCGGAAGCCCGTGCTGCTGGAGTTCTGGGCCACCTGGTGCGAGGTCTGCGAGGCGCTGCTCCCGCGGGTTCGGGCGGCGCACCGGGAGTTCGGCGACCGGGTCGAGTTCTTCGGCGTGAACGTCACGGTCAACCAGACCCCGGAACGGGTGCGGAAGTACCTCGTCTCGCACCAGCCGCCGTTCCGCACGCTCTACGACGACGCGGGCGTCAGCGCCCGCGCCTACGCGGCGCCGACCACCTCGTTCGTCGTGATCATCGATCGGGCAGGGAAGGTGGCCTACACCGGCACCGGCGCGACGCAGGACCTCGCCGGGGCGCTCCGGGCCGTCACCGCCCAGTGACCAACCACCCGCACAGGAAGATTCTCGCCATGCCGCACCGTGCAATCGCCGTTGCCGCCATCGCCCTCTCTGTCATTGCTGTCCCGAGGGCCCAGGCCCAGGCCCGGGACTCCACAGCGGGCCGGCCCACCGCGGTCATGCTCTCGGGGCCTGACGTCGGGCGCCGCGCGCCGACGTTCCGTCTCCCCTGGGCCAACAAGGATGGCATCGGGCCGGCGGACCAGCCCTACGACCTCGCGCTCGACCGCGGCAAGACCGTCGTGCTCGCATTCTACCCGCGCGACTTCACCAGCGGATGCACCGCCGAGATGCGCACCTTCGCCGAGCAGTACGACAGCCTGTTCGGTCCCGGCGTGGTGGTGGTCGGGATCAGCACCGACTCGCTCGAGACGCACGCCCGGTTCGCGGCCAGCCTCGACCTCCCGTACCGCCTGCTGAGCGATCCGCGACAGGAAGTGGCCCGCCGTTACGCGAGCAACGATCGCTCCGGCTACATGCGCCGGACCGTGTATGTCGTGGGGCCGGACGGGAAGGTGCAATACCGGAACATCCGCTTCAACGCGCTGGATCCGAACCACTACGCCGAGCTCGGGGCCGCCGTCCGGCAATCGCGCGGCGGCTGACCCGGGTCATCTCTCCTCCCTCGCGGAGCCGCCGATGCATCGATCTCGGTTCCTCGGCCTCGCGGCGGCCGCGTTGGTGGCCGCCTCCGCGGTGCCGCTCGCGGCCCAGGACGAGAAGCCCGACCCAGACAGTTGGCGGCTGGACGGGCTCAGGACCGGATTCTGCGTCCAGCTCCTGCTGGATCCTGCCTCGCACGCCCTGCAGGATCTCCCGAAGGGCTACCGGCCCCTCCCGGCCTCCGAGGTCGCCGACCTCCATGTCTCCCTGCGCGGGGTTGTCGAGGGGCAGCCCGAGTTCGCCGCGTGGAGCCCCTCGCGCCTTTGCTTTCACGCCGTCGACACCATTCGCACCAGTGAGTTCACGCTCGGCGACCGGAGTGGCCGGCGGCCGCAGCTCTTCGCCGTCTGGACCGTCACCGCGGCCGACCGGGGTGGGGCGCCCCGTGAGGTCGCGCTCGACCTCCTCACCAATAGCGAACGGCTCATCCGTTCGGGGCGGCTCGCCGGTGTGGTGATGCGGGAGGCCAGTCTCTCGGTGGCGAAAGTGCCGCAGGAAGACGAGAATGGCGTCCCTCTGGCCGACGAACGGTTCCAGGTGAAGGTAGGGAAGACGACGGTGACCTGGGATGGGCGGCTGGTCGGGGACAGCCTGGCCGTGCGGGAGCCGATCGAGTCGACCTGGACCATGGCATCGGACCGCGGGGGCCAGGCCACGGGCCAGCTCGTCATGTCTCCGACCTATTCGCGCGCGATGGCAGGGGCGCTGAAGGTGGACGGCAAGGACGCGTTCGCCAAGGCGCTCAAGGCGTCCCCGACCCGGTTCGCTGGCCCCGCATATCGGGGCGGGGCGGGGCGCGTGACATTCTCGCGCTAACGCTTCTGGCTCCGTTCCAACCTAGTGCACCGCAGGGCAATATTGGTCATGTAGATGATGTTTATAATCGCTTCATCTGAATAAATAGTTGGCCACGAACGACACTGTCGCCATGCTAGAATGAATTTCACATCAGATAGCGTAAATCATTTCACAATAGGTGATTAGATCATTCAAGCTAAAGTAGATTCTTCGTTTTCTTTGAGCCAAGTTCTCGCTCATTTCCCCGAATCCAGATATTCACGTTGCCGAGTTATCAACATGTGGAAACCGATCACCTGCGGGCATCCGGCCACACGGCGGTCCCTCAACCCTCGTACGCGGGCTTCCTCCGCGCGCGGCGCATTCTTGCACTGGAGCCAGGCATATCGGGCGACCCGCTCTGGTGGCGGGACGGGCGAATCCAAGCCGTCGGGAGAGCGGCGGAGGTGGCCAGGTGCAGCGGGGTGCGGGCGACGCCATCCGGGCCGGCCGGGCCCGGCTGACCGTGGTTGGCGGCGACGTGGTGATGCAGCAGTGACCGGTCCGCATTAGACTCCCTCCCATGCCTCGCACCCCGGTTCGCCGCACCAAGATCGTCGCCACGCTCGGCCCCGCCTGGGAAGATGCCGCCAGGATGGCGGCGCTGATCGACGCCGGCGTCAACGTGGTGCGCATCAACGCCTCGCACGGAACCCCCGAGATCCGCACCCGGTCGATCGAACGGCTGCGCGAAGTCACCCGCGGCCGGCGCGACGGCGTGGCCGTGCTGCTCGACCTGCAGGGCCCGCGGATCCGGATCGGCACGCTGGCCGAGCCCGTGCGGCTCGCGTCGGGTCAGACCGCGACCTTCGCTCCGGAGGACGAGGCGGTCGCCGGTGAGATCCCCACGACCTACGACGGCCTGGCCGCGGACGTCCGGGTCGGCGCGCGCATCCTGCTCGACGACGGCCTGCTCGCGCTCGAGGTCACCGGCATCCGCGACCGGCGGGTGGACGCGGTGGTCCATTACGGCGGCGAGCTCAAGTCGCACAAGGGAATGAATCTGCCGGGCATCGAGGTCAGTGCGCCGGCGCTCACGGAGAAGGACCTCGAGGACGTGGCCCAGGCCGTGGCGGTCGGGGTGGACTACGTCGCGCTGTCGTTCGTCCGCCGGCCGGAGGACATCGAGCAGCTCCGCAGCCTCGTGCCCCGGTCCACCAAGCTCGTGGCCAAGATCGAGAAGGACACGGCGCTGCGGAACCTGTGCGGCATTCTCGACGCGTCCGACGCCATCATGGTCGCGCGGGGCGACCTTGGCGTCGAGCTGCCGTTCGAGGAAGTGCCGCTCATGCAGAAGCAGATCATCCGCGAGGCGGGTCTCCACGGCAAGCCGGTGATCACGGCCACCCAGATGCTGGAGTCGATGATCCACGCGCCGCGGCCCACCCGGGCCGAGGCCTCCGACGTCGCCAACGCCATCCTCGACGGGACCGACGCCGTGATGCTCTCGGCGGAGACCGCGGTCGGCGAGTTCCCCCTCGAGGCCGTCCGCGCGATGGACCGCATCGCGCGCGAGATGGAGCTCCAGCGCCAGGGGCGGGGCGTGACCATTGACGCGGCGCTCGGACGCCGCGCGGCGGAGGGCGTGGGTCTGCCGCAGCACCGGATGGCGCAGAGCGGTCCGGTGCGCACCGAGGACGCGATCGCGGTGGCGGTCTGCGCCGCCGCCGAGATGCTCTCGGCGCCCCTCATCGTGTGCTTCACCAGCAGCGGCTTCACCGCGCGGAAGGTGTCCACCTGCCGGCCGCTCGTGCCGATCTTCGCGTGCACGCCCGAGCCGGACACCTTCCGCCAGCTCTCGCTGGTGTGGGGCGTGACGCCCGCGCTCACCGAGCACTCCACCGACTACGACGTGATGCTTTCCGGTGCCCGGCAGCAGATCCTCGAGCGCGGGCTGGCCCAGCCGGGCGAGCGGCTCGTGGTCACGGCGGGTGTTCCGTTCGACATGCCGGGCACTACCAACCTCCTCAAGATCGAAGCAGTTTAGAGGATGCGGCTCACCTTCCTCGGGACGGGCACGTCGTTCGGCGTGCCCCAGATTGGCTGTGGATGCGCGGTGTGCCGGTCCACCGACCCCCGGGACAAGCGGACCCGCTCAGGCGCCCTGCTCGAGGGGCGCGGGTCCACGATCCTGATCGACACCCCGCCGGAGCTTCGGCTGCAGCTCATCGCCGGCGGGATCGCGCGGGTGGACGCGGTGGTGTACACCCACGAGCACGCCGATCACATCAACGGCATCGACGATCTCCGGATGTTCTCGATGCACAACCGCCGTGCGCTGCCGATCTACGGTCCTGCCGAGACCCTCGAGCGGATCCGCGCTTCGTTCAGCTACATCTTCGACGACGTCCGCCCCTACGAGGGCACGTCGAAGCCGAGCCTGGAGCTGCACGCGCTCGAGCCGGGTCGGCCGGTGGCGGTGGCGGGCATCGAGCTCCTGCCCCTCGCCTTCCGCCATGGTCATCTCCGCGTGTTCGGCTACCGGGTCGGGTCGCTGGCCTACATCACGGACGTGAAGTCGATCCCGGAGGCGGAACGCGGCCGGCTGCAGGGGCTCGACGTGCTGGTCCTCAACGCGCTCTGGTGGCGGACGCACCCGACGCACTTGAGCATCGCCGAGGCGGTACAGACGGCGCAGGCGCTGGGGGCCCGCCGCACCTACCTCACCCATCTCACGCACGAGACCGGGCACGCGGAGCTCGCGGGGCAGCTTCCCGATGGGATCCTCCCCGCCTATGACGGTCTCTCGGTGGAGGTCCCGTGATTAGGCTGGCATACGGACGGATGCTGCAGGACGGGCTGGACGGCACCCACGGTCTGCCGCGGGCCCGGCTGGCCGATCTCGCGGCACGCTTCGGCGCGATCCAGGCCGAGGTCCGCCGCCGTCGCGCTGGGGGGGAATACGGGTTCTACAAGCTGGTCGACCAGCACGAGACGGTGCGCGAGATCACCACCTTCGCGGAGGGACTCGGGCAGGCGCACGACCACGTGCTCGTGCTCGGCATCGGCGGCTCGGCGCTCGGCGCCAAGGCGCTGCTGAGTGCGCTGCGCCGCCCGGCGTGGAACGAATGGGACGACGAGGGGCGGGAGTTCTTCCCGCGGCTCACCGTGCTCGAGAACGTGGATCCGACGACGGTCAACGCCGCGCTCCGGCGGATCGATCCGAGGCGTGTGCTCGTGAACGTCATCAGCAAGTCGGGCGGGACCGCGGAGACGATGGCGCAGTATCTCGTCGTCCGGGCCTGGCTCGAGGAGGCCCTCGGCGCCGCTGCCTACCGCCACTTCGTGTTCACCACCGACCCGCTCCGCGGCGCGCTGCGCGAGATCGCCGCGCACGAGGGGATCGCCACGCTGAGCGTGCCGTCCGAGGTCGGCGGGCGGTTCAGTGTGCTGTCGCCGGTCGGACTGCTCCCGGCCGCGCTGGTGGGCATCGACATCGCGGCCCTGCTCGAGGGTGCCGGCCGCGCCGTGGCGCGCGCCGAGGCCGACGACCTGCTCCACAATCCCGCGGCGCTGTACGCGGCGCTCCACTGGGCCGCCGACACCGAGCTCGGCGCGCGCGTCGACGTGCTGATGCCGTACACCGACCGGTTGCGTGAGTTCGCCGAGTGGTACCGGCAGCTCTGGGCGGAGAGCCTGGGCAAGCGGGTGGACCGCGAGGGGCGGGAGGTCCACACCGGTCCGACCCCCGTCGCCGCGATCGGCGCCACCGATCAGCACAGCCAGGTGCAGCTGTTCATGGAAGGACCGTTCGACAAGGTGATCACCTTCGCCGTCGTCGACGAGCTCGGCGAGGACACCCGCATCCCGCCGCTCAGCGGCATGTCGGGTGCGGCGGCAGTGCCCGCCGATCTCTCCTACCTGTCAGGCCACAGCCTGGGCGGCCTCCTCCGCGCCGAATACGAGGCGACGGCGACCGCCCTCGCCCAGATGGGTCGCATGAGCTGCACGCTCCGCCTGCCGAATCTCGCCCCCGCCACCTTCGGCGAGGCCGTCATGTTCTTCCAGATCGCCACCGGGTATGCGGGGGTCTGGTACGGGATCGATCCGTTCGATCAGCCGGGGGTCGAGCTGGGGAAGAAGCTCACGTTCGCCGCCATGGGCCGGCCGGGGTACGACGCGACGCCGCGGCCCGCGGTGGGGGCGCGGGACGAGGTCTGACCTCCCGCCGAGGGACCGCGAGACCGCCGCTCGATCGTTTGACGGTCCCTCGCTTCCGCCCTACCTTTCCCTCAAGGTGTGAACCTCCGGAATCCAACGGGATGCCGATACATGGCTGACGCAACTCAGCGGGCGGTCGAGCTCTACGGGGGCGCGGTAGCGCTGGTGCCGGGCGGCGTGACGGTGCGCGATCCGGCCCGGCTCCGCTCCCCGGCGACCGATCGGCTGGTGTGGCAGGCGGTGTTCGCGACGGCAGAGGAGCGCGCGGCGGCGCGCTGGCTGCTGTGGGAGCTGGGGCAGGTTACGGGAGCCCGGCCGGCCTCCATCCAGGGGCTCTACGAGGCGCGGGGCCGCGGTGACGTCAGCGGCTTCACCGTGCCGGCCATCAACGTGCGCATGATGGCGTACGACACGGCACGCGCGATCTTTCGTGCGGCTCGCGCCGGCAAGGCGGGGGCCATCATCCTCGAGATCGCGCGCTCCGAGATCGCCTACACCGAGCAGCGGCCGGCCGAATACGTGTCGGTCCTGATCGGGGCGGCGCTCCGCGAGGGCTACGTCCTGCCCCTCTTCATCCAGGGCGATCACTGCCAGGTGAGCCACAAGAAGTACCAGAGTGATCCGGAGGGCGAGGTGGGCGAGGTGAAGAAGCTGATCGCCGAGGAGGTCGGGGCTGGCTTCTACAACATCGACGTGGACACCTCGACGCTGGTGGATCTCGCGCGCGACTCGCTGGAGGAGCAGCAGCGCCTGAACTACGAGCGCGCCGCGGAGATCACCGCATTCATCCGCGGGCAGGAGCCGGACGGCGTCACCGTCTCGGTCGGCGCCGAGATCGGCGAGGTGGGCATGAAGAACAGCACCGTCGAGGAGCTGCACGCCTTCATGCAGGGCTACAACCGGAGCCTCGCGGCGTACGGCGGCGGGTTCGCGGGAATCAGCAAGATCTCCGTCCAGACCGGTACCTCCCATGGCGGCGTGGTGCTGCCGGACGGATCGATCGCCGACGTGAAGCTCGACCTGCAGGCCCTGGCCGCGCTGTCCAAGACGGCGCGCGAGGAGTACGGGCTCGCCGGCGCGGTCCAGCACGGGGCCAGCACGCTCCCGTCGAACGCCTTCGGCAACTTCCCGCGCATTGAGACCGCCGAGATCCACCTCGCCACGAACTTCCAGAACATCGTCTTCGACCACCCCAAGTTGCCGGCCGAGCTGCGCGACCGGCTGCGGCGCTGGGTGGACGAGAATGCCGCGGGCGAGCGGAAGAGCGGAGACACGGCCGAGCAGTTCTACTACAAGGCGCGCAAGAAGGCGATCGGGCCGTTCAAGCGCGAGATCTGGTCGCTTACCGAGGACGTCCGCGGCGCCATCGCGGCCGACCTCGAGCGCACCTTCGCCTTCCTGTTCGAGCAGCTCAACGTGAACGGGACCGAGAAGGACATCAACCGTTTCGTCCGCGCCCCGATGCTGCACCACGCGGCGCTCAAGCCGGCGCTGGTCGCGGCCCAGGACGATGCCGACGCCGGGGAATAGGAGGAAGCCATGGTCCGCCGAGGGAAGGGTCGGGAAGTCGTCTTTGTCGAGCGCCCGGGCGATGCGTCCGCCAAGTGGCTGTTCTGGGGCGCCGTGCTGGGCGCCGGTCTGGCGCTGCTCTACGCGCCGCGCAGCGGCGAGGAGACGCGCCGTGTGCTCCAGCGCAAGCTGTGGAAGCTGCGCGCGATGACCGAGGAAAAGCTGGACGAGATCGCCAACCAGTTTGGGAGCGGCGCGGAAGCCCGCGAGGAGTTGGCCGACGACGACGACGACTTCGAGGACGCCGGCGAGCCGCCCGCCCTCCGGCCGCGGACTTCCGGCGCCACCGCGCGCGACGAGCTCGAGCGCCGGCTGGCCGAGGCGCGCGCCCGCCGGCGCGCCGTCGGCGACTACGAGGAGCCGCTCGCCTGAGGCGGCTCCGGCCCGGCGAGTGGCACCGCACCGCCGCCGGCTTCCTCCGCCGCACCCTGCAGGTCGCCGACGAACACAACATACCGTTTCTCGCGAGCGCGCTCACCTTCGACGCCCTCCTCGCGGCGGTGCCATTCGTCCTGCTCGTGTTGATCGGCCTGACCCATCTGGCGCAGACCGTCGCCGGCGGACCCGCCGTCGACCCGACCGTGCTGTTCCACCGCTTCTTTCCGCCGCACACGTCCGCGCCCGGGCGCGATCCCTTCGACCTGGTGGAGCGGCTGCTCATCGGGGTGTCGGCGAACCGCGGGCAGATCTCCCTCTACGCGGTGCCGGCGTTCATCTGGTTCAGCACCCGGCTCTTCGCCGGCGTCAGGACCTCGCTGAACGACGTGTTCGACGTCTCCGCCCGCCCCGGCCCACCTCGCCATTTCGTCGTCATCTGGCTCGCCGGCAAGGTCCGGGACGCCCTGATGGTCGTCGCCACCGTGATCCTGTTCCTGGCCAATACGGCGCTCAGCACCCTGGTCACCATCGCCTGGGCGCGGGGGTCCGAGCGCGTCATCCCGCAGTTCGCGTTCTTCTTCTCCACGGTCGGCCGGCTGCTGGGCGAGCTGCTCGCCTTCAGCTTCTCGGTCTCGCTGTTCTACGTCACCTACCGCTACGCGTCGGTCCGCCGGCTCCCCTGGCGCACGGCGCTCCTGGCCTCCACCTTCACCGCGCTGCTATTCGAGGTGGCGAAACGGCTCTACGGGCTCTACCTCACCCACTTCGCCTCCATCGAGGGCGGCGTGGCCGACGCCAAGATCGGCGCCGCCGTGCTGTTCGTCCTCTGGATCTATTACACCGCCATCGTCTTCCTGCTCGGCGGCGTGGTCGCGGAAACCTGGGAGCTTCGCCGCATGCAACACCGGCAGCGCACTACCCTCAGCTGACCGGTCCGGCCGATCCTCGTCCCGCTTCACCGGAGGCGCCATGATCCGTCCGCTCGCCGTGCTGGTGTCCCTCGCCCTCGCCGTGGCGCTCGGGAGCGCGTGCCGCCCCGCCCCCGGCGAGCCTCCGGCGTCCGGGGCCGATTCGGGCGTGCCGCTCGCGGCCGCCGATCTGGCCGCGATCCGCGCGACCGACTCCGCGTTTGTCACCGCCGCCGGTGCGGGGGACGCCGCCGGAGTCGCTGCGATCTACCTGCCTGACTCGCGGCTCATGCCCCCGAACATGCCCACGATCGAAGGCCGCGACGCGATCCAGAAGTTCTGGGGCGGGTTCCTGGACGCCTACCAGCTCAAGATCACGGTCGCCGCCGACGAGGTGGAGGGGCGCGGGGACCTGGCGTACGCCCGGGGCCACTTCGTCCTCGACGCCACGCCCAAGGCGGCGGGCGGCCCCCCGCTGCACGACCAGGGGAAGTTCCTCGAGGTGCTGCGCCGGCAGCCCGACGGGAGCTGGCGGTATGCCGTGGACATGTACAGCTCCGACCTCCCGGTGCCCAAGTAGAGAGTTCCCACGCCGGGCCCCCCGATGTATATTGCGGGTGCCTCAGGTCCGAAGGGCGCCGGCGCGTGAACCGCGTCAGGACCTCGCCGGTAGCAGCGCTAAGCGATGCCCGGTGTCGCTTCGGGGAGCCTGAGGCACTTTTCTTTGCCCTCCGCCCATGACTATCGCGCTCGCACGCCGCTACCGTCCCAAGCGCTTCGCCGACCTGCTCGTGCAGGACCACGTGGCTGCCGTCCTGCGTGGGGCCGTGGCCCGCGGCCGCGTCGGCCACGGCTACCTCCTGACCGGCCCCCGCGGGGTGGGCAAGACAACCGCGGCGCGCCTCCTCGCGATGGCCCTCAACTGCCCCAACCGCGACCCCTCGGGCGACCCCTGCGGGGAGTGCGAGAACTGCCTGCGGGTCTGGAACGGCGCGGCCAATCTCGATGTGGTCGAGATCGACGCCGCCAGCAACCGCGGAGTGGACGACGCCCGTGACCTCCGGGAACGGGCGATGTACGCCGCGTCCCGGGAAGGGCACTTCAAGGTCTACATCGTGGACGAAGCCCACATGTTGACCCGTGAGGCCTGGAATGCGCTGCTCAAGGTGCTCGAGGAGCCCCCGCCGGGCGTGGTGTTCGTCTTCGCTACGACCGAGCCGCAGAAGATCGCTGCCGCCGCGGCCCCGGTGCTGTCCCGCCTCCAGCGGTTCGACTTCCGGCGGATCGGGCCGGCGGCCATCCGTGGCCGGCTGCGCTACGTGCTCGATGCCGAGCGGATCGAGGCGGACGACGACGCGCTGACGCTCATCGCCCGCCATGCGGACGGCGGGATGCGCGACGCACTGAGCGTGCTCGACCAGTGTCTCAGCTTCGGCGAGGGCGCGGTCACCGCGACTCGCGTGCGCGAGGTGCTGGGCCTGGTGGGCGACGAGCTCCACGCCGAGGTGCTGAAGCTCGTCGTCGAGCGCCGGCCGGCGGGAGTCTTCCCGCTCGTGGACCGTCTGGTGAACGCGGGCGCCGATCTGGCAGAGTTCATGGGCGGGGCGGGAGAGACGCTGCGCTCGCTGCTCATGCTCCAGCTTGGCAACGAGCCCGAGGGGCTCACCGAGGGGACACGCCTCGCGCTCCACTCCTACCGCGACCGGCTCGAGCCGGGCGACGTCCTCCGGATGCTCCGTCTTCTGGCGGAGAGCGAAGGCGCCATCCGGCGCAGCACCAACCCGCGCCTGATCGTCGAAACACTGTTGCTTCGGTGGACGATGCTGGACCGGATCGTGGACCTGGCGCAGGTGCTGGGAGAAGCGGACGCCCGCGCCGGAGACTCTTCGGGCGTTGCGGCGAAGGAGCCGAAGCCCCGCCCGGCTCCCGCCCCCTCCGCTCCCACTGTGCCGGTGCCTGCGCCCGCGGTATCCGCCGCACCGGCTCCGGTGCTCGAATCGATCCCCGCCACCCTGGGCGCCGTCCGCACCGCCTGGCCCGAGATCGTCGCGGAAGTGCGCGGCCGGAGCCGCTTTCTGGGCGAGGCGCTCGCGGCCACCGCCCCCGCCGCGCTCGAACTGCCTTGGCTCACCGTCGCGCTCGCCGAGCCGAATCCACTGTTCACGGAGCGGTTGCGGGCGCAGGCACAGGCTGTCGAGGAGGTGCTTCGGCATGCGCTCGGCCAGCCGACGCGGCTTCGTGTCGCCGAGGTGACGCCCGGTGGCGATGACGCGCCGCCGAAGCCCCGCAAGCTCACTGAGGCCACCCTCAAGGCCGATCAGCTGCGGACGTTCCGGGCCAAGGACCCAACCCTCGACACGGCGGCCGATGCATTAGATTTGGAGATCGTGGATTAGCTTGCCCACGCCTTCGCAGCCCCCTTACTTTGCCGGGACATGGCAGGACTACCAGACAGCATGGCAGATCTTCAGCAGCTCTATCAGCTCGGCCAGCAGATGCAGGGTCGGCTGCAGCAGCTCCAGACCGAGCTCGCCGGTCGCACCATTGAGACGACGGCCGGCGGCGGGATGGTGCGCGTGACGGCCGACGGACGGGGCACCGTGCGCGCGGTGGTGATCGATCCCGCCGTTTTCGAGGGGCACGACGCCGAGTTTCTCGGCGATCTGGTGACCGCCGCCGTGGCCGAGGCGCAGCGGAGGGCAGCCGACCTCCTGCAGGCCGAGATGCGGAAGGTCCCCGCGCTGCCGTTCGTCGCCGGTTGACGGTGAGCGCCATCGACGCGCTGATCACGGAGCTCGCTCGGCTTCCGGGAATCGGCCGCAAGACGGCTCAACGCCTCACTTTCCATCTGCTCCAGCAACCTCCCGAACAGGCGGGACGGCTCGCCGCGGCATTGGTCGCCGTGAGCGAGCGCGTCCGGCCGTGCGAGGAATGCGGAAACCTCACCGAGGAGCAGCCCTGCGCCATCTGCCGCGACCCGCGCCGGGACGCGGCCCTCCTGTGCGTCGTGGAAGAGGCGTCCGCGGTCGCGGTGGTGGACCGGTCCACGGAGTTCCGCGGGCGGTATCACGTGCTGGGGGGGCGGCTCTCGCCGCTCGACGGTATCGGGCCGGAGGCGCTGCGGCTCGAGCTTCTCGTGGCGCGGGTGCGGGACGGCGGGGTGCGCGAGGTCATCCTGGCCACCAACCCCTCCATGGAGGGTGAGGTGACCGCCACCTATATCCAACAGCTGCTCGCCGGGCAGGGCGTGCGCGTCACCCGGCTCGCGCGCGGGCTGCCAATGGGCGGCGATCTCGAGTACGTGGACGGGGTCACCCTCGCGCACGCGCTGGTGGCCCGGCAGGAGGTGTCGTGATGCGTTCCCGGGCCTGGCTCTTCGTGGGGGGAGTGGTAGCCGGCGGGCTGACGGGCTGGACGCTGGCGCAGCGCCGGCGGTCGACCCATCAGGCCGCGCTGTTCAGCCCGTGGCCCCTTCGGCGGCTGGCGGCGCTCGGCTTCCTCGCCGGGCGGACCGGCGTGGATACGGTCCGCCTGTTGCGCGACTATCTGGCCTGGGAGCGGCAGCCGGTGCTCCGGCGCCGCGCCCAGGCCGTCCTGCGTAGGCTGGAAGCCACCCTCGCATGAGGCAGGCCCGATGAGCGGCGCCTCGAGCTGGTCGTTCCGGGAGGAGGATGCCCGGGCCATTCAGGGGATCCTGCGCGGGTTCTTGGGCGAGTCCAGCGCCCGGACCGCGCTGATCGTGGACCGTACCGGACAGATGGTGGCCACGGTCGGCGAGACGCCGCAGTTCGACCCCACAGCCTTCGCGTCGCTCACTGCGGCGGACTTCAGCGCCAACGACCAACTCGCCCGCATGCTCGGCGAGCCCGAGTTCGGCGCGCTGTTCCACCAGGGAGAGCGCGAGTCGATGTACCTGGCCGACGTGGGGCGGCGGGTGATTCTCGTCGTGCTGTTCGACAACCGCACGACGCTGGGTATGGTGAAGCTGCGGGTCAAGACGGCGGTCGGGCAGCTGACCCAGGTGTTCACGGACATGTTCAATCGTGACGGCACGAGTGCGCCGGGAGTGGAGTCGGAGTTCCTCGGCGAGGCGGAAGACGAGATCGACAGACTCTTCGGGACCTGAGGGAGACCGCAAGCATGTCGATGATCAACTACGCCTCGCGTGAGATCAACTGCAAGCTCGTGTACTACGGGCCGGGGCTCGGTGGCAAGACCACCAACCTCGAGTTCGTGTACAACAAGGTCGCGCCCGCCTCGCGCGGCAAGATGATCTCGCTCGCCACCGAGACCGAGCGCACCCTGTTCTTCGATTTCCTCCCGGTGGACCTCGGTACCATCCGGGGCTTCAAGGTCAAGTTCCACCTCTATACCGTGCCGGGGCAGGTCTACTACAATGCCTCGCGCAAGCTGATCCTGAAAGGCGTCGACGGCGTCGTGTTCGTGGCCGACAGCCAGATCGAACGGATGGACGCCAACATCGAGGCGATGCAGAACCTGTACGAGAACCTGGCCCAGCACGGCTACGACCTCACCAAGATCCCGTTCGCCATCCAGTACAACAAGCGCGACTTGCCCAACGCCGCCCCCGTGGCCGAGCTCCAGGCGGCGCTCAATCCCGGATGGCCGGTGGACGACCCGGTGAAGCAACGCCTGGTTCCCGACCCCGACCATGAGGCCGAGTACCTCGTCAGCCAGGTGGACGGCCAGTGGATCGAGCGCGCGCCCTACTTCGAGGCGGTGGCCCTGACCGGCGAGGGCGTGTTCGACACGCTGAAAGCCATCAGCAAGAACGTCGTGAAGACGCTCGGGTAGCCGCGGGCATGTGGACCCTTCCGAACATCATCACCCTCGTCCGGATCTGCTTCACCCCGGTCATCGCCCTGCTGCCGTTCATCGAGGGCTACTGGCCTAAGCTGATCGCGTTCTTCATCTTCCTCGCAGCCGCGATCAGCGACGTCTGGGACGGATACCTGGCACGAAGCCGGAATGAAGTCACCGATCTCGGCAAGCTCCTGGATCCGCTGGCCGACAAGCTGCTCCTCCTCGCCACGCTCATCCCGATCTACTGGATCTCCCGCCAGCGGCACGATCTCTATGACATCCCGATCTGGGGCAGCATTCCGCTCTGGGTGTGCCTGCTGCTGATCGGCCGCGAGGCGGCCATGACGGCCTTCCGATGGTGGGCCAAGCGGCGGGGCGTAGTCATCCCGGCGGCGGGTGCGGGGAAGCTCAAGACCACCCTACAAAACGTGTTCATTGGCGCGATCATCCTCTGGTTCGCCTTCCGAGACGCGCGGAAGCCGATGGGCTGGGAGCACAGCCGCTTCGCCGATTTCTGGAATGAGTTCCATGGCGGGTTCGTGGCGGTCACTCTGGCGGTCGCCGCGCTCCTCACTGTCTCGTCCTTCGCGCAGTATCTCTATCGCAACCGCGGGCTCTTCTCCCGCGCCCGCTGATGGGCGGGTGCTCCCCGAGTCACCGTGAACGCCGTGAAGGGGACATGTCTTCGAGTATGCCCCCTTCGCTCCGCTCGGGTGACTCCGCTCCGGACCCGTGAACATCGAACTCCTCACTATCGGCACCGAGCTGCTGCTTGGCTTCACCGTGGACACCAATGGGGCAGAGCTTGCCCGGGCGCTCTCGGCGGTCGGTGTGCGGGTCGTGCGGCGGACCAGCGTGGGCGACGGGGCGGACGCGATCCGGGATGCCGTGCGCGGGGCGCTCGAGCGGACCGGTGCCGTGGTCACGACGGGAGGATTGGGTCCGACCCGCGACGATATAACGAAGCAGGCTGTGGCCGAGGTGTTCGGAGCTCCGCTGGACTTCGATGACGAGGTCTGGGCGGATCTCGTGGCGCGGTTTGCGCGACTCGGGCGGACGCCCGTGGCCAGCAACCGAGGCCAGGCGGAAGTGCCCCGCGGCGCGATCGTGCTGCGGAACCGGTGGGGCACCGCCCCAGGATTGTGGCTCGAGGGCGATCCCGGGCTGGCGATCATGCTGCCCGGCGTGCCCGGTGAGATGCGCAAGCTGATCGAGCACGAGGTGGTCCCCCGTCTGGCTGCCCGGGGTGACGGGCGGGTCATCCGCTCGCGGCTCGTGCGCACGTCCGGCATTCCCGAATCCACCCTGGCCGAGCGTATGGGCGACATTGAGCGGGAGATCGCGCCCCTCACGCTCGCGTATCTGCCGGGGCTGGACGGAGTGGACCTCCGGCTGAGCGCGTGGCGGCTTCCGCCGGACGAGGCCGAGACCCGCCTCGCCGCCGCCGCGGCGCTGCTGCACCAGCGCGGCGGCGAGTACGTCTACGGCGAGAGCGAGGCGGACCTGGCGGGACTCGTGCTCGAGGCCGCGCGCGCGCGCGGTGTTCGCCTTGCGACCGCGGAGTCGTGCACCGGTGGTCTCGTGGGCGGCCGGGTCACCGAGATCCCCGGCAGCTCGGACGTCTATCTGGGCGGCGTGGTCTGTTACGCAGACTCCCTCAAGACCGCGCTCCTCGGGGTCGAGCCGTCGCTGCTGCAGGCCCACGGCGCGGTCAGTGAGGCGGTTGCGCTCGCGATGGCTCGGGGTGTGGCCGACCGCCTCGGGGCCGAGGCTGCGGTGGCCGTGACCGGGGTGGCCGGTCCGGGCGGGGGGAGCGAGTCCAAGCCGGTGGGCACCATATGGTTCGGCGTGGCGGTGGGCGGGCGCGTCGAGGCGCGTCATGCCCTGCTGCCCGGTGATCGTCACGCCATCCGGGCCCGTGCGGCGCAGATGGCGCTCTTTCTCCTGTTCCGGAGGCTGCGCTCGGGCTAGCGGCGCGAGCCTGCTGTTATCTTTAGAACATTGCCTTGAGCCAAGCGAGGTTGCACGTGAGCGACAACCGAAGTGTCCGCGGCCCGACCGGCGACGGTGCCGACATGGCGTCCACCGACATGTCCCAGGAGCCCTCGTCGCGTCAGGACGATACCCAGCCCCTGTTCCATGGCGGCAGCACGAGCGTGCCGGTGGAGCCGACCGAGGAGGCCGTGCGTCGTCTGGAAGAGCAGCTCAACGATGAGCGCGACCGCCATCTCCGACTGGCCGCGGAGTACGACAACCATCGCAAGCGGGTCGCGCGGGAACGGATCGAACTCACCGAGCGCTCCCAGGCGGCGCTCGTCGTCCGCCTGCTGGAGGTGCTCGACGACATGGACCGCCTGAATGCGGATGGCGCCTCGGCGACGCCCGAGGCGCTGAGGCAGGCAGTGGACCTGGTGGACCGGAAGCTTCGCAAGGAGCTCCAGGCCGCCGGTCTGGAGCGCATAGACCCGGTGGGGGGGCCGTTCGATCCCAGCCTGCACGAGGCCGTCTCCACCCGGCAGCCTCCTACGCCAGAGCATGACCACCGGGTGAGCGCCACTTTCCAGGCCGGCTATCGCTTCAAGGGCGCGCTCGTGCGCCCGGCCCGGGTGCAGGTGTACTCCGAGCAGGGACAGCCCTGACGTGGCTGCGAAGGACTTCTATCAGGTCCTTGGCGTTCCCGACTCGGCCAGTCAGGGCGAAATCAAGAAGGCATATCGGCGGCTGGCCAAGCAGCACCACCCGGACGCCAATCCCAACAACGCCGCTGCCGCCGAGCGCTTCAAGGAGATCTCGGAGGCGCACAGCGTGCTCTCCGATCCCGACAAGCGGAAGCAGTACGATCAAATGCGCCGCCTCGGCGCGTTCGACGGCGCCGCCGCGCGGGGGCCGCGGCCGGGAGCCGGAGCGCGGCCGGGTGGGTCCCGCGGGCCGAACATCGACGCCGAAGGCATCGACTTCGGCGATTTCGGCGGGCTCGGCGACATCTTCTCGTCGATCTTCGGGCGGGGACGCCAGGAGGAGGCGCATGCCGAGGCGATCGAGACCGTGGTCGAGGTGCCGTTCCGGGTGGCGGCCCTCGGCGGAAAGGTGCCCGTCACGCTCCAGGTGACCGGGCCGTGCCCCGGCTGCGCCGGCTCCGGCGGCGCGCCGGGGGCCAGCTGGTCGACGTGCCCCGAGTGCAACGGCCGCGGGACGATCTCGTTCGGCCAAGGGGGCTTCGCGGTGAACCGGCCATGTCCGCAGTGCCGGGGCCGGGGGCGCGTGCCCTCCGAGCCGTGCGCGACCTGCCGGGGCGCCGGGGAAATCCGGACCCAGCGGGACGTCGTGATCACCGTCCCGCCGGTCACGGAGACCGGTACGCGGGTGCGCATCCGGGGGCAGGGGGAGCCGGGGCGTGCCGGCGGCCGGCCCGGTGATCTTCTGGTGACCTTCCAGGTACAGCCCGACCGCTTCTTCCACCGCGACGGGCTCGACATCGCCTGCGAGGTGCCGCTCAACCTCGCCCAGGCGGTGCTCGGCACCCGCCTCCGCGTGCGCACGCTCGACGGGAAGAAGGTCATGCTGCGGATCCCGGCTGGGACACAGACCGGCCGCAAATTCCGCATCAAGGGGCAGGGAGTCGAGAAGAATGGGGTCCGGGGCGACCAGCTTGTGCAGGTGCAGGTGACGGTGCCGGAGCAACTCACGCCGGAGCAGCAGGATCTGCTCAAGCGGTTCGCGGAGTCGGCGGGGCTGGCCTACTAGGTCAGCGGCGTCCTTCCACCAGCAGGCGATGGGTCGCCCGCTCGGTCTCCGGACTGGGCGGGCGCCGCTGTTCATAGGTGCCGTCGGCCCGCAGCTCCCACGCCTGACGGTTGTCGCCCCACATCAGCATGAGCAGATCACGCAGGCTCTGCCGGTCGGCTGGGTCCTCGATGGGGGTTACCGCCTCGATCCGCCGGTCGAGGTTGCGCGGCATCCAGTCGGCGGAGCCGATGTAGACCTCCTCAGCGCCCCCGTTGAGGAAATAGAAGGCGCGGGAGTGCTCCAGGAAGCGCCCCACGATGCTGATGACGCGGATCGAGTCGCTCACGCCGGGCAGGCCGGGGCGCAGGCAGCAGATCCCGCGGATGATGAGATCGATTGGCACGCCGGCGCCCGACGCCTCGTACAGCGCGGCGATGACGTCCGGGTCGACCAGTGCGTTCATCTTCGCGATGATCCGCGCGGGCGCCCCCGCCCGCTGGTGGGCGATCTCGCGCCGGATCATCGCGATGAACCGCTCGCGCATTCCGCGGGGCGCCACGATCAGCTTCCGGTACCCGGCTGGGGAGGCGAATCCCGTCAGCACATTGAACAGGTCGGTGAGATCGGCGCCCAGGGCGGGGCTGGCGCTCAATAGGCCGAAATCGGTGTAGAGCCGTGCCGTCTTGGGATTGTAGTTGCCGGTGCCGATGTGGAGGTAGCGGCGTATCGTGTCGCCCTCCCGCCGCACCACGAGCATGACCTTGGCGTGGGTCTTGAGCCCCGTCACGCCGTAACTCACGTGGACACCGACGTCCTCGAGTCGCTGCGCCCAGATGATGTTGTTCTCCTCATCGAACCTTGCCTGGAGCTCGATCAGGACCGCGACCTGCTTGCCGCGCTCCGCCGCCTGCGCCAGCAGGCGCGCGATGCTCGAATCGCCGCCCGTTCGGTAGAGCGTGAGCTTGATGGCCAGCACGTCCGGATCCTCCGCGGCGGTCTGAATGAACCGCTCCACGGAGGTCTGGAAGCTGTCGTACGGGTGATGCAAGAGCAGGTCGCCCTCGCGGATCACGTCGAAGATGTTCCGTACGGCGGCCAATCTGGGCGGGGTCGTGGGATGGAAGATCGGATCCCTGAGCGCCGGGAAATCCAGGGAGGCCAGGGTCAGCAGGTCGGCCGTGTCCATCAGGCCCGCGATTTCGTACAGGTCGTCCCTCGTCAGCGGGCGGGTCGGCGGGTCCTGCTGCTCGCTGAACTCCATGAGTAGCAGGTCCCGGAGCGACGCGGGCATCGACGCGTGCACCTCGATCCGCACCACCTCCGCGAAGCGACGGTTGCGCACCTCTTCCTGGATGAGGCTGAGGAGGTCCTCGGCCTCGTCGCTCTTGTCGATCTGGAGGTCGGTGTTGCGCGTGATCCTGAAGGTGTACCAGCCCAGGATCTCGACGCCCGGAAACAGGGCCTCGAGGTTGGTGCCGATGACCTCCTCGAGCGGCACGAAGTGGTTCGGCGTCGGCAGCGGGACCCAGCGCGGCAGGATCTTGGGCACCTTCACCCGGGCGAAGTGCTCCTCGCCATCGGCGCCGCGCAGCGCCACGGCCAGCGACAGGCTGAGGTTGGAGATGTACGGGAACGGGTGGCCCGGATCGACCGCGAGCGGGGTGAGGACGGGGAAGACGTTGGCATGGAAGTAGGCGTCGACGTACTCCCGGTCCGCGTGGGAGAGCTCGCCGCCTCGCTGGCACAACGTCACGCCGTGGGCCGCCAGCGCCGGCAGCACGTCGTTCATCAGGCAGTGCCGGTGCTGACGGACCAATTCCCGCACGACGGCGGAGATCGCGGAGAGCTGGTCCTCCGGCGTCATGCCGTCGGCGGTCCGTTCCACGATGCCCGCGACCACCTGCTGCTTGAGGCCGGCGACCCGGACCTGGAAGAACTCGTCGAGATTGCTGCTGAAGATGCCGAGGAACTTGAGCCGCTCGAGCAGCGGCGTGCGTGGGTCGAGCGCCTCGTGCAGCACGCGGCGGTTGAACTCGAGCCACGATAGCTCGCGGTTCAGGTAGAGCACCGGGTCCCGGAGGTCGATCGCCGGGGCCGGCGCCTCGGGCTGGAGGAGGTCGGTCACCCGACCAATGTACGGCGCCGGGCGGGGGGGCGGAACGAAATGTAACGGCGGGGTAACGCCCCCCGGGCGGTCAGCTCGCCTTGGGGGCGGGGAACAGCATTGACAGCACGAGACTTACCAGTCCCACCACCAGCCCGCCCCAGAACGCGGGCCAGAAGCCCGCGACCGAGAACCCCAGGTCCCAGCGCTGCGACAGCCAGCCGGTCACCAGCAGGAGCACGGCGTTGATGACCAGGGTGAACAGGCCCAGCGTCAGCACGATCAGCGGGCAGGTCAGCACGGTGAGGAGCGGGCGGAGGAGGCTGTTCACGATCCCGAAGACCGCCGCCACCAGCAGCAGCTGGAGCAGGTCGCCGGTGAAGTCGAGGCCCGGGAGGAAATAGGCCGCTACCCACAGTGCGGCGGCGTTGAAGGCCCAGTGGAGCAGCATGTTGCGCATCGAGGCGTCCTGAGAGAGTGGAGATCTGTCGGCGAAGTCACTCTGAGCGACGCGGAGGGGGGCGTGATCTGCGTCGTGCCTCCCTCACTGCGTTCAGGGTGACGCGATCACCCCGCCGCCGAGCACGCGACCGCCGGCGGCGTACAGTACTCCCGACTGCCCCGGCGTGATGGCGCGCACCGGGCTCACCAGCGCCAGCTCGAGCGACGCGCCGTCGCCCGCCACGACCGTGGCCGGCACCGCGCGCGACCGATGCCGGATCTGGACCTCGCACTGGTCGCCCACGAGCAGCGGGTCGGCCAGCCAGTTGAGCTCCTCGAGCCGCACTCGGCGGCCCGCGAGCTCGGCCATCGTGCCGACGACCACCTCACGCCGGTCCGGGCGGATCGCCACCACGTACCGCGGCCCGGCGAACCCGCCAGGCAGCCCCCGTCGCTGGCCGATCGTGTATCGCGCGTACCCGTGATGCTCGCCGATCACCTCGCCCGCGGTCGTCACGAGCGGGCCGGGCGCGAGCGCCGGGGCGTCGGCGGGCAGGTGCCGCTCGAGCACGCCCGCGTAATCGTCGTCCGGCACGAAGCAGATCTCGACCGACTCCGGCTTGTCGGCGGTCATGAGGCCGAGGCGCCGCGCATAGGCCCGGGTCTCCGCCTTGGTCAGCGAGCCGACCGGCGTCAGCATCCGCTCGACCACCGCGCGATCGATCCCCCAGAGGAAGTAGCTCTGGTCCTTCTCCCGGTCGTTTCCGCGGTAGAGCGCGCCGCCGTTCGCTACCGCGTAGTGGCCGGTCGCAATGTAGCGGCAATCGAGCGCGTCGGCGTGCGCCAGCAGATCGCGGAACTTGGTGAACGAGTTGCAGCGGACGCACGGGATCGGCGTCCGGCCGCGGCTGTACTCGCTGACGAAGTTCTGGATGACGTGCAGGTTGAAGCGGTCCTCGAGATTGAGCACGTAGTGCGGGATGCCCAGCGTGTGCGCCACGTCCCGCGCGTCGTTGATCGAGTCGAGCGAGCAGCAGGGGCGGTCCGGCACGTCGTCGCCGTAGCAGAACAGCTTCATGGTGGCTCCGACCACGTCGTAGCCCTGCTCGACGAGGCGCGCGGCGGCGACCGAGCTGTCGACGCCACCCGACATCGCGACCAGCACGCGGTCACGCACGTCCGAGCACTCCCGCCAGCTTCCGGACCTTGGCCACGACCGCCGGCATGACCTCGGCCGCTCTCGCCACGTCGCCGGCCGTGCTCTCGTGCCCGAGGCTCAGTCGGATGGTGCCGAGCGCGAGCTCGCGGGCGACGCCCATCGCCATGAGCACGTGTGACGGCTCGATCGCGCCCGTCGAGCAGGCCGATCCGCTCGACGCCGCCACCCCCGCGAGGTCGAGATGCATGAGGAGCGCCTCGCTGTCGGCGCCAGGCACCGCCACGCTCAGCACGTGCGGCGCGCGCTCGCCGCCTTCCGCGTTGACCACGATGTCCGGGACTCCGGCCCGGAGGCGGGCCGCGAGGTCGTCGCGGAGCGCGCCCAAGCGGATCGATTCCTCGGCCTGCTCGGCCGCCGCCAGGGCGGCGGCCCGGCCGAGGGCGACGGCGCCGGCCACGTTCTCGGTGCCCGGCCGGAGACCGTACTGCTGGCTGCCGCCGTGGATGATCGCCTCGATCGCCTTCCGGTCGCGCACGATCAATGCGCCGATGCCCTTGGGTGCGCCGATCTTGTGGCCGGAAATCGTGGCCAGGGTACAACCCACGCTCGCCAGGTTGACTGGCACCTTTCCGAACGCCTGCACCGCGTCGGTGTGGAACGCCACGCCCGCCGCGTGGCACCGCTCCGCGATGGCGCGCACCGGCTGCACCACGCCGACCTCGTTGTTGACCCATAGGACCGAGACCACGGCCGGCCGCTCCCTGAGCGCCTGGTCCAGCGCCTCGGGGTCCACTCGGCCATCCGCGTCCACCGGGAGGATGATCTCCCGTCCGCCGAGGTGGCAGACGGCGTGGGCGGCGGCAAGCACGGCCTTGTGCTCGATGGCGGAGACGACGGCGCACATGGCCCACCCCCGGTCCCGGGCCGCCAGCGCCGCGCCGACGATGCCGAGGTTGTCCGCCTCCGTGCCGCCGGAGGTGAATATCACCTGGTTGGGCTCGGCGCCCACCGCCTGCGCCACCTCGCGTCGTGCCTGCTCGAGCCCCGCGCGGGCCGCCCGGCCGAAGCGATGGGCGCTCGACGGGTTCCCGAACGCCTGCGCGCTCAGGTAGGGCAGCATCGCCTCCAGTACCTCGGGTCGAACCGGGGTGGTGGCGGCGTGGTCGAGGTAGATGGCGTGGTGACTCACGAGGGGAAAATACCCGGGCCCTACAGGCTTTGCACGGTGAGGGACATCACATCGTCCACGGCGACCGTCTCCTGGGTGAAGAACGGCTCGCCGTAGCGGACCCGGATGAGCGACCCGTAGTGCGCGTTCTGGGTCTCCACGAGGGAATAGAGGTCTTGGCCCGTCGGGAAGATCTCCCCGGCCGCCTTGGCGCCGTCGAACTGGCTGGCGTAGCAGCGGATCGCGGCCAGCTTGCGGTCGAACTGTGCGCTGATGTCCACCACGAACGTCGGCTTGACCGGGTCCTCGCGGTACGAGAGGGCGTACAGGATCTTGAACGGCCGGTGCGGGACCCCCTCCGCGTCGTACCTGGATAGTCCCGCCAGGTAGCAGGCGTCGCGCCCGAGCTCGCTTGCGACGCGGTGGTCGGGGTGCCTGCCGATGGGGAACGGGAGAACCACCACACGCGGTGCGAAGTGACGGATCTGCTCGACGACCAGCCGCCGGGTCTCGTCCGTGTTCTGGAGATGGGCGTCCGGGAGCCCCGCGTTCCGCCGCTCCGCGACGCCCAGGATGCCGGCTGCGCGCTCCGCTTCCTGGGCGCGGAGCTCGGCGCTTCCTCGCGTCGCCGACTCCCCGGCCGTCAGGTCCAGGATGCCCGTGCGGTGGCCGGCGTCCGCGGCTCGGATCAAAGTGCCGGCGCAAGTGAGCTCGACATCGTCACGGTGGGCCGCAATGGCCAGGACATCGACGGGCATGGGGACTCCCGGGGTCGGGTCGATACCGGTGTGCTGCGGAGCAAGAATATCCCCGGACCAGCCGCGGCCGCCACGGGCCCGAAACCGGAGCCGCCGGGGCGCTTGCCTACCCTGGGCCCTCCATCCATATGTTCAGGATGAGGCCACCCTTCACTTTCCATGGAGTCGTACGTGCACCGCCATCTCGCATCTTCCGGCGTCGTCTTCGCCGTTCTGACCGCCGCGTTCCTGCCCCCCTCCCTGTCTTCCGCCCAGGCTCAATCCGCAACCTCGTCCTCCGAGCTCGCCCCGGGGTCCGTGGCGGTACTCAGTGTCGCGCTCTACACCGCGGGAGCCAACCTTCAGGAGGCGAGCGACACCGGCCGCGCCGTGCTCGGCACGGCCGTGCTGCGCGGGAAGCTCGCGGAGCTGCTCGGGCCGGCGCT
>DAIPLK010000023.1:21901-24924 GCA_036769285.1 Gemmatimonadales bacterium | reverse complement strand
CATGATGGTGCCGTGATCGATGCGAAGCCTGCGGCGGACGTTGTCGGTGCGTTACGGTGCCACGATGCTGGTGGCGCTCTCCGGCCTCGCGGCGGCAACCTACCTCGGGGTCAGCCACACGCTCCACCACGAGTTCGACGAGTCCCTCCGGCGCATTGCTGGGCTCCAGGAGGAGGTACTGGCATCGGGCGGGACCGTCACGCACTACCACGGGCCGGCCGACCCGAGCGACTTCATTCGCACGTTCAACCGCTTCGTCGCGTTGTACGACTCGGCCGGACGGGTCGTCGCCCGGAACACCGAGCTGGGCCGGACCGTCCCGCTCGACACCGGGGCCTTCGCGGCCGCGCGCGGCGGGCGGATTTCCTTCGTGAGCGGGCACTGGGGCGGCGAGCGGACCCGGGCCGTCTATGTGCGCGCTCCCGAGGGGAGCGGCGCCTCCGTGCTGGCGGTCGTGGCGGCCCTGGCGCCAATCGACGGGGACCTCCGTCGCCTGGTCCTCCTCATGGCCGGCATGGTGCTGGTCGGCGGGGTCGCCGCCTTCATGGGCGCCGACTGGCTCGCCGGTACTTCCCTGGCGCCGCTCGACGAGATCCTGCGCCAATCACGGGGCATCACCGGACGGCGGGGCGGCGAGCGCATCGCCATCCGCACCGACGTGCAGGAATGCGTCCACCTGGTGGCGGACCTGAACGACATGCTGGAGCGGCTCGAGCGCACGCAGCAGTGGCATCGGCGGGTCATGCGCGACCTGGGGCACGACCTGAGAACGCCGCTCACCGCCATGCGTGCCGGCGTGGAAGTGGCGCTCTGGACCAGCCGCACGGCTGACGAGTACCGCCGAGTGCTAGCGGGCACCCTCGATGAGGTCGAGCGCCTCACGCTGATCTGCGACGCGCTGGTCCTGCTGGGCCGACTCGAGTCCGGCGAGCTGGCGCTCGACCTCCGCCCGGTGGACCTGCGGGCGATCGCCGGTGAGGCGGTGGGGCGGGCGCGGCAGCGCACGAGCGAGCACATCTTCGCGCTGGCCCAGGGCCCCACGCCGGTGCCCGTGGTGGCCGACCGCCGGTTGTTCGCGGCCGTACTCGACCACTTGCTCGACAACGCGATGCGGCATACGCCGCCGGGCACCCGGATCGAGGTCTCGGTCGGCGCCGAGGACGGGAAAGGCGAACTCACGGTGGAGGACGACGGCCCCGGGGTGCCGGACGCCATCCTGCCGCATCTCTTCGAGCGATTCTATCGGGGTGACGCAGCCCGTGGGCGCGAGGCGGGTCCGGGACTGGGGCTGACCATGGCGGCCGCGATCGTCGAGCGGCACCGGGGCACCATTGCCGCGGAGCGAGGGCCGACCGGAGGCCTGCGGGTCCGGATCGGCCTCCCCCGCTCCGAGTGAGCCGCGCGCGAGCCGCGCCGGGCGTTACAGCTCGTCCGCCGCGGCCCGCTCGGGCTTCGACTCCGGCACCTCCGTGAGCGTCCCTTCCGCGAGCAGGAGCACCCCCGCCACGGAAACGGCGTGCTCCAGCGCCACCCGAACCACCTTGGTTGGATCGATGATCCCCGCCTCGATGAGGTCCACGTACTGGCCGGCCGCGGCATCGTAGCCAAAGTTCCCGGTCCCGTTCCGCATGCGGTCCACCACGACGCCGCCGTCGGCGTCCGAGTTCTCGGCGATCTGACGCGTAGGCGCCTCGAGCGCGCGCCGCAGCATCTGGATTCCAGTGCGCTCGTCCCCGGTGGCCTGTGCTTCCTCCCGCGCGACGGCATCGGTCGCGCGCAGCAGGGCGAGCCCGCCGCCCGGCACGATGCCTTCCGCCATCGCGGCCTTGGTCGCGTTGATGGCGTCCTCGAACGCCTCCTTTCGGCTCTTGAGCTCGGCCTCCGACGCGGCGCCGACGCGGATCACGGCCACGCCGCCCGTCAGCGTCGCCAGGCGTTCGCGAAGCTTGTCGCGATCGTAGTCCGACGTGGACTCGTCGATCTGGCGCCGCAGCTCCCGGCAGCGGCCCTCCACCACGGCGGCAGCGCCGGCGCCGCCGACGATCGTCGTGCTCTCCCGCTTGACCACCACCCGCCGTGCCCGCCCCAACCGCTCGACCGTCAGTTTCTCCAGGCTCACCCCCAGCTCCTCGGCCAGCACTCGCCCGCCGGTGATGATGGCCATGTCTTCCAGCATCGCCTTGCGGCGGTCCCCGAAGCCGGGCGCCCGCACGGCGACCGAGCCGAGCACACCGCGGATCTTGTTCACGACAAGCGTCGCCAGTGCCTCGCCCTCGACGTCGTCGGCGACCAGGAGCAACGGCCGCCCGCTCTTCGCCACCTCTTCGAGGATGGGGAGCAGATCCTTCATGCTGGCGATGCGCTTCTCGTGGAGCAGGATGAAGGGCTCCTCGAGGACGGCCTGCATGCCCTCGGGATCGGTGACGAAGTAGGGAGAGAGATAGCCGCGGTCGAACTGCATCCCCTCGACCACCTCGAGCGAAGTCGCGAAGCCCTTGGCCTCGTCCACCGTAATCGCACCCTCGGCGCCGACCTTACCGATCGCCTCGGCCACGAGCTTGCCGATCTCGGGGTCGTTATGGGCCGCGATCGTCGCGACCTGGGTCCGCTCCCGGTCGGTCTGCACCGGGCGCGAGATCCCCCGGATGGCCTCGACCGCCACCCGCAGCCCTCGCTCGAGGCCGCGCTTGAGCTCGATGGCGCTCGCGCCGGCGGTGACGTTCCGGACACCGTCCAGCAGGATCGCGTGGGCCAGCACGGTCGCGGTCGACGTGCCGTCGCCGACCGCGTCGGCGGTCCGCTCCGCGGCTTCCCGCAGGACCTGGGCGCCGAGATTCTCCTCGGGGTCCTTGAGATCGATCTCCTTGGCGATCGTCACGCCGTCGTTGCACACCAGCGGCTTGCCCCACTTCCGCTCGATGAGGATGCACTTCGACTTGGGGCCGAGCGTCACGCGGACGGCGTCGGCCAGGGCGCTCGCCCCGCGCACGATGCGCTCCCGCGCGTCGAGGCTCATGAGAATC
>DAIPLK010000023.1:0-21801 GCA_036769285.1 Gemmatimonadales bacterium | reverse complement strand
CAGGGCGCTCGCCCCGCGCACGATGCGCTCCCGCGCGTCGAGGCTCATGAGAATCTTCTTGTGGGACATGGCAGGACCCTCCGTCGCTGCACAGCCTGGCCGAGACGACCGGTGCGTTCCCTACCACTGGGAAGATCGGCTGCCCGCCCCGAAGTGGCGTTGAAAGCGAGGTGAAGAAGTCTTGTGCCGCGGCGGCGACAAGGACGCTTCCTGGCCCCTTCACACCCCCTTCATCCCGCGGCCCCTACACTGAGGAGCATGCCTGATCCCTATGTCATTCCGTTCGCCGCGATCACGCTCGACGCGCTCGCCGAGGTGGGGGGCAAGAACGCCTCGCTGGGCGAGCTGCTGCGCGCGCTGGCTCCTCGCGGCGTCAGGGTACCGGACGGCTTTGCCCTCACCGCCGAGGCGTTCAGACGGCATCTGCAGGAAGCCGGGCTGGCGGACACGATCTACGCCGAGCTGGACCGGCTCGACCTGTCCGACATCCCCGCCCTGGCCGCCACCGCACGCTCGATTCGCGAGCGGATCGCCGCAGCCCCGCTGCCCGCGGCCGTGGCGGAGGCGGTGACCGCGGCGTACGGCGGGCTCTCCCGCGAATACGGCGAGCAAGCGACCGACGTCGCCGTGCGGTCCAGCGCCACCGCCGAGGACCTCCCGAGCGCCTCCTTCGCGGGGCAGCAGGAGACCTACCTCAATGTCCGCGGCGTCGCGGCGCTCGACGCCGCCGTGCGTTCCTGTCTCGCCTCGCTGTTCACCGACCGGGCGATCGTCTACCGGGCGCAGCACGGCTTCGCGCACCGCGACGTGGCGCTCTCCGTCGGCGTCCAGAAGATGGTGCGCAGCGATCTCGGCTCGGCGGGCGTGATCTTCACGCTCGACACCGAGAGCGGGTTCCGCGACGTGGTGCTCGTCACCGGCGCGTGGGGATTAGGGGAGACCGTGGTCCAGGGACGGGTGCGGCCGGACGAGTACTGGGTTCACAAGCCGACACTCCGAGCGGGCTTCCGCCCGATCCTGCGGCGAGAGATCGCGGAGAAGAGCGTCAAGCTGGTGTACGCGGAAGGAGGGAGCAAGTCGGTCTTCGAGGCGCGGGTCCCCGCATCCCAGCGGCGCCGCCAGGTGCTCCCCGACGATCAGATCCTGACGCTCGCCCGCTGGGCCGTGGCCATCGAGGACCATTATTCGGCGCGGGCCGGGCGTGCCACACCGATGGACATCGAATGGGCGCGCGACGGGCGGTCGGGCGAGCTGTTCATCCTGCAGGCGCGGCCGGAGACCGTTCACTCCCGCGTCACCAGCCCGACCCTGGATCTGTTCCGCCGTCGAGGCGCCGGCAAGGTCCTGCTTACCGGGAGAAGCGTCGGCAACCAAGTGGCCTCGGGTGCGGCACGCGTCATTCTCACGCTCGACGACCTGCCCGCCTTCCGGGAAGGCGAAGTGCTCGTCGCCCCGATGACCGATCCCGACTGGGAGCCCGTGCTCAAACGCGCCGCGGCCGTCGTGACCGACGAGGGCGGGCGAACCTGCCACGCGGCCATCGTGTCGCGGGAGCTCGGCATACCCTGCGTGGTCGGCACCGGCGCCGCGACGCGCACGCTCACCTCCGGCCAGGTGGTGACCGTCTCCTGCGCCGAGGGCGACGACGGCAAGGTGTACGCCGGCCGCATCGAGTTCGACCGGGAGACCATCGATCCGGCCACGCTCCCGACGCCGCGGGTGCCGCTGATGCTCAACCTCGCCAACCCCGACCGCGCCTTCCACCTGGCTCAGCTTCCGAGCGCCGGCGTCGGGCTGGTGCGGATCGAGTTCGTCGTATCGAACTGGATCGGCGTCCACCCGATGGCGCTGCTGCATCCTGAGCGGATCGGGGATCCAGCCGTGGTGGCGCAGGTGCGCGCGCGGGCGGCCGGCGCCGAGTCGCCGGCGGAGTTCTTCGTGGAGCGGCTGGCGAGCGGGGTGGCCCAGATCGCGGGCGCCTTCTACCCGCGTCCGGTGATCGTGCGCTTCTCGGACTTCAAGACCAACGAATACGCCGGCCTGCTCGGGGGATCGGTCTTCGAGCCGGAGGAGGCCAACCCGATGATCGGCTTCCGGGGCGCCTCCCGCTACTACGACGACCGCTACCGCGAGGCCTTCGCGCTCGAGTGCGCGGCCATCCGGCGCGTGCGCGAGACGATGGGGCTGGTCAACGTCAAGGTGATGATCCCCTTCTGCCGGACCCTGGAGGAGGGCCGGCGCGTGCTCGACGAGATGCGACGCAACGGCCTGGTGCGCGGGGAGCGGGACCTCGAGGTCTACGTCATGTGCGAGATCCCGAACAACGTCCTGCTCGCGGAGGAGTTCGCCGACCTGTTCGACGGCTTCTCGATAGGCTCGAACGATCTGACCCAGCTGGCGCTGGGCGTGGACCGCGATTCGAAGCTGCTGGCCCACTTGTTCGACGAGCGGGACCCCGGCGTCAAGCGGCTCATCCGGATGGTGGTAGAAGCTGCCCACCGGCGGGGACGCAAGGTCGGCATCTGCGGGCAGGCGCCGTCCGACTACCCGGAGTTCGCCGAATTCCTGGCCGAGATCGGAATCGACTCGATGTCGCTCAACCCCGACTCGCTGGCGACCGTGGCGCGCCGAATTCCGGCGCCGCCACCGGCGCCACGCTCACGGAGCGAGGCCCCGGTGGCCGCTGCTCCGCATCTCGCCGGATCAGCCTGAGTGTCTCCCATCGAATGAGCCGGACTCCCGGGGAGACCAGCGACCAGTAGCGCCGGAAGCGGCGGCGCGACTCGGGATCAGTCGTCGTCACCCGCGTCTCGGTTCGGCACACGCTGCGACCGGGCCCGAGAGGATCGACCGCGAGGTTCCAGACGATCTTCGCGTACCCCGGCTCTGCGAAGGCGGCGAACTCCCCGGGCGGCAGGCTGCGGAACTTCACGTTCGCCTCCCACGGCTTCGTCACGGCACCGAGCACGATTTCTCGACCCGGCTCCTCGGCGAGAATGCCCCATCCGAGCGAGAGGACGCGCGACAGGAAGCTGTCCGACCCGACCTCGGGGGCGGGCGCCGCCCGCATGAGCAACTCGCGGCCGGCGAAGATCGCGCGCACCACGGGCGAACGCTCGAGGTCCAGCCGGAGCGCCGCAGCGTACGCGACCGGTGCCGGCGCGGCGACGGCGATCCGGTGGCGCTCGGCGACCTCGAAGACGGGCAGGAACCGGTCGAGCAGCGGGTCCTGCCCGCCGCGGTGCTCGACTCGCCCGTAGCGGCGCCAGGTCCAGGCGACGTAGGCGATGCCCACGAGCGCCGCGGCGGCCACCCCGCCGCCGAGAATCCGTCCGGCCCGCAATTCCATGGTAGTCACTTGTGGTCACTCCTCCACGCGGACCCCGTCCTTGACATTGTCCGTCGGGTACAGGATCGCCCGCTGCCCTGGCTCCAACCCTCGGGTCACCTCGACCTGCGCGCCGTTTCCCCGCCCCAGCTCGACCGTTCGGCGCTGCGCCCGCTCCTGAGCTACCGTGTAGGCAGCCCAACCGCTCCCCTGACGGAACACCGCTCCGCTGGGGACCAGCAGTCTGTCGTGGCCTTCCCAGACCACGATGCTCGCCTCCACCCGGTAGCCGTCGCCCAACCCTGACCAGCGGGACCGCGGCGGGTCGAGATCGACGAGGACGTTTACCCGCTGCTCCTCGACCCCGAGCGCGGACAGCCGGGTGAACGCCGACGGCTCCACCCGCCGCACATGCCCGCTCAGCATCGAATCGCCGCCCCAGCGCTCGATTCTGACCGGCGCTCCCCGAGCAATCGCGATAGCGTCGGTAGTGAGCACGTCCACCACGACCTCCAGCGCCGCCGGATCACCGATCTCGAGCAACGGTGTGCCCGGCAGCACCGGACCTTCGCTCTCCTGGAACAGGCGCAGAACGACCCCGCTCGCGGGCGCGCGCACGGTGAACGCCTCCTCCGAGGATTGGGCCCCGAGCCGGGCGACGGCCGCCTCCGCCAGCCTCACTTCGGCCGCCGCCACCCGCGCGCCGAACTCGGCGCTCGTCCGCTCCTCCTGCCGCATCCGGTTGGCGAGGTCGGCCTGCTCGACCGCTTGTCGCGGGCTCGCGCCACCCTCGAACAGAGCATGCTGGCGTGCTGCCTCACGGCTGGAGAATTCGGCCGCCGCCTGGGCGCTGGCGACCGCCGCCCCGGCCTGCCTCAGCGCCGCGCGTGCGCCGGCCAGGCGTGCCTGCGCCTCCGCCCGAGACCGGGGATCGAGCAGGGGTGCGGCCAGCGGCACCAGCCGGGCGACGACCTGGCCCTGCAGCACCGAGTCCCCGGCATGCAAGGTGGGCCGTGCGATGGTTCCCGCCAGCGGGGCCGAGATCGTGTAGCGATCCTTCACCCGCGACCGGCCATCCTCGTCCACCGTCACCAGGAGGGTTCCCCGGGCGGCCACCGCCGTCTCCACCGGGATGGGGGTCGGCCGCAACCCCAGCGCGATCGCCCCCGCGATCGCGAGAGCCACGACCACCCAGATGGCGCGCTTGACTCCGCGTCGCGCGGCCGGCCGGGGCACCAGGCGCGCGCGCGCGGGTGAAGCCTGAATCGCCGAGGACACCGTGCGCACCGGCGCCCCGGACGCGCCCTGCTCCGGCCGCGCCTGCTCGGTGGGCTCCTGGATCTTGGTTTCGTTGGCCACGGCTACTCTCTCGTTTTCAGGACGCCGATCAGGTCCAGATGGTCCAACCGGTGCCTCACCAGCAGCCCGCTCGCCGCGGCGGCGAGGACCGTGACCAGGAGCGCAAACGCCAGGCGCTGCGGCGAGACATCGGCCGGCAGCCGGAAGCGCTCCGGGTGGCTGATCGAGACCACCCAGGTCGTGAACCATTGGCTCAGCACGAACCCGAACGGCAAGGCGACCAGCACCTGCACGGCCAGCTCCGAGAGCAGGATGCCGGAGATCTCCGCCCGGGTAAATCCGAGCACCCGGAGGCTCGCGAGCTCACGACTCCTGAGCGAGAGCGCCACCCGGGCATTGTTGTAGACGACCCCTACCGCGATCGTCGCCGCGAAGGCGGTGAGCACCGCGGAGATGATGAACATCGAGGTGCCGCTCTGCTCCCGGAACCGTCGAATCGCCGCCCGCCGGCTGCCGAAGTCCACTACCTGCGGCATGTCGTTGAGTCGCCGCTCGACGCCCCCGGCGAAGGCGGAATCCACCGCGAGCACGGCGCTGTTGACGCTGGGCGTCTCACCCAGCATCCTGGCGAGCACGTCTCGCCGCATGTAGACCTGCAGGCCCGCCAGGTCGGTCACCAGCCCCGCCACCCGCACCGGGTATGTCCTCCGGGTACCCTCCAGCACCTTGACCGAAATCGTGTCGCCCGGCGCCACACCGAGGATCTCGGCAAGCTTGGCGCTCACCGCCGCTCCCTCAACCGGGAGCGAGAACGCCCGGCCACGGCGATCCACCACCCGCCTCAGCTCGGCGTCGTCCTCGTAGGAGAGCACGGCCACGTCGCGGCCTCGGTGCCCCACCTCGGCGCGGGCGGCGACCGCGCGGATCCCTTCGGCACGCCGTACACCGGGAATGTGTGCCAGCGACCGCACGGCACGCTCGGGAAGCGGATCCCGGAAGATGACACTGAGGTCTTCTCGCCAGGCGCGCTGGAACTGGACGTCGATCAGGTACTTGAAGGCGTCCTCGCTGATGCGTCCGACGACCAGGATGGCGATCGCCGCCCCGATTCCGATCGCCGAGAGCGCCAGCCGAAGGGGCCGCCGCTCGAGCTCGCGGAGAATCATCCGGCCCGTCTGGGAGATGAAGCGGCCGAGCCCGAGGCGCTCGCTCAGCAGCGGGCGGTAGACCGGAGGCGAGGGTGGACGCATCGCCTCCGCAGGGCGGAGAGTCACGATCTGCCGCACGGCCGCGGCGGCCCCGACGACCGCCGAGGCCAGGCTCACGGCCGTCCCGGCCAGGACCACGGGGAGGTCCACCCGGTAGCGCAGCAGGGGGAAGTGGAAGACCGCCGTGTAGAGGGCCGTGAGTCCCCGACCCAGCACCGCCCCCAGCGCGATGCCGAGCACGGCGCCGATGAGCACGAAGGCCGAGACCAGCTTCAGGAAATGGAGGCCGATGTCCCAGTCCGCGTACCCGATCGCCTTGAGGGTCGCGATTTCGGGGCGCTGGAGGCTCACCAGCCGGGAGAGCACCACGTTCACCAGAAAGGCGGAGACGCTGAGGAAGATGAGCGGCACCACCGTGGCCCAGGTGCGGAGCTGCTCCATCTCGTCCCGGACGATGTAATTCGATTCCTGCCGGTCCTGTCCGACCGCCGTGAGCCCGCCGTACGGTTCGAGGATCCGGTCGATCTCGTGCAGCACTGCCGCTTCGGAGGCGCCGGGCTGCAGCTGGAACACCGCGTCGTTGAAGGCGCCCTCCATCTGGAACGCCGGCGCGATCGCCGAGCGGTCCATCCACAGGACGGCGAATCGCTCGTCGTCGGCCGACAGCCCTCCGCCGGGCGGCATCGGGTAGACGAACTCGGGCGACGCGGCGAGGCCGACGACCCGAAGCTCCCGCAGGGTGCCGTTGATCACCGCGGGAAGCGAGTCTCCCGGCTGGATGCCATACCGGTCGGCGAAGGCCGTGAGGAGCACGGCCTCGTCGCCGCGCCCCCGTCCGGGCATGCGCCCGCGCGCCAGGATCAGGCGATTGACCGGCGGCTGCTCGCCTCCCGGCAGGCTCACGATCTCGCCGATCGGCGGCTGCACGCGTCCCGGCATGGGGAGATGAATCGTCTGCACCAACCGGGTGTAGACCCGCGCGACGCCCGGGATCGCCTCCAGCCGGACCGCTACCGCGTCGGGGGCGCGCTTCAGGCGTACGAAGGCATCGGCGAACCGGTATCGCTGGTAGTACACCTCCTTGGAGTGCTCGAGGGAGTTCCAGGTGCTCTGGAACGCCACGTAGCCCGCGATCCCGCAGGCGACCACCAGCGCCACGGTGAGGACCTGGCCCCGGAGCTGGACCAGGTCGCGAAGCAGTTTCCGGTCGAGGGCCCTCACCACCGGAGGCTCTCCACCGTCGCCCGGACGGCGTTCCGCTCCTCCCGGACCACGCGACCGTCGCCGAGCGTGAGGACGCGGTCCGCGATGGCGGCGATCGGCGCATTGTGAGTGATGATCGCGGTGGTGGTGCCGAGCTCCCGATTGACAGCGACAATCGCCTCCAGGACCATCTTGCCGGTGAAGCAGTCGAGGGCACCGGTCGGCTCGTCGCAGAGGAGCACCTCGGGTCGCTTCGCCACCGCGCGGGCGATCGCCACTCGCTGCTGCTCGCCACCGGAAAGCTGCGCGGGAAAGTGATCGAGCCGGTCACCGAGCCCGACGAGCGCGAGCACTTCCGCCGGATCGAACGGGTCCCGGGCGATGTCGGTGACCAGCGCCACGTTCTCGCGGGCGGTCAGGCTGGGAATCAGGTTGTAGAACTGGAAGACGAATCCGACGTGGTGGCGACGATACCGAGTGAGCTCGGCCTCCGAGGCGCGGGTGAGCTCGACCCCGCGGTAGAACAACCGGCCACTGGTCGGCAGATCGAGCCCGCCGAGAATATTGAGCAAGGTGGACTTGCCGCTGCCCGATGGCCCGACCAGCACCACGAACTCCCCGGCGACGAGGTCGAGGTCCACGCCGCGCAGCGCCGGCACCTCGATTTCGCCCATGTGGTACGTCTTGGTCAGTGCGACCGCACGCAGGACCGTCGGCCGCGGCTCCACGTCGCCGGCCGATGGGAGAGAGATGGGTTCGATGCCGAGTCCTTGCACCACGTGCTTCCTCCGTCGCGACCGGTATCCATCATACGGACCGACGGACGGCGAATGGGTGAAAGGGCCGTGAAGATGGGTTCATCGTGGGGGACTGCATGGGAGGTCCTGGCTGCTGAAACGGCATCGAATCTCACAAGTCACATGAGGTCACAGACGTAACTTATTTGTATCATGTCGGTTGCTCAAGTTGACCAAGTGCGCTCCACCAGCGTCTCGCCTGCTCCTCCCCCCAGGGCTCCGTCGCGATTCCTCCAAGCCCTCGGTCCAGTTCCGCGGCGCTCGCAGGCCGGTCCGCGGGCGCCTTCGCCAGGCACGACAGGATCAGCCGCTCGAACGCTGGATCCAGCGGGCGCCGCATTCGGGTTGAGGGCGGCACCGGCTGTTCATGGAGGTGCTTCGCGACCATCTGGTACGGGGTGGCCGCCTCGAAGACCGGCTGGCCGGTGAGCAGGAAGTAGGCGACGCATCCCAGCGCATAGATGTCCGCGCGTCCGTCCACGGTCTCCTGCAGCGCCATCTCGGGCGCCATGTAGGCGGGAGTCCCCGGCGTGAGCCCGGTGGCGGTCCCCAGCGTGTCCTCGCGATCCGAGCCGACCATCGACTTGACCAGGCCGAAGTCGAGCACCTTGACCCAGTCGTGCTGAAGCCCGAGCCGCCCCACGTGGATGTTCGCCGGCTTGATGTCCCGATGCACCAGCCCGGCGGCGTGGGCCTCCTCGAGCGAGCGGCAGACTTGCCGGAGGATGTGAATCGCCCTCGCCTCCGGCACCGGTCCGTGCTTGCGCACCAGGGAATCGAGATCCATGCCGTCGAGCAGTTCCATCACGAAGTACAGCGTCTGGTCCTGCGTCACCCCGAAGTCGTAGAGCTCGACGGTGTGCGGCGAGCGCAGCCGCGCGGCGGCCTCCGCCTCGCGCCGGAACCGGGCGACGGCCGTCTGGATGGATTGCTGGTCACCCGCGGCCAACACTTCCGGACGGATGAGCTTGATGGCTGCCGCGCGGGCGAGCATGCGGTGCGTCGCGCGGTACACCTCGCCCATTCCGCCCCGGCCCAGCAGCTCGCCCAGGCGATAGCTCCCCAGCTCCCGCTCCTTCGTCACCTGCCGGCCCAGCTGGGTGACCACGTGCGAGATGATGACCGCGACCCCCAGCAGCAGGTAATTGGGGTAGTGCATCACCAGCGCGTTGCGCAGGGGCCCGAACCGATACAGTCCCGCCGCCTGGGCGACCACCATGCCGATGGGATCCATGGACGCCGCCAGGAACCCCGCCACGAACATCTTCCAGGGCGCAGCCGGGACGATGGCAGCGAACATCAGGATGACCGGCGCGATCCAGGTGATCGTCGGGACGATCACCGGCGGCGCGGCGGGGAGCAGGCCCCAGTGCATCATGACGCCGATCGCGAACGCGGTCGCCACCATGTACACGAGACCCAGGTCCATGACGAACGCGGGCTCGCGATCGCCGGTCCGGAGGTAGAGAAAGAGGGCGAGCGAGACCGCGATGCTGGCCGCGTGGACGGCCTCGATGGGCTGGAGCTGCGACCACCGCGGATCCGGCGGGCTGGCGAGACGGAGCGCCAGGTGCCCCAGCAGCGGCCCGAGCACCCAGAGCACGGCCCCGATCAGCGCCATGATCTCCAGGCGTCGGGACGCCTGGCGGAGCAGGTCGTCCGGCATGGGGCGTGAGCGCCCCGGTGCGCTCTTGAACTCGGCGGGTGTGCTCACCGGCCGGCCGATGATTCGTCGCTCGGTCATGCTGCGCAGTCAGTACCCGAACCCGGCCCGCACGTAGAGGGCCGTGCGATCGTCGCCCCTGGCCACTGCGACCGTGACGGTGTTGGCGCGATCGAGGAAGGCGAACCAGACGCCCCCACCGATTCCCGTGTGCCACCGGTCGGATGACTCCCCCTCCAGATAGACCCGTCCCACGTCGGCCAGGCCGAAGACCCCGAAGTCGCCCGGCAGGGCCAGGTAGAAGCGGCCGAGGCGAAGCCGGAGCTCCGCGTTGCCGTACAGCGCAGCGTCGCCGGCGTAGCGCTGCTCCCTGAGACCGCGGACCGTGGCGGCGCCCCCCACGAACGCCGACTCGAAGAACGGATACCTGCCCCAGACCTGCTTCCCACCCGCGCGCAGCGCGAGCGTCGGTCCGAACGTCGTGCGCGGCGTCAGATACGCCGACGCCTCACCGTGCACGCCGCCGAAGGTTTCCGTGACATCCCACACGGCGGGATGGACGCTGCCACCCGCGACGAAGTGGACCCCCCGCGTCGCGACCGGACCGTCGCGGCTGTCCCACTCGAGCGCCGCCGCGCCGCCGATCTCCCCGAACGACCCGGCGCCGTAGGGCTTCAACTGGGTGATGAACCGGCCGGACTCGAGGTCGGTGTGGACATACGTGAGCATCGGCCCCACGGTCAGCGTGCCATCGCCACCGAGCGGGAAGGTCACCGTCGGCGCGACCAGATACTGCTGCTGCGGCACGCGGTAGAAGAAATCCGAATCCACCCTGGGCGTCTCGTTGCCGAACCCGAAGAACCGAGTCACCTCGATGCCCGAGGCGCGAACGAAGAACCCGGTGTGGGCCCCTGAATTGACGCGCCGGAAGTCGCCGCGAAGCTCCGCCCGGAACGCCTTCGCGCCCGTCGCATAGCCCACCCGAAGACCGACTTTCGAGCGATACGGCTGCTTCCGGAAGCCGAAGTCGTAGCGGACCAGCCCCCCACCGAAGAAGAAGCCCACCTCGGGGCCCGAGCTCATCCACGGTTGGAAGCGCCAGAACCCGCCCCAGTCCCGGAGCGGGTACGGCGTCGAATCGCTCAGGCGGAAGTCCGCATAGGGCCGCGCGTCGAGCGGCACGTGGCGGAGGCCGCCGGTCGCGTTGCTGCCCCGGGCGTCGTAGAACCTCGTCCGGCCCGCGGTCGAGGAGTCGACGACGCGGTCGTCTCCCCCTCCCCCGATCACTCGCAGCAGCGGACCCCCGGAGCCGCTGCCTCCGACCAGCACCGCATCGTCGCCACCCTGGAGGTAGAGGCGCACTTCCCGCGTGTCGGCCCCATCGAAGCGCCGGCGAAAGAGCGGGTGCTCCGGCCGTGACTCGCCGGGATAGACGGCGATCTCCAGCTGCCGGCCAGCCGAACGGACCGCCTCCACTCGCTCCGGCTCGTCGCTGAAGTGCACCTCTGCCTCCTTGGCGAGCAGCCGGTAGAACTGCTGCGCGGCGGCGGGCAACTGGTCCCGCCGGCGCGTGAGCGCGCCGGCCAGCCACGCCGCGTTCGTTGCCTGGAGCTCCGACGGAAGCCGGCTCACGGCGTCTTCGATCACGCGGTCGGTGATCCGCTGCTGGAGCTCCGTGACGACCGAATCCCACACCGGCCACTCCAGGCCGCTGAGCAGCCGGCGGTCCACCACCCGCGCGTTCCAGGTGAGCCCAACCATGCTGGGATAGGTGGACGAGAACTCGACCAACTGGGGAACGGAGAGCCGGGCGAGACTCAGGAGAAGGCCGTCGAACTTCGCGAAGGCCTGATCCCGGTCGCGTGGGATCGGAGTCCACGATCGCTCGTCCGCATCGCTCAGCCTGGCCCAGCGCCATTGATCCTGGTGGCGGTCCCAGTCACCGAGCAGGAGATCGACCAGCCGTGCGGCGAGGAACGCGCGGGCATCGACGCGCTCATCCTGGTGCTTCTCGAGCCGCTCGAAGAGCTCCTCGGTGCTCACGATCTTCGTCGCGCCGGCGAAGCCCGGCCCGTCGTCGGTCTGCCGCTCCTCGATGGTGCCGAGGGTCTGGCCGAAGTCGGCCCGGAACTCACCCAGGGCAGGCGCATCCGGGAGCAGCACCAGCCGCGGCTCCGCATGGAGGACGCCCGCCGCCTCCAGAATCGGGCTGACCACCAGCGGCCCCGCCGGGTGCCCCGCGCTGATCTGGTCCTGGAAGATCCGCCGCACGAGCGTCCGGCGGAGCGGCTCCGGGAGCAGCGGCGAGGGGTCCTTGTCCACGGAGCGGAACTGGTACCGGCGTCCGTCCGCGCCCTCGAAGCGGAGCGATTTGGTCTGCTTGCCACCACCGCGCCCGGTGGGACGGAGCCCGCCGGCGAAGCGGTCGAGATCCAGCACCTCTACCCGGATCGGCGTCGCCCACAGGTCGCGGTAGTGCTTCCCGAAGAGGAGCACGTGGAGCCCGCCCGCCCGGTACTTCGCGCCCGGTGTCACGACGACGGTGTCCGGCGCCTCGGCCCCTTGGTCTGACGGCGCCTGCCCGGCCAGACGGGCCGCGAACAGCGAAGCCAGAACGAGCACCACGGCGCTGCCGCGCCTTCCTGTGATCCACTCCATAGTGCCTCCGCTTCAGTCGGGCGCGCCCGGGGGCGCCGCGTCGGAGATCGCCTGCGCCTGGGCCGTCGCCGGATCTCCCACCGGAACGCTCCGAAGCTGGTGATAGCTCCCGTCCGCCTCGAGCTCCCAGCCGGACGGGTCCGCCAGCTCGCGGCTGAGGATGAGATCGAGCCGCCCGCGGCACGCGGGGTCGAGTACGGCGACCGCCACTTCCACCCGCCGGCGGAGGTTTCGTGACCGCCAGTCGGCCGAGCCGATCAGGTAGTCGTCGGCACCGTCATTGCCGAAGTGGTAGATGCGGGCGTGCTCCAGGAACCGACCAACCAGGCCGCGCACCCGGATCCGCTCTGAGAGTCCCGGCACGCCGGGCTTCAACCGGCAGAGCCCGCGCACCACGAGGCCGACGTCCACGCCGGCCTGCGACGCCGCATAGAGCGCCCGGATGATCTCGGGGTCGTCGAGTCCGTTGAGCTTGGCTCGGATTCGGGCCGGGCGGCCGCGGCGGGCATGCTCGGCCTCGCGCGCGATTCGCTCGAGGAGGCCGGGGAGGAGCTGCTCCGGCGCCACGAGCAGGCGGCGGAGTGCGGCCCCGGGCGGGCGCGACGTTCCAGTCAGCTCGTTGAACAGATCGCCGATGTCGTCGCCGAGCGCCGGGTCGGTGGAGAGGAGACCCAGATCGGTGTAGAGCCGCGCGGTAGCGGCGTTGTAGTTGCCCGTCCCCACGTGGACGTACCGCCGGACCTCGCCACCCTCGCGCCGCACGACGAGCGCCACCTTCGCATGGTTCTTGAGGCCGACCAGCCCGTAGACGACCTGCGCGCCGGCCCGCTCGAGCCGCTTCACGTCGGCGATGTTGCGCGCCTCGTCGAAGCTCGCCTTGAGCTCGACGAAGACGGCCACCTCCTTCCCGGCTTCGGCGGCCCGGATGAGCACGTCCACCACCGGCGAATTCTCGCCCGTGCGGTAGAGCGTGAGCTTGACCGCGACGACGGCGGGATCCTCGGCCGCCTCCCGGAGCAGGCGCAGCACGCTGGCCGAGAAATCGTCGTACGGGTGGTGCAGCAGGAGCTCGCGCTCGCGAAGCTGCTCCCACAGGGACGGCTCGGCGCGAAGCGGGTCGCGGCCGGTGAAGGGCGGGAAGAGTCCTCCGGGCACCGGCAGGCTCGCGAGCTGGCGGAGATCGGCCGGTGCCATCAGCCCGCCGACGTCGTGAATCACCAGGTCGCCCAGCACGGCTCCACCATGCCCCCCCTCGAACCGGAGCTCCTGCACCAGCATGTCGCGCAGGAGCCGGGACGCACCCTGCTCCACCTCCAAACGCACGATCGGGTTGATCGCGCGCTGGTCGAGCTCCTCCTCGATGGCCTGCAGCAAATCGCCGGCGGCCGCCTCTTCCAGGTCGAGGTCACCCTTGCGCGTCACGCGGAAGAGCGCGACCTCCTCGACCGTGCGGTCCGGATACAGCAGCGCGAGGTTAGCCGCGACGACCTCCTCCATCGGCACCAGATCTCCGCCGCCAGGCAGCTCGACGAACCGCGGCAGTGCGGACGGCAGCCGGACATAGGCGAAATGGAGCGGCCCGGTGCGTTCGTCCTGCAGCGCCACCGCGAGCGACAACGTGAGCGCGGGGATCACGGGGAACGGATGGCCGGGGCTCTGGGTGATGGCGCGAGGCGTGAGGATCGGGAAGAACTCCCGCCGGAACCGGAGCCGAAGCCCTTCGCGTTCGCTCGGGTCCAGGCTCTCCCACCTGCGGATCCGGTGCCCGCGCTCGGCGAGCCGCGCCAGGCAGTCGGCGATGGCGTCCTGCTGCCGCGCGAGCAGCTGGTTCACCCGGGCCGAATCCAGGTCGCTGCCCGCCTCCATGAACAGCTCGTCGAGGTTCGAGCTCAGGATCGAGAGGTAGCGAAGCCGCTCGAGCAGCGGCGTGCGGCCGTCTTCCGCCATCGCCAGTACCCGGTCGTTGAACTCGAGGAGGCTCCGGCGCGGGTCCAGGAGGTCGACGGGCTCCGGGCGCGGCGGGCGGGCCGGTGCGGACACCGTGGTGGGCGTGGTCGCGGCCGCGGGCGCCCACTCCGGGACCAGCGCGGAACGTGCGGCGACGGCGAATGCGGCGAGCGTGGCGGGATCGCGCAGCGCGGAGGTGCGGACCGCGCGCTCGAGGTCGCCGACGGGCACCCATTCGATGATGCGCCCGTTCCTGGGCGCGAGTCCCCGCCGGAGCCGGCGGACCAGCCAGACCTCGAGGCTCGGCCGATCGAGCGAGGGCGGGGCACGGCCCAGCAGGACAACATCGGCCACGCGGGTCCCGAACCACTCGGTGAGCCCGTACCGCACCGCGTGCTCCCCCGCGCCCGCGGTCACCGGCAGCTGTCTCGCATCGCCGTCGCGAACCAGCGCCACCCGGCCCTCGTCGAGCGCGATCACGGCGACCGAGACCCCGAGATCCAGATTCCGGTTCGCGCGCTCGCGGCCGAGCTCGCGGAGCAGCATCCGGGCCCGCATCATCTTGGTCTGCAGCACCGGCCGCAGCCCGTGCGCCTGCTCGAGCGCCCGGGCCAGCTCCTCGAGTCGCGGACGGCCGTGGGCGAGTCGGCGGACCTTGAGCTCCCGGAACTCCCGCGCGAGCTGGCCGGTGCGCACCGTCACCCGATCGTAGAAGAAGCCGAACCGGCCCGGCAGGCGCCACGGTCGGGAAGCGGTGCGGACCACGCGATCGATTTCCAGTTCGAAGCGCGGCTCGAGCCGCCCGGGATCCACCAGTCCCCGAAGCCGGCGGGCCGGCCCGGTCTCGCCGTGCAGGATGGCCGCCAGATCCATGGCACCGGCCTCGGCCTCGAACACGTCGCTCGGGCCCGAAGTCGGGAGACCGCCCTGCGCAATGCCCAACGCCAGTGTGCGGCGGTCGTCGGCGCCATAGCGGATGCGGCAGGCGATTCCGCGCGTCGCGAGCGCGTGATCGCTGGTATCCACGTAGACGTCGCGGTAGAGGCCCCGCTCGAAGCTGCGAGCCACCAGACCGAGTGGCAACGTCTCGGCGATGAGGGCGGCGAGCTGCTCGGCCGTGGGGACGTCGCACCGGAACTCCGTGGGCCGAGGCATCTCGCTCAGTCTCCGATGGCGGCGCGGCGCGCCCGCAGCCGATCTACCGCCAGGGCCCGCGCCCGCGCGAAGCCGCGCTCGAACTCCGGGCGGTTCCGCACCCGGTCGAAGAGGCCGGACTGCAGCTGCCAGCGGTGCAGCATCGGCGAGTGCGCCAGGGCGCGCTCGAGCCAATGCACCGACGTGGCGGCGTCACCCAGCCAGGCATAGTACGCGGCGAGATCGGCGTACTGGTGGACGAATTCGTAGCGCTCGTCGTCCAGCTCGCGGGCGAGCGAGTCCGTGAGCGCCGTGGCCTCCGCCGTCCGGCCCATCTCATGGAGACACATGGCGCGCACCGCGAGCCATGGGCCCTGATCGCGCTCGGCGCATCGGGCGGCCTGCCCCGACAGCAGCAGGGCATAGGCCTCGAGCACCGTCGAGACGGGATCCACGGCGCCGCTGGGCAAGCCGGGGCGAATCTCACGCAAAGCCACGTCGTAGCGGCGCGCGCCGATGGCGAGCGCGACGAGCGAATGCCGGAGCCCCGGCGACAGCGGGTCGAGCGCGGCTGCTCTCCGTGCCTGGGCGAGAGCGGAGTCGGACGCGCCTCCGCGGAAGAGCGCCCAGGCGTACGCCATCACGGCGTCGGCACCGTTGGGCATGAGCCGCCGGGCGCGGAGCGCGTCGGCCCGCACCGAGTCCTCGGGGACGAACGCGATGGACCGCGCGTCCGCCCGTGCCCGGTAGGCGTCGCCCGACGTGGAGTCGCGCGCCACCGCCCGCCCCGACAGCTGGAGCGCCAGGGCCAACTCGGTGTAGGGTTCGGCCTCGCTGCGGAATCCGTAGACCACTGCGGAGGTATGCGCGGACGCCAGCCCGGCGAGCGCCTGGGGGTACCCGGGATCGAGCTCCAGCGCCTCCCCGAAGGCGGCGACTGCGCGGCGGAGCCCTTCCGGTGTGCGGCGCTCGAGCCAGTACGAGCCCTTGAGGTACGCCGCGTACGCCGCGGGGAAAGTGGTGCGGATGGGTGCCGCCGGCATCGGCTCCCAGCCCCCGGCCATCATGAGTGCACCGGCTACCTGCCGGGCGATCACGTCCTGCAACTGGAGCAGCTCTTCCACGCCCAGGCGGTAGGTCTGGTGCCAAATCACGGCGCCGCGTCGCGTGTCGACGAGCTGGAGCCGCGCCTCGATGCGGTCGCCCGACCGCTCGAGCGAACCGTCGAGCACGTGGCGGACGCCCAGCGTGTCGGCGACCTGCTGGACGGTGAGCTGGCGTCCCTTGAGCGCGACCACCGAGGTGGGCGAGATCACCTTGAGCCCTTCGACCTGCGCCAGGCGGCCGATGATCTCCTCGCTCAGACCCTCGCTCAGGTATTCGTCTTCTACGTTGGCGCCTGAGGTCGCCAGGGGGAGTACCGCCACCGACGCCCGGGCGTCGGTGGCGTGCGCCAAGGCTCCGGTGCGGCGGCCGGGCCAGAGCCGCGTGGCCACGAGCGCGAGCAGGACCACGACCGCCCCCGCGAGCAACGCGCGTCCCCAGGCGGAGCCGGCGGACGTGGCTTCCCCCGACGGCTCCCCCAATGCCGGCGCGGGGCTCACGGCCTCGCCGCTCACCCGAAGCGGCTCCCCCACGGCGGTGCGCAGATCGGCCGCCAGGTCGCCAGCGGTCTGGTAGCGGTCCTCCGGGCGCTTGGCCAGGGCGCGGGCCACGATGCGCAGGACGGCGGGCGGAACCTCAGGCCGCAGCTCCTCCACCGGCTTTGGCTCGCCCGAGGCCTGCTTGGCCAGGACCTCTCGCAGGGTGGCTCCGCCGAAGGCCATCCGACCGGTGAGCATCTCGTAAAGCAGACAGCCGGTGCCATAGACGTCGCTCCGGGGATCGCCCCCGCCGGCGCCGAGCGCCTGTTCCGGGCTCATGTACGCCGCGGTCCCGATCGGCAGGCCCCGGGCGGTCAGGGAGTTGCCGCTCGCGAGCCCGATCGCCCGCGCGACGCCGAAGTCGGCCACGACGGCGTGGCCGTTGGACAGGAGGATGTTCTCGGGCTTCACGTCGCGGTGGACGATGCCGCGGTGGTGTGCGTAATCCAGCGCTTCGGCCACCTCGCGGGCGAGCAGCAGCGCCTCGCCGATCGGGAGCCGCTCCGTCAGGAGCCGCACGCGCAACGTCTCGCCGTCCACGAACGGCATGACCGAGTAGAGCAGGCCCGCGGCTTCACCGGAGTCGATCAGCGGCAGGATGTTCGGATGCTGCAGCTGCGCCGTGATGCGGATCTCACGAAGGAACCGCTCCCCCGCAACCGAGGTCATGAGGCTCGGGTTCAGCACCTTGATCGCCACCTGGCGACCGAGCTTCCGGTCGCGGGCCAGGAACACGGTCGCCATGCCACCCCGCCCGATCTCACGATCCACCACGTAGCGATCGCGGAGCGCGTCCCTCAGTACGGCCAGCAGCTCGCTCATCGTATCCCGTCAGCCGAGCTCCACGGCAGTCACGTGTGGCGCGGCCCCGCTCCGGAGGCTCTGGACCAGCTGCTCGGCGGGGATGCTCTTCTTGAGCCGCACCCGGTACAGGAGCCGCTCGCCGCCGCCGACGGCCGGGGTGGCCCGCACGAATTCCCACCGCTTGGCGGACTCCTCCAGCACGGACTCGGCGGCGCGGCGGGCCGCCTCGACGGTGCCGGTGATCTGGAGCTCGAGCGGGCGGAACTCGGTGGACTTCTGCTTTCCTCCATCGGCCTCCGCAGGCGGCCGCGCCCTGCGCCGCTCGGCACGCTTGGCCAGCGCGTCGAGCTGGTCGGGCGTGAGCGACTTGAGGATCTGGTCATCCACCATCGAGACGAAGGCGCTGGTGCGGTTGGCCAATGCCAGCGCCCGCTGGAGCCGCCGCTGGGCCGGAGGTCCCTGAAGGTGGGCGGGGGTGCGGCCGAAATCGGTCCACCAGAGGAGGAGAATCACGAGGTTGAAGGTGATCGAGAGCGCGGCGGCGAACGACACCGACTGGATGCCCGCGGCGAGCCCGACGCCGGTCGCGAGGAAGATGTAGACCGCGTCCTTGGTGTCGCGCAGCGTATTCCGGAAGCTCACCGCGGCCACGATTCCGCCCAGGCTGAAGGCCAGCGCCAGGCTGTTCTTCACCATGAACACCACCCCGGCCACCACGACCGGCAGGATGACCAGCGTCTGCACCACCGATTGGCGGAAGCCCTTCCGCCGGCGGGTCATGATGTAGATCCAGGTCACAGGCAGCATGAGCGCGAACGCTGCCGCCATGGCGAAGACTTCGGAGATGGGCAGACCGGTCCGCGCGTCCAGCACGGGGACCTGGCCCTCAACCAGCGCGCCCCTCAACCCGGCCGAGATCTCGGCCGTCGTCTGCTGCATCCCGCCGCTGACCAGCTCGCCTGCCCCCGGCACCAGGTCCACAAGCAGGGCGGTGGCGGCGAACAGCAGCACGTAGTACGCGGCGACCCGGGCGATCGGACTCTCCGCCAGGCGGCCCAGCGAATCGGACATCCGCTTGCTGATCATCGAAGGCCCCCGCTTCCGGGGCGGCCGGCGGGTCCGGCGCCCGCATTGACGAGACTTCTCAATGTGTTAGCGTTCCACCACTAAATTGCGACAATAGTAGGATTTGCGCCACAGCGGGAAGCCCGTGCATGAGCGATTCCGAGTTGCTCGAAACCCAGATCCCTGGCACCCCCGTATCACGGCCGGGCGCCGTGAGCCTCGAGGAGCTGCCCGAGGACCTGCTCCGCGCGGCCACCCAGCGGCTGGGCCTCATGGCGCTGGTGTGGGCAGGAATGTTCGCGTTCGGCATCCTGATGAACGACGTCATCGGGCCGCTTCTCCGGCTGCCGATGCGGGACCTGATTCCGTGGAACCGGCCGGGCGACGTCGTCGCGGTGCTGAGCATCGGCGTCTCGCTCTGGCTCTGGCGGCACACCAGGAAGCTGACCTGCAACCCGCATCTGGCCCTCGACCTCGCGCTGGTCTACGAGGTGCTCCTCGCCCTCGGCATGGGGATCCTGAATCAGTGGGAACCACACCGGGTGCTTGCCGGGCGGCTGTCGTGGCTATGCGTGCTGGTTCTGCTGTTTCCGATGATCGTCCCCAACACCCCGCGCAAGACGCTGATCGCTTCGCTCCTCGCCGCGTCGATGGATCCGGTGGGGCTGCTGGTCGCTCAGGCGCGGGGGATCGAGATCCCCACACTGACGGTCATCCTGTGGAACTACCTGCCCAACTACGTCTGCGCGCTTCTCGCGGTCATCCCGTCGAAGCTCATGGTGCGGCTCGGGCGGCAGGTGCAGCGGGCCCGCGAGCTGGGCAGCTACCATCTCGTGCAGCTCATCGGACGCGGCGGCATGGGAGAAGTGTGGCGGGCCAGTCACCGGATGCTGGCGCGGCCGGCCGCGATCAAGCTCATCAAGCCCGAGATCCTCGGCACGCCAGGCCAGGCCGGGAGCGCGGTGGTGATCCAGCGGTTCCGGCGCGAGGCCGAGGCCGCATCGTGTCTCCAGTCGCCCCATACCATCAGGCTCTACGACTTCGGCGAGACCCGGGCGGGCACCTTCTACTTCGTGATGGAGTTGCTGGACGGGCTCGACCTCGAGACGCTGGTGACCCGATACGGCCCCATCCCCCCGGAGCGCGTGGTCCATTTCCTCCGGCAGTCGTGCCACTCGCTGGGCGAGGCCCACGACTGCGGCCTCATTCACCGGGACGTCAAGCCGGCCAACATCTATCTCTGCCGGCTCGGGCGGGAGTATGACTTCGTCAAGGTGCTCGATTTCGGGCTGGTGAAGTACGACCAGAGTCAGTCGATGCTCGACACGATCAAGGCCACCTCCGACCTCACCACCGGCACCCCGGCGTACATGGCGCCGGAGATGGCGAACGGGGACCCGGTGGACCGCCGAGCCGACCTCTATGCGCTCGGCTGCGTGGGCTACTGGCTGCTGACGGGCAAGCTGGTGTTCGAGGCGGAGAGCGCGCTCAAGATGCTCATCCAGCACATTCAGGCTGAGCCGGTGCCGCCCAGCCGGCGCAGCGGGCGCCCGGTGCCGCCCGCCCTCGAGCGCCTCATCATGCGCTGCCTCGAGAAGGAGCCGGCGAGGCGGCCGGCGAGCGCCGACGAGTTGCTCGCCGAGCTCGACCGGGTGGAGCTCGAGCATACATGGGATCAGCAGCGGGCGAGGGAGTGGTGGGAAGCTCACATGGCGGCTCCCGCGGCCCAGAGCGCCGAGCCCGACCGACGAATGCTCGCCGTGCGGTGACCAAGAGTCGCCGGTTTGCGGGAATCCGGCGCCTCGCTTGGGCCGCGGCTCTCGCCGTTCCTTGCGCGGGCTTCAGCCGCCAGGCGGGGGAAGTCCTGGCGCGCTACGATCTCACGGCGCCGCCGGCGAGCCGATGGGAGCTGCCGAAGGCCCTCGCCGAGATCAGCGGGCTGGTGGTGGATGCGGGGGGACGGGTGTTCGCCCACGCCGACGAGCAGGCCATCGTCTTCCAGCTCGATCCCGCGAGCCGGCGCATCATCAAGCGCTTCGCCTTCGGCAGCCCCGCGGTGCGGGGCGACTTCGAGGGCATCGCGCTGGTGGGCGACCGGGTAGTCCTCACGACCAGCGACGGCATCCTGTATTCCGGTCCCGAAGGGCGCGATGGCGAAGCCGTTCCGTTCGTTAGGCAGTCCACTGGGGTCGGCCGGCGTTGCGAGGTGGAGGGGCTCGCCCACGATCCGGGGGACCGTTCCCTGCTCCTCGCCTGCAAGCTGCCGCGGGTCGAGGCGCTGCGCGGCTACCTCACCCTGTTCCGCTGGCCGCTCGACGACCGTGTGCCGGTCGCCACCTCGCGGTTCCGAATCCCGGTGTCACGAGTCGCCCGGCTGCTGGGAAATCCCCGATTTCACCCCTCCGACCTCACTCGTGATCCGGCGACCGGACACTGGCTCCTCGTCGCCGCCCGGGAGCAGGCCATCGCCGAGCTCACCGCCGCCGGGGACGTCGTCGGGGTGTCCCGCCTTCGGCGAGGGCTACATCGCCACCCGGAGGGACTCGCCCTGACCCCCGACGGCGCGCTGCTCGTGGCAGACGAAGCGAACGGCACACGCGCCACCCTCACCGTGTACCGCCGGGCCCCGTGACCTCTCGAGGCACGCTCTCGGCGCACCCCGCGTGCTCCTCCCCGACCGCGGGCAGGAGCTCCGCGTAGACTTCCCGCGGCTCGCCCGCGCGGGACGCGACCAGCACGCCGATCCTGAGCCGACCGTCCCGCAGCAAATCCGCCCGCATGAATCCGCCGGTGGCCAGCGCCAGGCGGGTCTCCGGAATTCGCTGGAGGTAACTCTCGTGGCCGTAGATGCCCGCCCCACTCACGGCGAGGAGCGGCGGCCGTCCCCGGTCGAGCAATTGCAGCCCGTGCTCGTGACCGGAGGCGTACAGTGCCGGCGGATCACAGGCGAACGCCGTGTCGAGCGCGGAGCGCAGGCGCCGGTATGGGCCGCTGGAGAGATCTTCCGCGCTGATGCCGAAGTCTCTCGCCAGCGGGTAGGCGGAGCCGATGA
>DAIPLK010000129.1:0-7890 GCA_036769285.1 Gemmatimonadales bacterium | reverse complement strand
GAGGGCGCGTTCCCGATGACCATACATCGCATCCGGCTGTTGGGCGACCCGATCCTGCGGGCCAAGTGCGAACCGATCACCAAGCCCCGCTCCACCGCGGTCCGGGTGATTCTGGACGACATGCGGGAAACCCTGCGGGACTGGCAGTCCCGGTTCGGCAGCGGCCGGGCGATCGCAGCGCCCCAGATCGGCGCCCCGGTGCGGATGGTCTACTGCGAGATGGACCGGCCCTGGGCGCTGATCAATCCGGAGATCGAAGACATCGGCCACGAGGACTTCGAGGTCTGGGACGACTGCTTCTCGTTCCCCAACCTGCTCGTCCGCGTCGCGCGGGCGTACCGGATCCGGGTGCGCTACCAGGACACGAAAGGGGAGTGGCAGGAGGTGGATCTCGAGGGCGACCGTGCCGAGCTGATCCAGCACGAGATCGACCACCTCGACGGCGTGCTGGCGGTGGACCGGCCGCACGGCCTCGATCCTTTTTGTCTGAGAGAAGAATGGCACCGGCTGCACGGGCCGACTGGCCGCTACGGCCCACCCGAAGACCGCAACACGAGCTACGCTACGCCGCTCACCGGGCTGATTTGAGCCGTTAGAACCAGCGGCCCAGTCGGACGAAGAGCGCGTTCCGCCCGCGCAGGGCCAAACCATACCCGAACCGCACCGGGCCGACGGGCGTCTCCGCACCCAATCCGACGCGGACGCCCGTGGTCCAGCCTCCATCCACGAATCTCGCCACCGCGGCGTCCGTCCCGCCGGCCGCGACCTCGACCAGGCCGAGCAGCGGGCCTCTGACCGGCAAGGTGAAGAGCAGGGCCGCCATCGCTTCACGGTCGCCGCGGCGCTCGCCGATGTGATAGCCGGGGAAGCCATCGTCGCCGCCCAGCGGGAAGCCAAGCTGGAGCGGCAGGCTTGCACCCCACCCCAGGCGCAGACGCGGCGACACGCGAACGGCGCCGAGCCGGGCAGATAGGGTGCTCTCGAAGGCGGCCCGCTGGTACATCGCCATCCACTCGAGCTCCGCCTGCAGGACGCGGCCGCGCTGGCGGTCAGCCCCGGTCAGCCGCAGGACCCCGCCGAGGGTCGAGCGGTTGGGCCGGCCGGGCTCGTCCCAGGTCCGGCCCTGCGCGCCGACCGCCAGGTCCCAACCCTGCGCGAGCGGGCGCTCGATCCCCGCGAAGCCGACGCCCTCGCGGGTGGACCCCTCGGCCAGCTCCTCGCCGTGAGGGCCGAAACGCCGCACGTCCTCGCTGGCCAGCCGGACCGTCACCGTAGGGTTGAAGAGCTGCCGACCGACTTGGTAGTTACGCCGGAACCCGAGGGCCAGTTCGCGGCGGAACTCCCCGAGGAAGATCGCCGCGCTCCCCTCCAGCACCCGGCCAAGCACCCGGCGGTCCACGACCCCGGCCCACATCCGTCCGCCCAGCTCGTTGTCGTAGGCCAGGCCCAGGCCGGCGACTCGCGGAGCGGAGTGCCGAACCTCCAAGTGGAGCTCGACCGAGTCCGCGGCCCCCTCGGGCCTGAGCCACACCGACTGGTACACCTCCGACGCCGTGGCCAGCGCGCGTACCCGCCGCCGCAGCAGGTCGAAGTCGAGCGTGTCGTCGCCGCCGGCACCGAGCGCCAGGAGCCTCGTCAAGGCCAGCCGCTCGGACGCGTTGGCGCTGTCGGTGCTCACCCCGGTGAGCCGGGTCGGCAGGAGGCGGTGGGGACGGTCGGCCACCGCAGCGCGGCACTCGAGCCGCGGCAGCACCGTGTCGGCGGCGGCGACCCCGCGCGCCAAGAGCCGCTCGATGTTGCGGCGGGCGAAGTTGAGGCTGGCGAAGCCGTCCACGTCGGGGCGGACGAACAGGTCGCCAGGGCGAAGCGAGTTGGGGGACTGTTGAAAGAGGAACTGGACAAGGCGGTCGGCGACGAGCAGCGGCGGGTACGCGTCGAGCTCGTCGCGCGGGTGCTCGGTGGCGTCCACCACGATCACGCGCTCGGCGCCCTCCGCGCGGGCCACGGCGACGGGCACGTTGGCCGTTAGCCCGCCGTCGATCAGGAAGCGGCCGTCGAGCTGCTCGGGGGCGAGCAGGAGCGGGACCGCCGCGCTGGCGCGGACCGCCTGCGCCAGGTCGCCCGACCTGAGCACCACCACCTCCCGATGGGCGAGGTCGGTGGCGACGGCGCGGAACGGGATCGGCAGGGAGTCGAAGTCGCCCCGGGCAAGCAGGTTGCCGTGGAGCATGGCGGCATTGAGCAGCGCGTTGACCTCCGCCTCGACGACCGCCGCGCTCTGCAAGGCGAACCCGCGCGTCCCCTGCTCCCACAGCACGAGCGGCCGCAGGATGCCGAGCGAGCGAGGCGCAAGCGGCTGGTAGGTGCGGAAGAGGGCCGCCAGCGGGGCGAGGCGGGCGAGCGAGTCGAGCTCGCGCCCCGTGTAGCCGCTGGCGTAGAGCGCCCCGACCACCGCACCAATACTGGTGCCGACGACCAGGTCAGGACGGATGCCCAAGCTGTCGAGGACGCGGAGGACACCGATATGGGCGATCCCCTTGGCGCCGCCCCCGGAGAGGACGAGCGCGGTGCGCGGTGCGCGACACTGCTGGGCAACGAGAATCGGGGCGGCAGCGGGTCCCGTGAGGGCGACCAGCGCGAGGCCCACACGAAGGCGGCGGAGCATCGACCGGAAGATACCATGACCCCTTGCGCCACCCCACACACCTTCTTATACCTAGTCGCAGACGCGCCTCGGCCCGGCGCACGAGCCACAACGGACACCTCCGGAGGGACCGCCGCAATGACGTACGTGATCGCCGAGGCATGCATCGGGGTGAAGGACCGCGCCTGCGTAGACGTCTGTCCGGTGGATTGCATCTACGAGGGTGAGGACCAGCTGTACATCCACCCCGACGAGTGCATCGACTGCGGAGCCTGCGAGCCGGAGTGCCCGGTGACGGCCATCTTCCCCGAGGAGGACGTGCCGGCCAACCAGACGTCCTTCATCGAGAAGAACCGCGAAGTATTCAACAGCGACAACCCGCCGGGGCGGCCGAAGCGGTAGGCGGACGGCGGTCAGGTAATCAGAGACAGGTGGTCAGTAGAGAAGTCGGGGGCTCCAATCGTTTGGGGCCCCTTTCGCTATCGTTCATCCCGTGGCTTTCTCACGGTACATCTGTCCAACCGATCGTCCGGCCGGGCGCGCCACTGATGCCAACACCCGCCCGTCGCGACGCGGGATTCAGCCCAGCAGGCGAAGGAAGTCGCGGATGGCGGCCGTGGTCTCGGACGGGCGCTCGACCGGCGCGAGGTGGCCCGCACCCGGGACGACGACAAGACGGGCACCGGGGATGGAGGCCGCGAGCCGGCGCGCGCCGTCGAGCGGGGTGATGACGTCCTCCTCGCCGACGATGACGAGCGCGGGCAGCCCGGCGAGGGTGGGGAGGAGGCCGGTGCTGTCGCGCCGGTCGCGCATGGCCGCCAGGGCGCCGACGATGCCGGCAACCTGGGTGGCCGCCATCATCCGGCGAATGCGCTCGGCGAGCTCGGGCGACGCCTCGACCGTCCCCGGTGCGAGCATCTTCGGGAGCATCGTGTCGGCAATCGCTCCGGCGCCACTCTCGCGCGCCGTAGCGGCGGCGACGTCCCGCGTGCGCCGCGCCTCGGTCCCGTCCGCCTCGGCCCGCGTATCTGCCAGGATCACCGCCCGCACGCGATCCCGCCAGCGACGCAGGAACTCGAAGATCACGTAGCCGCCCATCGAGAGCCCGCAAAGCACCACCTCGTCCACGCCGAGCACGTCGAGCAGGGCGGCGAGGTCGGCCGCGTAGATCCCCATGCTGTAGCCAAGATCGGGCGCGTCAGACTGGCCCATGCCGCGGAGGTCTGGCGCAATGCGGCGGTACCCGTCGAGGCCGTCGATCTGGTCGCGCCAGATGGTGTGGTCCATCGGGTAGCCGTGGATGAAGAGGAGGGCGGGCCCCTCGCCTTGCACCTCGACGGCCAGGCTCACGCCGTTGACCGTGAGCCGCCGGGCGTCGCCGGAGGAGGGGCCGGGGCTCATGAACTCGCCAAACTCGGTGGGGACCGGAATCGGCCGGCCGTCGCGGTCAACGCAGACGAACACGAACTCGGCCGTCGCGATGAGCGTGTCGTCCTTCACCCGCCGCGCCGTCTGGCGCATGGTGAAGCTGGTCCGGCCGAGGTGAGTCACCGCCTGATGGAAGCGCAGCACGTCGCCGGGGAAGGCGGCGGCGTGATAGTCGATCACCGTCTTCCGCACCGCGGGCCACGCACCCCCCCGGCTGAACACATCCATCCCCGGTCCACGCGCCAGCATCTCCCAACGCGCGCGCTCGAACAAGCTCAGGAACGACGCCTGGTTCAAGTGCCCGAAGGCGTCGCACTCATCGGGGTAGACGGTGAGATCGATCTCTTGGTGGGGCATGGTGATGGAAGATACGCGGAGAGGGGCGAGAAGGCGCGGAGCGCGGCGAGTGAATTCACGGCCAGCGAAATCGGGGACGAGCGGCTACACTTCCGCATTCGTCCGGAGTGCACCTCTCCGCCTTCTCCGCCCTCTCCGCCTTCTCCGCCCTATGAAGCCAGCCACCGACTACATCCGCCATGCCGCCAAGCTCGCCCGCAAGCTGCAGATGGACGCGGCCATGGGCGGGACGCCGCAGCCCGACGCCGAGTTCTACAAGGCCCTCTCGAAGGCGCTCGACGAGATCGCGGCCGGTCTCGAGCAGGCCTCGCAGTCCGAGTGAGCGGCGGCGTTCCCCTGATCCAGTCGCAGGCGGCGCTGGAGGCGCTCTTCGAGCGCCTCCGGGGCGCGCCGCTGCTGGCCGTGGATACCGAGGCCGCGAGCTTCCACCGCTTCATTGACCGTGTGTACCTGCTGCAGATCAGTTCGCGGGAGGAGACGGCGGTGGTGGACCCGCTCGCCGTGGAGAGCCTGGGACCGCTGGCGGAGGTGCTCGCCGATCCGGCGGTGGAGATCGTGTTCCACGACGCGGACTACGATCTCCGCCTGCTGGACCGCGAGTTCGGCTTCCGCGCCACCAGGGTGTTCGACACCCGGATCGCGGCCCAGCTGCTCAACGAGCCGGGCGTCGGCCTGGCGGCGCTGCTCGAGAAGTACCTCGGCGTACGCCTGGACAAGCGCTTCCAGCGGGCCGACTGGTCGGCCCGGCCGCTCTCGGCCGAGATGCTCCGGTACGCGGCCTCGGACACGCGCCACCTGCCCGAGCTGCGCGACATCCTCAGGGCGCGGCTGGACGAGCGGGGCCGGCTGCCGTGGGGCGAGGAGGAGTTCGCGCTGCTCGACCAGATCCGCTGGACCCCGCCGGATGGCGAGCCGGGCTACCTGCGGCTCAAGGGCGCCAAGGGGCTCAAGGGGCGCGAGCTGGCGATCCTGCGCGAGCTGTACGAATGGCGGGAGGGGGTGGCGCAGCGCAGCGACCGGGCGACCTTCCGGATCCTCAACAACGAGCCGATGCTGGCGATGGCCAGGCAGCCGCCGGCGGACCTGGCGGCGCTCAAGGCGATCCCCGGCATCGGCAGCGAGCAGGCAGAGCGGCGCGGCCGGGAGATCCTAGCGGCCGTTAAGCGCGGGCTCGAGCTCCCCGAGACCGATCTCCCCCGGATCGAGCGACCGCCGCGGCGGGCAGTCGATCCTGCGTTCGAGGCGCGCTTCGAGCGGCTCAAGACGGTGCGGAACCAGTTGGCCATGCGGCTCGACCTGGCGCCGGGGGTGCTGTGCCCCAATGGGACGCTGGAGGCGATTGCCCGGGCGAACCCGGCGAGCATGGAGGCGCTGGCGGCGCTCCCGGAGCTGCGGAGGTGGCAGCTCCGGGAGATCGGGACGGAGCTGCTGGCGGCGGTGGCGGAGCCGGGAGCGGGCGACGAGTCACCTTGAACGAAGTGAAGGGGGCATACCCTGAGGCATGCCCCCTTCGCTTCGTTCAGAATGACTCGTCGCCTAGAATCCCAAGAACGCCCTCACCCGCGGGTCCATCTTGTCCGGTGTCCAGTACGGCTCCCACACCAGCTCGACGTCGACCGCCTGCACCCCCTCGATATCCGCCACCACCTTCTTCACGTCGTCGATGATCTCGGCACCGGCGGGGCAGCCGGGGCTGGTCAGGGTCATGCGCACCTGGACCTCGCCCGCTTCGCTCACCTCGATGTCGTAGACCAGCCCGATGTCGACGATGTTGAGGTTGAGCTCCGGATCCTTCACGGCGCGGAGCGCCTTCCGGACGGCGTCTGGGGTGGGGACCGCGGCCCCGGGGATGGTTTCCGTCATGCCTCAAACCTAACAGTCTGCCACCGGCGCGCGACCTAGCAGCGCACGACCAGGTCCTGGGTGCAGCCGTGGGGCACGAGCCGGACGGCCGCGTCGCTCAGGGTGGCGCGCACTACCTTGAGTTCCTTGAGCGACTCCCGGACCCGCGGGTCGAAGGCCCGGTTGGTGAGGAAGACCAGATACAGGTCGCGCTCGGGGTCGATCCACAGCTCGGTGCCGGTGAACCCGGTGTGGCCGTAGCCGGCGTCGCTGATGAGCGTGCCGAACACGCTCGGCTCGTCGGGCTTGAACTCGGGCGTGTCCCAGCCGAGCAGGCGGGAACCGCTGTTGGCCCCCTTCGTGAGGAAGCGCCGGATTGTCTCGGGCCGCACCCACTGCCCCTCGGGCCCGACGCCGGAGCGGAGCCACACGGCCGCGTAGCGCGCCAGATCCATTCCGGTCGAGAACACCCCCGCGTGCCCGGCGACGCCGCCCATGGCGACGGCGTTCTGATCGTTGACGTCGCCCGGGACCGGACGCCCCCGCCACATGCCGCTCGGCACGATCCGCCGCTTCAGCGCGCGGGACGGCCGGTACATCGTCTGCGTCATGCCGAGCGGACCGAACACCTCACGCTTCGCCAGCTGGTCGAGCGGCACCCCTGACACCTGCTCCAGCACGAGGCCGAGGAAGAGGGCGTTGAGGTCACTGTACTCGGCGCTGTCGCCCGGGGCGCGGACGAGCGGCTGGGCGTAGAGGAGATCGATGGCGCGGGCACGGCTCCCACGCGCCTTCTGGTAGAAGGGGACGTAGCTCTTGAGGCCACTCGTGTGGTCGAGCAGCATGCGCACGGTCACCTGGTCCCTGGCTCCTCCCGAGAATCTGGGGAGATAGCGGCGCACCGGCGCATCGAGGTCGAGCTTCCGCCGGTCCACCAGCCGCATGGCCGCGCTGGTGGCGCTGACCACCTTGGTGATCGAGGCGATGTCCCACAGCGACGAGTCGGGATCGGGGACCGGCGACGATGGGCTCCAGGTGAAGTGGCCGTAGCCCCGGGCGTACAGCACGGAATCCCGGCGGCCGACGATCACGACGGCCCCGGGATAGATCCCCTTCCGGATCCCGTCCCGAACGGCCGCATCGATCTCAGCGAACGATTGGCCCTGCGCGGGGGTAGTACCAAGGATGAGGGCAACCACCCCGCACCAGAGTCCCGCACGCGATGTGATGGCACCCATGCAACTCTCCAACTTGCGGACATTGTGCCTGCCCGCCGTGCTGGCGGGGCTCGCCTGCGCCAGATCGGGCCCGGAAACGGTGGCCCCGCTCGTGGACACCCTCACCATACGCGCCGCCGCCTCATTCCTGGCCGGCGACGCGCTGCTGGGCCGGAAGACCGGCACCGAGGGCGGCCGGGTCGCCGCCGCATATCTCGCGGCCGAGTGTTGCCGGCTGGGACTCGCCCCGCTGGCCGCCGCGGGCTATGAGCAGGACCTGCCGCTCACGCAGGCAACGATCGTGCCCGCGGCCACCACGATTCGCATCACCGGTCCAGGGGTGGACACGACGTTTGTCCACTGGGACGATTTCATTCCGGACGTCGGCACCGAACAGACGCT
>DAIPLK010000022.1:0-25004 GCA_036769285.1 Gemmatimonadales bacterium | reverse complement strand
GACTCGGGGCGCGAGCGTCAGGTCACGGTCGCGGGCTCGGCTCCCTCGAGGGCCGGCGCCGCGACCGCCGCGAGAATCAGCGCCGCGCCCAGCAGCTGGGTGGGGCCGAGCCGCTCACCGAGCACGAGGAAGCTGGTCACGGCGGCGAAGACGGGCTCGAGCGTGAACACCAGCGCGGTGTGGGTGGGAGAGAGCACCTGTTGCGCCCGCAGCTGCGTGCGGAACGACCACAGGCCGGTGAAGGCGAGAAACGCGAGCATGGCCAGGAAGGGCGGCGACGGCACCAGCCGCGGCGCCTCGACGACCGGCGCCGTGAGGAGCGAGAGGAGCGCGCAGGAGCCCAGCTCCAGCGCCAGCAGGCGGCCGATCGGGATGCGTGCGGCGTAATGGCCGGCCGCGACGATCTGGCCGGTAAACAGAATAGCGCAGCCGATCGTCAGTACATCGCCCCGATTCAGGCCGCCCCCTCCGCCGGGACTGGTGAGGAGCCAGGTGCCGGCGACCGCCAGCGCGATGGCCCCGAGCGTTGGACCGCGTGGCAGGGTGCGGTGGGTGAGGAACTGCAGGGCGGGGACGAGCGGCGTGGACAGGATCGTCAGGAACGCCGAGCGGCTCGGCGTGGTGTACTGCAGTCCCATGGTCTGCAGCACGAAGCCCGCCCAGAAGAGCACGCCGAGCGCGAGACCGCCGCCGATCTCCGTGCGGCGCAGTCCGCGCAGGCTGCCGGCGATGACGGCGGTGGCGAGGGTGAATCGAGCGGCGAGCAGCACCAGCGGTGAGCTGTAATGCAGCGCCTGCTTGATGACGGTGAACGAGACGCCCCAGATCAGGCAGACGAGCACCAGCGCGACGACCGCCTGGCGGCGGTTCATCCCGCGAGCGCTGCGGCCGTGGCGACCTGGGCGAGCAGAGGGCGCAGGTAGCGTCCGGTGTGGGAGCCCTCCACGGCTGCGACCTCCTCCGGCGTGCCCTGTGCGACCACTCGCCCACCGCCCTCGCCCGCTTCCGGCCCGAGATCGATGATCCAGTCGGCGCGCTTGACCACGTCCATGTGATGCTCGATGACGACCACCGTGTGGCCCGCGTCCACCAGGCGGTCGAGCACCTGGATCAGTACCCGCACGTCGTCCAGGTGCAGTCCGGTGGTGGGCTCGTCGAGAATGTAGAGCTTGCGCCCGTCGCGCTTGGCGGCCTGCGCCAGCTCGCGGGCGATCTTGAGCCGCTGGGCTTCGCCGCCCGAGAGCGTCGTGGCCGGCTGCCCGAGCCGCAGGTATCCCAGGCCCACCTGCTGCAGCTGCCAGAGCGCAGCGCCCAGCTTCGGCTGGTGCCGAAAACGGGTGATCGCTTCGTCGACGGTCCATTGCAGGACGTCGTGAATCGAGTGCCCCTGGATGTGCACGTCGAGCACCTCGCGCCGGTACCGGGTGGCGGCGCAGACCTCGCACGGCACGAAGACGTCGGCCAGGAAGACCATCTCGACCTGCACGTGTCCCGCGCCCTCGCAGGCGTCGCACCGCCCGCCCGGGAGGTTGAAGGAGAAGGTCGCGGCGGAGTACCCCCGCTCCCTCGCGAGCGGCTGGGCGGCGAACAGCTCGCGGATCTCGTCGAACGCCTTGATGAAGGTGACCGGGTTCGAGCGCGGCGAGCGGCCGATCGGCGACTGGTCCACCAGCAGCACGTCCTTGAGCAGCTCCCACCCGACCAGCGACACCACCTCGCCCACGGGCTCGCCGAGGTGGCTCTTCGCCGAGTGCTCGCCATGCAGCCGGGTCTCGAGGTTCCGATAGACGACATCGTACAGCAGGGAGCTCTTGCCGGAGCCACTCACGCCGGTGATCGCGGTGAGCGTCCCGAGCGGGATGTCCGCGTCCACGCCCCTGAGATTGTGGAGGGTCGCACCTCGCACCCGGAGCCAGCGGGGGCCCGCCGGCCGGCGGGCGCTCGGCACCGCGATCCGCTTCTCACCGGTGAGGTACTGTCCGGTGAGCGAGCCGGTGGCGGTCTCGACCGGCCCGGCGTGCACGACCCGTCCGCCCTTGTCGCCGGAACCGGGTCCGAGCTCGAGCATGTAGTCGGCCTGCCGGATCGCCGCCAGGTCGTGCTCGACGACGACCACGGTGTTGCCCGCGTCGCGGAGACGGCGCAGCAGCGCCAGGAGCCGGTCGGTATCGCGGGGGTGCAGGCCGATCGACGGCTCGTCGAGGACGTAGAGCGTGTCCACCAGCCGTGAGCCGAGCGCGTTGGCGAGCGAGATGCGCTGCGCCTCGCCACCGGACAGGCTGCGCGTCTGGCGATCGAGAGTGAGGTAGCCGAGCCCCACGTCGCGCAGGAAGCCGATCCGGGCGCCGAGCTGGTCCACGACGAGCTCGGCCACTTCGCGCTCGAACGGGCTCAGCGCGAGCGCCTGGACCCAGGCGTGGATCCCGTCCACCGAGCGGCACGAGACGCCGGCGATCGTATCGCCACCGATCCGCACCGCGAGGGCGTCGGCGTTCAGCCGGCTCCCGCCGCAGGCGTCGCAGGTCCTGGCCAGCTGGTACTGCCGCAGGAAGACCCTGATGTACTGCTTGTAGCGCTTCTCTTCCAGCCCCCTGAGGAACGGAAAGATGCCGACATAGCGCCCCTTCCGGCCGTAGAGCAGCTCGCGGCGGTGCGCCGCCTTAAGCTTCCGCCACGGCTTGTCGACGTCGGCGCCGAGGGCTCGGGCAAACTCGAGGAGCATCCGGCGGCGCGATTCGTAGCGCGGCTTGGTCCAGGGGTCGATCGCGCCGTCCGCGAGGCTGCGTCCGGGATCGGGGACGATGAGCGACTCGTCGTACTCGAGCACCGCGCCGAACCCGTTGCATCTGGCGCAGGCACCGCGCGGGTTGTTGAACGAAAACAGCGCCGGCGTGACCGTGGCGCCCGGGGTGTCGCACGCGCTGCAGGCCGGAAAGCTGGTGAACCGGAGCCGGTCCCGGCCCGAGGCGAGAGCGGGATGGAGCGCCAGCGCGATGCCTTCGCCCTCCTGAAACGCCGTGGCCACCGACTCGGCGAGGCGGCCGGAAGCAGATGGATCCGCCACCAGTCGGTCTACCACCACCAGCAACTCGCCCGCGCGGGTCAGGTCGAGGCCGGCGGGGAGCTCGTCGAGGTGATGCGGCGCGCCATCGGCCAGCACCCGGACGAAGCCGAGGGCCCGCAGGTTCTCGACTACCGCCTCGTGGGTGAGCCGCGCCACCGGGGGCAGCGGGAACGCCACCTGGATCCGCTCACCGGGGAATGCTGCGAGCACGTCGTCCGCCGCGCTCTGCGGGGTGTCCCGCCGCACCGGGGCGCCGCAGGCGCGGCAGTAGCTCCGACCCACCCGGGCCCAGAGCAGGCGGAGGTAATCGTACACCTCCGTGGCGGTGCCGACGGTGGAGCGGCTGCTGACGGTCGGGTTGCGCTGCTCGATCGCCACCGATGGGGCGATCCCCTCGAGGTGATCCACCAGCGGCTTGGGCATCCGCTCGAGGAACTGCTTGGCGTAGGTCGACAACGATTCGATATAGCGCCGCTGCCCCTCCGCATACAGCGTGTCGAAGGCGAGGCTACTCTTGCCGGAGCCGGAAGGCCCGGTGATCACGGTGAGCGCCCGGTGCGGCAACTCGACGGTGATTCCCTGCAGGTTGTTCTGCCGGGCGTTGACGATGCGGATGGGCATTGGGGGAAGCATAGCGTGTTCGGGAAAGCTTCGGGAAGGGCGGGGCAGGCGGCGCGGCGCATGAGGCGGGGCGGGAACCGCCATCGTCCGCCTTCTCCGCTCTCTCCGGCCCCCTTAGCTTTCTCGCTCCATGCCGCGTCTCCTCACCCCGAAGTTCCTCCTCCGCGGGTTCGAAATCTCGGTCCTGGCCTCACTGGTGGGGTTCGGGATCACGCTGATCTACGGCAACGACTTTCATGCCTTCCTGGCCGGGATCGGCCGGATCCACTGGGTGTGGCTGCTGGTGGGGGTGGGCCTCGCATCGATGGACTGGATCGGGGGCGGGCTCCGGAACTGGGTGGTGGCGCGGCACGTCCACCCGAGCCCGTCGCTCACGGGGATGATCCTGGCGGGTGGCATGGGTGCGTGGGCCGGCTACATCACGCCGGTCAATTCGGGCGCGGGCCCGATGACGATGTATACCATGCGGCGGTACGGCGTGCCGCTCCCGGTGGCGGTCACCTCGACGTTCATGAGCTTCGTCGCCACGGTCCTCTTCTTTGCGATCGCCGGCCCGCTGGCGCTCCTCTTCGGTGCCGGCCGCTCGCTGGGGGAGCGCGGGAACCTGCTGGGGCTGTCGCTGTACGATCTGTTCCAGGGAAGCCTGACGATCATCGGCGGCATCGGCGTGCTCATGGGCATGGTCATCTTCTTCCCGCGATTCGTGCGTGACCTGATTCACCGGGTCGCCGAGTGGGTCAGCCGCCGGAGCCGTCGGGTAGCCGAGCGGCTGGAGCGGCTCAGGCAGGGGATCGACGACGCCCACGCCAGCGTGATCGCCTTCAACAGTCCGGGCGGGTGGCTTGCTCTCTTCTGGGCCACGATCCTGTCCGCCCCATCGCACGCCAACAAGCTCCTCGCCGGCTACGTCGCCCTCCGTGCCCTCGGTCTCAACGCCAACTTCGTGGACATCCTGCTGATCCAGACGCTGGTGATGTTCCTGCTCTACTTCGCGCCGACGCCGGGCGCGTCGGGGATCGGTGAGGTGCTCTCCGCCGCCGTCATGAGCTCCTACGTCCCCCGCGAGCTGACCCCGATCTACATCCTTGTCTGGCGGCTGATCCTCACCTACTTCACCCTCGGGTTCGGGTTTTTGGTCTTCTCGAGCTGGGTACGCCGAGGGCTGAGGGGCGTGGACCAGGAGGTGCTGGCGGAGCCCGCCGGCTAGCGCGATGAGCCACACTCCCGACGATCCGGACGCCGGCGCCAGCGGCTACGACGCCGCGCTGCTCCGCCGACTGCTGGGCTACCTGCGGCCGTACCGGTGGCTGACGACGGCGGCGGTGCTGCTGCTCATGACGCAGTCGGTGCTGGCGCTGATCGGGCCGCGCCTGACCGAGCACGCGCTCGACGTGGCGGTGCCGACGCACGACCTGGGACTGCTCGGCCTCCTCGCAGGGCTCTATCTCGCCACCCTGATTCTGGACTTCGGTGTCGAGTACGGCGGGACGCTGCTCACCACGTACCTCGGCCAGCGGGTGATGTACGACCTCCGGATGCAGATCTTCGGGCACCTCCAGCGGCTCAGCATCGCCTACTTCGACCGCCACCCCGTGGGCCGGCTCATGACCCGGGTCACCTCCGACGTGGAGACGCTGAACGAGCTGTTCTCCTCCGGAGTGGTGACGATCTTCGGCGACGCGTTCACGCTCGTGGCGATCATGGGGATGATGCTGGCGATCGACTTCCGGCTGGCGCTGGTGACATTCGCCGTGATCCCGCTCGTATGGCTCACCGCCCGCATCTTCCGCCGCCGGGTGCGGGAGGCGTTCGGTGACATCCGGGTGCGGCTCGCCCGGCTCAACGCCTTCCTCCAGGAGCGGCTGAGCGGGATGCGGATCGTCCAGCTCTTCGGCCGGGAGGACGACTCGGCGCGGCGGTTCGCGGCGCTCAACCGGGAGCACCTCGAGGCGCACCTCCGCTCGATCACCGTGTACGCGGTGTTCTTTCCCGCGGTCGAGGTGCTCACGGCGGTCGCGATGGCGCTGCTGCTGTGGCACGGCGGGCTGCGCGTGCTCGACGGCACGCTCACGGTGGGCGTGCTCGCGGCGTTCATCCAGTACACCCGGCGGTTTTTCCAACCGCTGCAGGACCTGTCGGAGAAGTTCAACCTGCTGCAGAGCGCCATGGCCTCGTCGGAGCGGGTGTTCGCCCTGCTCGACGAGCCGGTGACGGTGGGGGAGCCAGAGGCGCCGGCGCCGCTGCCGCGGCCCGTGCGCGGCGCGGTGCGGTTCGAGGGAGTGTGGTTCAGGTACAGCCCCGATGGGCCTTGGGTGCTCCGCGACGTCTCGTTCACCGCCTCTCCCGGGCAGACGATCGCGCTGGTGGGGCACACCGGAGCGGGGAAGACCACGATCGTCAACCTGCTGCTCCGCTTCTACGACCCGGAGCGCGGGCGGATCACGGTGGACGGCGTGGACATCCGGGAGCTCTCGACCGCGACCCTGCGGTCGATCATCGGCTTCGTGCAGCAGGATCTGTTCCTGTTCACGGGCGACATCCTGCACAACCTGACGCTCGACGCGCCCATCACGCCCGAGGCGGCGCGGCAGGCAGCCCGACGGGTCGGGGCCGACCGGTTCATCGAGCGGCTGCCGTCGGGCTACCACCACGAGCTGGGCGAGCGCGGCCGGAGCCTAAGCGTGGGGGAGCGGCAGCTCCTCAGCTTCGCGCGGGCGCTGGCGCTCGACCCCAGGATCCTGGTGCTTGATGAGGCCACGAGCTCGGTGGATGCGGAAGCGGAGGCGCAGATCCAGCGGGCCATCGCCGAGCTGATGGCGGGGCGCACGAGCCTGGTCGTGGCCCACCGGCTCAGCACCATCCTGCACGCCGACGAGATCCTGGTGCTCCACCACGGCGAGATCCGGGAGCGAGGGAGCCACCGCGAGCTGCTGGCGCAGCGCGGGCTCTACGAGCGGCTCTACCAGCTGCAGCTGCGTGGCCAGGAAGCGCGCAAGATTGCCTAACCCGCGTTTGCTTGCGCGGTTACGGGCCGCGGGGTACGTTTGTCGGCGACCGGCATTTACCTCAGGATCCGATCAATGATGCACCTCGAAATCGGCGGCGCGCGCATTCCCGTGCCCGCCGGTGAGACGATCATAGGGTCGGCGCCGGGCTGCGCTATCGTCCTCGACGGCGAGGAGATTCGGCCGCGCCACGCCATCCTTCAAGGCACTCCCCAGGGGGCGGCCGCCATTCGGGCGGGCGAGCCCGGCGCGGAGCTGTTCGTCAACGGTATCCGTCTCGGCACCGATCCCACGCCCATCCTCCACGGCGACAAGGTCCAGATCGGCCGCCATGAGATCCTCGCGGTAGACAGCCGCCGGGCCGGGCACACGCAGCTGTTCGATTCCGGGGCCTTCACCGATCTGATCCCGCCGGCGCGCCCGTCGCCGACGCCCGCCGCCGCGGGCCCGACCGGCGGACGGCTCGTGTGCCTGACCGACGGGCGCGAGTACACGGTCACCGGCGACACGCTGGTGTTCGGCCGGGAGGCGGGCTCGGACGTCGTCGTGGCGGGGACGGAGGTCTCCCGCCGTCACGCGGAAATCCAGACGACGCCCGAGGGCTACGTGCTGAACGACCTCAGCGTCAACGGCACGTACGTCAACGGCGACCGGGTCGGCCGGCAGCACCTGCTCGCGCGGGCCGACGTCATCCGCATCGGTCACGACGAATTCCGGTTCTACGCCGATGTGCCCCCCCCGCCGGCGGCGCGTGGCCGGCGAAGCGTGCCGCCGGTGACCGCTGCCCATCCTCCCACCGGGGCCGGCGCCCGGCTTTCCGACACTCTGCATGGCTTGCCGCCGTCCGCGTTGGCCGGTCCCGTCACCCCGACGGAGCCGCAGGTTGCGCCGCTGGCCTCACTGCTGGTGCGCAGCGGCTCCCTCAAGGGCCGCCGGCTGGCGGTGAAAGTGCCGGTGGTCAACATCGGACGCGCGGAGTTCAACGACGTCGTGATCGCCGACCCGAGCGTGAGCACCAGCCACGCGAAGCTCCAACGGCGTGACACCGTCTGGGTGCTCAGCGATCTGGGCTCGACCAACGGGACGTTCGTCGAAGGCGAGCGGGTCTCGGGTGAAATCGCGCTGGGCCCCGGGAGCACGCTCAAGTTCGGCGAGGTCGCGGTGCTGTTCGAGCCGCTCGACGAATCCGTGTCGGTGCGGCGGTCGTCGAGGACGCAGGTGCTCTCGGCGGTGATGCCTCCGGCCGAGGACCGGGAGGATGTGCCGCCACGGCGGCGCCCGATCCGGGCCGCGCCGCCCCGCGCCGCCGGGCCGTCCCTCTGGTGGCTCATCGCCGCGCTCGTGCTCGGCGGTGCGATCGCGGCCTTCCTCATCCTGCGTTGACCGAACGGGGTCCTGTGCACTTCACCTGCGCCGCTCGCACCGACATCGGGATCGTCCGCTCCGGGAATGAGGACAACTACCTCATGCTCGCCGACCGCGGCGTGTTCATCGTGGCCGATGGTATGGGGGGGCACGCGGCCGGGGAGATCGCCAGCGAGATGGCGGTGCGGATCACGTCGCATCAGATCGGCTCGCTGCGCGGACTGAGCGACGAGCAGGTGGGTGACCGCATGAGCGCGGCGATCCGCGCGGCCAACGACGCGATCTTCGAGCGGACGCTCTCCGAGCACGACAAGCGCGGGATGGGCACGACGGCCACCGTGCTGGTGCTGCTGCCGGGGCGCTACATGATCGGCCAGGTGGGGGACAGCCGGGCGTATCTGCTCCGGAAGGGCCGGTTCGAGCAACTCACCAAGGACCATTCCTACGTGCAGGAGCAGGTCGACGCGGGGCTGCTGACTCCTGAGCAGGCCCGGGTGCATCCCTACAGCAACGTGATCACCCGATGTGTCGGCGCCAGCATGGATGTAGTGCCGGACATCTACTTCGGGACGCTCGAGGTGGGCGACGTCCTGCTGCTCGCCTCTGACGGCCTGACGGGAATGCTCGAGGACGAGCAGCTGACCCGGATCCTCACCGCCGACGGCGGCCCGCAGCATTGGGTGGACCGGATGGTCACCGAGGCCAACCGGCGCGGCGGGCTCGACAACATCACCGTGATCGTCGTCCGCATCGACTCGGTGGACAGCACTACAGGGGAGCACCCCACGGCCGCCGCGGCGGCCGGCACCACCTGACCCGCTGCTCCCCCTTCCTCCATCCGCCCGTCCCGCTCCGCCGCACGCCCTCCTGGCGCGCGACCAGGATCGGGATCAGCCCGCCTCGTTCCCCAGCGTCAGCTCGAGCCGGATGTCGGCCCGGACGTAGCGCTGGTCGGCCTCGAGCGGGACCCGCACGAAGCCGTGCTTCTGGTACAGGCGGATCGCCGGGACGAGCCTGGTATTGGAGACGATCACCACCCGCCGCGCGCCCGCCCTCCGGGAGAACCCGATCGCCGCTTCCATGAGCAGGTCGCCGTACCCGCGTCCGCGTACGGCCGGGGCCACCGCCATCTTGGCGATCTCGTGCACCTCCGGCTCGTGGGGCAGCACGGCGCAGGTGCCCAGGACCTCCCCACCTTCCACCACGAAGAAGATCTGGCCGCCGGGCTGCAGGATCTTCGCGGCCGGATCCCGAAAGGTGTCGCGGTCAGCGTCCTCGAGCGTGAACCAGGTCTCGATCCACTCGCGGTTCAGCCGCTCGAACTCGCCTCGCCACTCCGGACGATAGGTCACTACCTCGGGCATCGCGCCGGGCTCAATGCCGGGCGAAGACGTTCGTCTTGCCGTCCCGCGCGAACGCGACAACCGTGTAGGGCTCGTGCGGCTGGCCGGGCGCGGTCATCCCGGGGCTGCTCTTGGGCATGCCGGGGACCGCCAGGCCCGCCACCGCGGGACGGTCCGCCAGCAGGCGCCGGAGATCGGCCGCGGGCACGTGTCCCTCGACGACGTAGCGGTCCAGCAGCGCGGTGTGGCAGGAGCGGAGGTCCTTCGGGACGCCCATGTCGTCCTTGATGCCGTCCATGTTCTCTTCGTCGTGCACGGCTGGTGTGAATCCGTTGGTGCGCAGGTGCTCCACCCAGCTGGTGCAGCAGCCGCAGCTGGCGCTCTTGTACACCGTGATCGGCGTCCCCGTTCCGGTGGTGGACCGGCCCCAGAGACGCCGGGCTCCGAGGGAGGTGAGGGCAAGGCCGGCGGCCTGGGCCAGGAACACGCGGCGGGTGATCATCGAACGGTTCTCCTCTCAAGCAGCGTAGACTGCCCATCGAGCCGCTGGCGCAGCTCGGCGGCGGGACAGGTGAGCAGATCCGGCACGTCGCGGAGCGATCCGCGCACCGGTTCCGCGACGAAGACCCGGAGACGCCTCGCGCTCCGGTACAACTCGTCGGCGACGCGCGGCAGGCCGAGCTGGCCGGCCCGGCCGGCGTCGGTCAGCCGCTCGACCGTGCCGCCCCGCGTCCGGAGGGGCAGGTCCACTCCGAGCATGGACGACCGGGCCGGAAAGTCCAGCAGCAGGTCGCCGGGCGAGAGCCCCACCTCGCGGGCGAGCGCATTCTCCACGCGCTCCAGCAGGTCCGGGTCGTCGACGATCCACGGCTCCGCACCCGCGGGCACGTCGCTCGCCGGGAGGTCGAGCGCGCGCTTGTGCAGACGGCGGGCCCGGATCGCGGCCGCCAGGGCGTTGCGGTCGCGCGTGATCAGCTGCTCCATCAGGCCGTCGTCGGTAGCCTCCGCGATCGCGGCCACCGTGATGCTGCCGCGGGCCACGGCGCCCCGCACCGCGCGCTTGAACATGCAGGTGGCCGAGCGAACCGCATGATGCCAGTACACGTTCCGGTACATCTGGTACTTGGCGAACAGGAGCGACTCGAGCGCGCTCACACCCTTCTCCAGCACCCCCACCTCGTAGCGTCCCGGCGAGGTCTCGACCAGCGTGAGCGTCGCCAGCAGGCGATCCACGTCGACCGTCCCGTACGGCACGCCGCACATGCGCGCGTCGCGGCTCAGGTAATCGATCTTGTCGAGGTCGAGCGATCCCGAGATCAGTCCCTGGAGCGGGCTGGCGCTCACGCCGGTGATGAGCGACCCCAGCGCCGCCGCGAACCCGGGGCCGCCGAACTCACGCAGGCGCTCTCCCAGCTCGCCCTCACCTAACTTGGCGACGCCGAGCCCCTCATGGGAGGGGAACCCCGCCTCCTCGAGCGCGTGCGAGAACGGGTAGTGGCCGATGTCGTGCAGGAGCGCGGCGAGGCGGACGGCCAGGCGGTCGTCCTCCGGCACCTGCTCCAGCTCACCGCGCTCCTCCAGGCTCGCGAGCGCGCGGCGCGTCAAGTGATAGGCGCCGAGGGCGTGCTCGAATCGGGTGTGGGTGGCACCGGGATAGACGAGAAAGGCGTGGCCGACCTGCCGGACGTACCGCAGCCGCTGGACCGCGGCGGTGTCCAGCGCGAGGAGCGCCGGGCGATCGAGGCGGATATTGTCCCAGAGCGGGTCACGGATGACCTCGAGCTCCTTGAGCCCGGGCATGCGTCGGATCATGCCCCCCTTCGCTCGGCTCAGGGTGACTCGTTCGCCGTCAGGCTACCGGCCCGGCGGCCGAGACCGCGGCGGACACGTGCGGCCGGTACTGCTCGAAGTTCTCCCGGAACATGCGGGCGAGGTCACGCGCCTGCGCGTCGTACGCCGAGGCCTCGGACCAGGTGCTCCGCGGCAGCAGGATCTCGGCCGGCACGCCGGGCACCGCGGTGGGCACCTCGAAGCCGAAGATGGGGTCTCTGGCGAACGTCGCGGCGTCCAGTGTGCCCGCGAGCGCGGCCCGCAGCATGGCACGGGTGTACGGCAGCTGCATCCGCGAGCCCGTGCCGTACGGCCCGCCGGTCCAGCCGGTGTTGACCAACCAAACCTTGACGCCGTGCCGCTCGATTCGCTCGCCCAGCATGTGGGCGTAGACACCCGGATGCATCGGGAGGAACGGCGCGCCGAAGCAGGCCGAGAACGTGGCGGCAGGCTCGGTGACGCCACGCTCGGTGCCCGCGACCTTGGCGGTGTAGCCGGACAGAAAATGATACATCGCCTGGTCCGCGGTGAGCCGCGAGATCGGCGGCATGACGCCGAAGGCGTCCGCGGTCAGGAACACGATGTTCTTCGGGTGTCCCCCGGCGCCGCTGGGCTGGAAGTTGGGGATGTAATGGATCGGGTAACAGGCCCGGGTGTTCTCGGTGACCCGGTCGGCGTCGAAGTCCACCGCGCGGGTGGCTGGGTCGAGCACGACGTTTTCGAGCACCGTGCCGAACATCTGGGTGGCCGCGTAGATCTCCGGCTCGGTGTCGGCGCGGAGCCGGATGACCTTGGCGTAGCAGCCGCCCTCGAAGTTGAAGACCCCCCGGTCGCTCCAGCCGTGCTCGTCGTCGCCGATGAGCTGGCGGGTCGGATCGGCGGAGAGCGTGGTCTTGCCGGTGCCGGAGAGCCCGAAGAAGATCGCCGTGTCGCCCTCGGGGCCGATGTTGGCGGAGCAGTGCATCGTCATGACGCCCCGGGCCGGCAGCAGATAGTTCAGGGCGGTGAAGATCGACTTCTTCATCTCGCCCGCGTAGCGAGTGCCCCCGATCAGCACCAGCTTCTTCCCGAAGTGGATCACCACGAAGGTGCCGGTCCTGGTCCCGTGGCGCGCCGGCTCGGCCTGGAAATCGGGAGCGTGGAGCACGGTGAAGCCGGGCCGGAAGTGCGCCAGCTCCGCCGGCACGGCGCGGATGAACATGTTCCGCACGAAGAGCGCGTGCCACGCGTTCGGGGTGATGAAGCGGACCGGGGTTCGATATGCCGGGTCGGCGCCGCCGAACAGATCCTGGACGTAGAGCTCGCGCGCGTCGAGGTAGGCGCGGACGTCCTCGTGCAGCCGGTCGAACCCCTCGGGGTCGAGCCGGGCATTCTTGTCCCACCAGATCCGGTCGGCCGCACCGGGCTCCTCGATGACGAACTTGTCCTTCGGGGAACGGCCGGTGTGCGGGGTGGTGTTGGCGGTGAAGGCGCCGCGATCGGTGAGTTGTCCTTCGCTGCGGCGGAGTGCGTGTTCGATGAGCGCGGGCGGCGTCAGATTGGCATGAATGCGGATCGGGAAGAGGCCATGTTCGACGAGGGTCAGACTCTCACGAGGGAGTGCGCTCGTCTCGGGACTCATACGCTCCTAGGCGCGTGGCGCGGGGCAAGGGATTTGGTCGCCAGGCGGCTGTCGGCCGGGTGCCTGCGAGAAGTATCGGCAGGACGAGCGCCGGGGGCAACGGGGTGGTGTAACAGGTTGTCCTGGCAGTGGTTACCGTGAACGGGGAGTCACCCTGAGCGGAGCCGAGGGGGCAGGCCGCCGGGCATGCCCCCTTCGCCCTGCGTTGGGTGACTCCGTGGCGCGCCGGCCCTCAGGGTCCGACCGCCTCCAGGTTCGACCGCAGGTGGTAGATGACCTCTGCGGTGGTCAGATCGCGTTCGCTCGGCCCCGCCACGGAGGGGTCGGCATACATGAGATCGGTGGCCACGCCGGAGTGCCGGAAGATGCCGACCACATGCCCGAACTCGTGGGTCGTGGTCAGCGTCAGGCACTCGGCCAGGTTGGGGGCGTTGGGGTCCGAGTGCGGATCCACGTAGACCCGGATCGGGAGCCGGAGCTGGGTGTGGTCATCGCTCAGGTCGAGATCGGTGGCACCTTCGCACTCCGGGGCCAGGGCGCTGTGCAGGCGCACCCGGGAGAACTGGGTGCCCGGCGCCGCTCCCGCGCGCACGATCACGTCGGCGCCTGAAGAGTCGGCCGCGATGGTGGCGTCGAACTCACCGTAGAGGAACGCCGCGCGCCAGGCTGCGATCGCCCTGGGGATGTTCTCGGGCAGGCTGGCGTCGTTCTCGACCCACACGCGCACGGGAAGCCGTTCATGCGGCCAGTGAAAGGTCAGGCTGTCGTTACCCGATCCCGAGGCCGAGGGCACGATGAGGCGCCACTCGTAGAAGTCGTTGCGGATGGGCGTGGCGATGTCACTGCAAGCCCCGGCGGCCGCCACGAGCCCGAGGCTGATCCAGCGGGCGGGGCGGATCATCGAGTGCTCCGAGACAGGCCGACCGACAGCGAGACACGGCTCACCCCCTGGGTCTGGGAGAAGCCGCGGGCCTTGAGCTCGTCGGTCGTGAAGCGATGGAAGTCGTAGCGCAGCGACCCCATCAGGTCCCACGTAGGCAGCACGGGACGGCGGTAATCCAGGCCGGCGCCGGCCAGAAACCGGGCGGTGCCGCCGGAACGGAAGATCCCGTCCTTGTCCGCGGGCCAGTACTGCAGGCCGCCCAGCCCCGCCCGCCAGCGGAACTCCCGGTAGACCGGGCCCTCGAGGTTGAGCAGGATCGACGCCTCGCGAAGCGTCCCCAGATCGGTGTCGGTGCCGCTCTCGCTGCTGTGGAATTTGCCCGATGCGAGGGTGCCCTCCAGGCCCACACGATAACCGGGCGCCCCGATCGGCAGCGACGCGCCCAGTGCGATCATCGGGGCGATCGACTGCCGCACCCTGATCTCGTCCACGATGACGTCGCGGAGCAGGTCGCTGGCGCCGACCGCGCCGATGCGAGCGTAGTACTCCGTCTGGGCGTGTAGGCCCGAGACGCCGGCCGGGAGGAGCAAGGCCAGCAGCAGCATGGTGTGTCGCATGCGAGGAAGATGCGCCCGGCCGGGCATCGGGTCAACGCGCCGGCCGCCCGCGTGCATAGGCGCGGAGCCGTCGCAGCATGCGACGGTCCTGGGTGAACTCGTCGTCGCCCTTCGGGGTCTCGAGGATCTTGATGACGTTCGCGAACCGTGGCTCGCGCATGATGCGCCGAAACGGCGCTGCGCCCAGTGTGCCTTCGCCGATGAGTTCGTGCCGGTCGCGGCGCGAGCCAAGCGGTGTCTTGGAGTCATTGAGGTGGAGGCACCGGAGGTGCGCGCGGCCGCACGTCGCGTCCCAGTTCCGCCAGACGCCTTCGAAGTCCCGCACCAGGTCGTACCCGGCGGCGTAGAGATGGCAGGTGTCGGCGCAGAAGCCTACGCGGTGGCGCACGCTCCGGTCGATGGCGGCGCGCAGTTGGGCCAGCTCCTCGAACGTGCTCCCCAGCGCCGTGCCGGTGCCTGCGGTGGTCTCGAGCAGCACACCGACCGTGCCAGGCACCGCCTCGAGGCAGCGGGTATACGACTCGGCGTTCCGCCGGAGACCGGCTTCGCGATCATCCATGAAATTGCCCGGATGGGAGACGACCTGGGGGATGCCCAGCGCTTCGCATCGCGCGAGCTCGGCCCGGAAGGAGGCCTCGGAGCGCGCCCGCAGCAGCGGATCCGGCGAGGCGAGGTTGATTAGGTAGGAGTCATGCGACACTATACGTGCAATCCCACTGCGCGCGAGCTCGCGGCGGAAGGCCTCCGCGACGTCGTCCCCGACCGTCGGCTCCCGCCACTGGCTGGGAGTCTTGGTAAACACCTGGATTGCCGAGGCCCCGATGGCGATGCCCCGCGCCGGTGCTGTGGCGACGCCCCCCTGGATTGACACGTGCGCTCCGAGGAACCCGGAGGCCTGAGGTTGAGCCATTCAGCCCTCGTGATCGAATGACCGGCGCCGGCGAACCGCCTGTCCGGCCGCGTCTTCTGCTCACCGGTGATGCTTCCGCCCGTCCCCAGGGGCTCGAGCGTGCGCTCACCCGCGCCGGGTTTCACATCGGCGAGACCCCGCCGGCCGCAGCCGAGCCGCCCCCCGACGCCGTGCTCACGACGCTGGCCGCCACCGACGCCGAGCGCTTGGCCGCCCTGCTCACCAACGCCGCGATCGAGCCGCCGCGGGTGATCGTGTTTGCGGAAGGGAACCCCGACGGACCCGCCACGGCGCTCGCACTGGGCGCCGCCGACGCGCTCTCGGCGCCGGTCCATCTGCCCGAGCTCTGTGCCCGCCTCGCGGCCAGGATTCGTGACCGCCAGGCCCCATGCCGCACGCCGTACGAGTCGGAGGTGCGCAGCAGGCTACGCGATCTGCTCGAGGAGGCCAGGACGCTGCTCCAGCCGGACGAAGTGGCGGTCGCGCTGGTCCGCCGACTTGGCCGAGCGCTGGGACTGGCGCAGTGCTCCTTCGTTGTGACGCGGCCGGGCCCGGACCAGGGACGCGTCATCGCCGATTTCACCGAAGGGCGCGCAGAGCATGCGCGGCTCGATCTGGCCCGGTACCCGGAGATCGGCGACGCGATTCGGAGCCGGCGCCCCCTCACGGTGCCGGACACCCACGCCACCGGTCAGGGCCCCGCGTCCACGCTGGTCGTGCTGCCCGTGGCGGTCGAGGACGAGGTCGCCGGGGTGCTCCTGATGCGCGGCCAGGAGGCAGCGACGGTGCTCAGCGCGACCCAGCTGGAGCTGGCCGGAAGCCTCGCTGAAGCCGCGGCGCGCGCGCTCGACGGCGGCCGCGCGATCGGCGCGGCGCAGGCTCGGCCGCTGACACCGCCGACGCTGGACCGCCGGCTCAGCGAGGAGCTCGAACGGGCGCGGCGGTATTCGCTCAGCTTCAGCCTGGTCCTGCTCGACGTGGAGGAGCCGGCCGACGGCGAGGACTCCGACCCGGCGGCCGCCGTGCAGCGGCGCCGGGAACTGGGTGCGCGGCTCCGCCGCGAGCTCAGAGTGCCGGACTTCGTCTCCAGCTACGGCGAGGGCGAGTTCGCCCTCGTCCTGCCTGAGACGGGGGCGGACGGGGCGCGCCGCTCGGTGGCACGGCTGCGCGAGCGGCTCGCCGGCGTGAGCGCCGGGATCGTGGCGTATCCGCATCCGGCCGTCACCGCGCCCGACGACATGTTCGCCCTGGTCGAGGCCGCGCTCCACCGCGGCCGGCTACAGAGCGGTGAGCGGACCGGCATCGCGGAGTAGCTAGCGCTTCCGCAGCCAGGTCGTGGGGTCCAGGGCGACCTGGTTCTCCCCGCGGATTTCGAAGTGCAGATGGGGGCCGTAGTCCGAGTTCTCGCCGCCGACCGCCCCGATCGTCTGACCCTTGGTGATGACCGTCCCGAGCTTCACGGCGGCCGACTGCAGGTGGGAATAGACCGAGTAGTAGCCGTTGCCGTGCTCCAGCACGATCGTGAGGCCGTAGGTCCCGAACTGCCCCACCAGCCGCACCTTCCCCGCCTCCACCGCGCGCACGGCCGTCCCGGCCGCCGCAGCGATCCCCACGCCGTTCCAGCGGATGATCCCACCGCTCGGCAGCGTGTCCCGGCCGAAGCGGTAGACGATCGTTCCCTCCACCGGCCAGTCGAGCTTGCCGAGGCTCGCGGTGGTGATCGAGCCGGGGGTGGTCACGGCGCCCCTGAGCGCGCCCCGCGCGGCCTCGTCGCGCCGCGCACGCTCGAGGGCCGCGAGCAGCCCGTTGAGGCGCGCCTCGTCCTTCTGCAGTGCCGTGAGCCGCCGCTCGGTGTTCCGCGCCGAGCGCTGGAGTGCCTCGAGCCGGCGGGCGCGAGCGCGGGCCAGCTCGGTGTACTTGGCGTACTCCGCCTCCCGCTCTTGGCGGGAGCGGTCCAGCTGGCTGCGGACGTTGAGGAGGGTGTTCCGCTCGGTCACGACCCGGTTCCGCAGCTGCTCGACGTCCGTGACCAGGGCGCGGTCCTGCCGGCTGGTGAGGTAGAGGTACTTGTACCGGCTGAGCAGATCCCCGAACGACTCGGCGGCGAGCAGCGCCTGGAAAGTGTAGAGCCGACCCCGCTTGTAGATGTCCACCAGGCGGCGGTCGAGGACCGCCCGCCGCTCGGCGAGGTTGTCCTCCGCCAGGATCAGCTCGGCGCTCGAGCGGTCGAGCTGGCTCGCGAGGCCGCCGATCTGCCGCTCGATCTCGTTCACGATGCGCTGGGTGGACTCGCGCTGCCGCTCGAGATTGCTGAGCTCGTCGTTGACATCGTGCACCTGGCCCTGGAGCCGCTGCTGCTGCTCCTCGAGGCGGTCCCGCTCGCGGCGGATTTCCTCCAGCCGGCGGCGGCTGGACTCGAGGTCGGTGTTCTGGGCGCGGAGGGTGGCGGGGACGGCGAGGATCAGAAGCGCGAGGAGGAGCGCGCGTCCGAACGAGTCATCCTGAGCGCAGCGAAGGAGCCATGACCCGCGGCGTGCCCCCTTCGCTCCGCTCAGGGTGACTCGAGGCTGCCGCCTCGCTGCGTCAGACATGCCGTAGGTGGCGTCCCACGCTCACCAGGCTCCCGCCCAGCCCCAGCAGCACCCCGAAGACCACGATCCCCAGCATCTGAAGCGCATGGAAGAAGATCATCCCCGCGAACACGCCGCCGGCGCGGTCGCGGAACAGGAGGTAGCCGGCGTAGCAGAGCGCGAGCGACAGCAGGCCGCCGAGCAGGCCCTTGAGCGCGCCCTCGAGCAAGAACGGGCCGCGGATGAACCAGTTGGTGGCGCCCACGAGCCGCATGATGGAGATCTCGCGGGCGCGCTGGAGGAGCGTGAGTCGGATGGTCACACCGATGATCACCACGGCCACCGCGGCGAAGGCAAGCCCGATCACCAGGCCGACGATCCCCGTGATGTTGCGGAGATGGTCGAGCTTCTGCACCCACTCCCGCCCGAACCGGACGTCGTTGACGAAGCCGAAGCCGCGGAGCCGCTGGGCCACACGCTCGACGGTAGCCGCGTCGCGGTAGCCGTCCTTGAGCCGCACCTCGATCGAGGCGGGGAGCGGGTTCACCTGCAGGTCCCGGTAGGCGTCCCGGAACTCGACCAGCTCGCGCCGCGCGCGCCCCAGCGCCTGCTCCTCCGAGACGTAGACGACCTCCCTCACCTCGGGGAAGGCCGCGATGTCCTGAGTGGCGAGCGTGATCGTCTCGGCGGGGGTACCGCGGAGGACGAAGGCCACGATCTCCACGCGCTCCTCGAGTCCGTGGAGTGCCTGACGCAGATTGATCGCCACCAGGCCGAAGAGCCCGAGGGTGAAGAGCGAAAACGCGATGGTGGTGATGGAGAGCGCCGACAGCAGCGGTGCCCGGCGGAAGGAGAGCAGCGCCTCGCGGGCCAGCAGCTTCATCGCGCCGCCTCGGTCTGGTCGGTCTCGTCGAAGGCGCTGTCATAGACCACGCCGCCGTCACGCAGCTCGATGGTGCGGTAGTTGGCCTGGCGCACCAGGTCGAGGTCGTGCGTCGCCATGACGATCACGGTCCCGCCCGTGTTGATGTCGCGCAGGAGCTGGAAGACGCCCCGCGTGGCCCGCTCGTCGAGATTGCCGGTCGGCTCGTCGGCCACGAGGATGGCTGGTTCGTTCACCAGGGCCCGGGCGATGGCGACCCGCTGCTGCTCGCCCCCGGAGAGCTCGCGCGGGTAGGCCTGGCTCTTGGCCGAGAGCCCGACCTGGGTGAGCACCCGCATCACCCGGGCGGCGATGGTATCGCCGCGCGCGCCGGTCACCTCGAGCGCAAACGCGATGTTCTCGGCGGCCGTGCGGTCCTCGAGCAGCCGGAAGTCCTGGAATACGACGCCCAGGCGGCGGCGGAGCTTCGGGATCTCGTCCGGCCGGAGCTGGCTCACGTCATACCCGGACACGCGGACCTCGCCGCTGGTCGGGCGCTGCTCGGCGAAGAGCAGCTTCATGATCGTAGACTTGCCGGCGCCGGAGTGGCCCGTGAGGAAGACGAACTCGCCCTTGCCGATCCGGAAGGAGACGTCCTTCAGGGCCAGCGCACCGTTGGGATACGACTTGTGGACGTGGGAGAGACGAATCACGTGGGGAAGCTAATCAGCCAAGGGCTTGGCTCAAATCCGCGATGATGTCGTCGGCATCCTCGATGCCGCAGCTCAGCCGCAGGAACCCGTCGGGAATGCCGAGCGCCGCGCGGTCCTCGGCGGAGACTCCCCGGTGCGAGGTCAGCCGCGGCTCGGAGACGAGCGTCTCGACGCCGGCGAGGCTCGGCGCATGGGTGACCAGCTTGATCCGCTTGAGCATCCGCTCGGCCGCCTTGGGCCCGCCGGCCAGTTCGAGGCCCACCATTCCCCCGAACCCGTCGAGCACCGCCTTGGCATGCTCGTGGTCGGGGTGCGAGGGGAGACCGGGGTAGTGGACCCTCGCGATGGCCGGGTGCTCCGCCGCCCACTCGGCGACGGCCGCGCCGTTGGCGTTGTGCCGTGCCATCCGGAGCGCGAGCGTCCGCATGCCCCGGTCCACCAGCCAGGCGGCGTGGGGATCGATGGCCTGACCCCAGAGGCGCATCAGCCGGGTGACCTCCTCGACGAACGAGGCGGAGCCCGCCACCGCCCCGGCGATGACGTCGCTGTGCCCGTTGAGGTACTTGGTGGCGCTGGTGATGGCCACGTCGGCGCCGTGCTCGAGCGGCCGGAAGTTGATCGGGCTCGCGAAGGTGGCGTCCACCAGCAGCGCGAGGCCGAACTCCCGCGCCACGTGAGCCACCGGCGCGAGGTCCACCACCCGCATCAGGGGGTTGGTGGGGGTCTCCACGAAGATGGCGCGGGTCGACTTCCGCACGGAGCGCCGCCAGATCCGCGGCCGATCGGGCTGCACGTAGGTGATATCGATCCCGAATCGGCCCAGCTCCTGGTCGAACAGCTGCTGGGTGCCACCGTAGATCCAGCTGCTAGTGATGAGGTGGTCGCCCGGGCGAAGGACCGCGAGGTGGGCGAGGGCCGTGGCCCCCATGCCGCTCGACAGGAACATCGCGTCCTCCGCGCCTTCCAAGAGCGCGTACTTCTTGGCCACCAGCAGCTGGGTCGGGTTGTTACCGTAGCGGCTGTAGAGGATGTCTTCGTCGCTCCCGACCGGGCTCACGAAGGTGCTGCTCTGCTGGATGGCGGGGGCGACGGGGGCCCAGTCGGGCCGCCGATGGGGGAGGCCGTGGATGGCCGTCGTGGAAGGGCCGAAGCGGCGCGGGCTCATGCGATCGGCAGTGGCCGATACCGGTCGGCGTCCGCCATCACCAGGTGGCGGACGGCGAGCGCCTCGAGCGCCTCCTCGCCCCGCGCCAGCACCCAGCCGAGCGCCGCGGCGAGCTCGCCGGCAGTGACCGCGCCGAGCGCGCACACGCATCCGAACGCCGCCCGCGCGTCGGGGGTAGCCCAGCCGAGCAGTCGTGGGGCCGCGTGCTCGTCGCCCGGCGCCACCGCCGCCACGGCGAGGCCGTGATGGTTCAGCACGTGCTCGATCGCCTCGTGCTGGTCCTCGCGCAGGCCCCGCAGCACCACGAACCGGCCGCCACGCTCCTCGTCGGCCAGCAGCAGCTTGGCGACGACCTCGTCAGCGCAACTGAAGTCGAGCAGCTCGATGTCGGAGAAGTCGAGCAGCGCGGTGAGGCAGTCCGACTCGGCCAGCGCCTCCTGGATGCGGTTCCGGATGGCGGCACCGGTGGGGCGGGTGACGAGGTTCCGGTAGGGCGAGGCAACCGTCTCGCGCAGCAGATGGCCAATGCGGATCGTGTAGATCATCGGGTGTCGGCGTCCTGCGCGGGGATGATGATCTGCACTTGGGCTCCAGGGAAGAACGGGAGATGCTCACTCAAGGGAACGTCCTCATCCCATGGCGGCACGATGGCCAGGCGGGCCGTGCCGCTGCGGATCGAGATCTTGCCCTTCCACTGATCCAGAAAGCGCTTGATGAAGGCGAGACCCTGCCCGCGGCCGGGATCCCGGAAGCGGCTCACCCCCTGGATCAGCGCCGCCTCGAGCGCCGCACCGTCGCCCCAGCGCTCGCCGAAGCGCTTGGCGTGGGCGCTCTCGAGCGAGCGTCGGAAGCCGATTCCGGCATCGCTCACCGCGATCACGACCACCCGCCGCCCCAGCCGCCGCCGGAACGTGTACGCCTGCACCGCCACCCAGCCGCTGGTGCCGGCGTGCTCAACAATATTCTGGCATGCCTCCGAAAGCGCCATACTGAAGCGGAGCGTGGCCTTCATCTCGAGCCCCAGCTCGCCGTGCAGGATGCGGGAGGCACCCTGAGAAATCTTCTCGACCACCTCGTGGACGTCCTCGGTTGCGCGGACGGGCGTGACGTCGAGGAGCACGTCCGACGGCCCCGAGGCGGTCGCCCTCGGCACCCTCCCGTGCAGCTCGAACAACTCGGCCGCATACTTGAAGAAGCCCGCGCGGGCCCAGTAGCGCTTCACGTCGTCGCTGCTTGGCACCGTGAAGAGCGGCCGCTCGCGCCGCGCCTCGGCCAGCGCCTGACCCGCCGTCAGCATCGCCAACAGGCCGTAGGGCGAGGCCCACTGCGCCCCGCGCGCGTCGATCAGGATCTTCTCCTCGGGCGGCCAGCTGCCGAACCCTCCGGCGAACTGCTCGAAGGAGCGATCGTCGAACGTGGCGGGCACCTCGATGACGCGCGTCACGGCACCAGCAGCTCCCCGCGGAGGTGGCGGCTCAGGCCGCCCGCGCCCCGGAGCGAGGCGTTGCGCGCGGCCAGCGCGCCGGCGTGCCGGAGTGCGGGCTCGACCCGGTCGCCAGCCAGCAGGCGCGCGCAGGCGGCGGCACCGAAGACGTCCCCGCAGCCGGTGGGATCGATGGCGTCGGTCGCGGGGGCGGGGATGAGTGCTGTCCGGACGGCGTAGGCCCCCGAGTCACCCTGAACGGAGTGAAGGGGGCGTGCCCCGACGCATGGCCCCTTCACCGCGCTCAGGCTGACTCCCGGCATACCACCGCTGGTCCCCCACCCGTCGAACCCCGGCGCGGCGACATACGCGGTCCCCCTGGCCCCGAGCGTCACCACCAGCAGCGACACGCCGGCACCGAGCGCCTGGGAGGACAGCGAGAGCGGATCGGGCGACAGCTGGCGCATCTCCTCCTCATTGAGCTGCACCACGTCGAAGCAGCCGAACCATGCAGCCGGGTCGGCCAGCGGCTGCAGCACCCGGATCCCGTCGTGGTGCATGCCGAGGAAGAGGCTGTGCAGGTCCGCGTAGATCGGCCCGCGAAACCCCTGCCTGAGCGCCTGCGCCGTCCCGAGCGCGAGCTCGAAGCCGGAGATGAAGTTGAGGTAGATCGCGTCCAGGTCTCGCACCATCGGGCCGAGCTCGAGCCAGGTCCAGCCCGGCACGCCGCCCGACATCCGCTCGCACCGCCGCTCGCTCGACTGGTAGTGCAGGACGACCCGGTTGTTCGGCGCCGGCACCTCGACGCACCGTCCGCCGGGGGTGAGCCGCGCCAGTCCGTGCAGCAGCTCAGCCGCCTGCGGCGCGAGGTCGCGGCCCACTTTGATGAGCGGGACGATCTCCCAGTCGGGCGGCAGGCTCGCGTCGAGCCCGCCGAGCGCGTAGGCGATGCCCCCCCACTCCTCGGTCGGCGGCGCCAGCGGATCCCGCCCGTGAATCTGGTCCCAGACGAGGGAGCCGACGACCCCGACTTTAGACACCCGCGGCCGTCTGATCCAGGAAGGCCCTGGCTGCGCCGTAGATGCCGGCGGTCCCCACGAGCTGGCCCGGGACGATGCGGCAAGCCGCCACCGCGGGTTTGAACGCACGCCGGGCGACCTCGCGCTGGAGCGGGACGAAGAGATGGTCGCCCGCCAGGGTCACGCCGCCGCAGACCACGACCACCTCCGGATTGAACACGTTGAGCAGGTTGCCGATCCCGACGCCGAGGAACTTGGCCGTGTCGTTGACGACCTCGAGCGCGAGATGATCGCCGTCCTTCGCCGCCTGATAGACGGTCTGGGCGGTGATCTTTCGCAGGTCGCCGCCCACCAGCGAGGGCAGGCGGCTCACGGCGCCCGCCTCGATCTCCTCGACCGCGCGGAGGGCGATGTTGGGGCCCGAGGCGTACGCCTCGAGGCAGCCGTAGTTGCCGCATTTGCAGCGGCGTCCTTCGGTGTCGATGGTCGTGTGGCCGATCTCGCCTGCGACGTCCGACGCACCATGATACAGCTTCCCTTCGAGGATCAGCCCACCGCCGATGCCGGTACCGATCGTGATGCCGATTGCGTGGCGCGCGCCGCGCGCCGCGCCGACCCACCACTCGCCGAGCACGGCGCAGTTCGCGTCGTTGTCGAGTGCGGCGGGCAGGCCGAGGCGGTCGTGAATGATCTGGCGCAGCGGCAGGTTCACCCAGCCCAGGTTGGGCGTAAGGAGCACGATCCCGCGCTTCGTGTCGAGCGGCCCAGGGGCGCCCACGCCCACGCCGAGAATGTCGGCCCCCGGCGCCTCGCGCCGCGTCGCCGCGATGGCGCGTTCGGCGAGCCCGACCAGACGGTCGAGGACGTCGGTTGCGCCCGCCTCGGCATGGGTGGGCTCGCTGGCCGTGGCCAGCACCGCGCTGCCGTCTTCCGCCACGCTGCCGACGACGAGGTTGGTCCCGCCGATGTCAATGCCCAGAACGAATCGCACGGTGCGCCTCCACGCCTGAGACGGTCGCCACTGCCGCGGCCACGACCTCCACCGACAGCTCCCGCATGCAGCGATGATGGCCCAGCGGACAGACCTGCGGCCCGTGCGCGGAGCAGGGGCGGCAGGCGAGCGAGGGATGCTCCACCACCGCATCGCGGGTGCCGCGCGGCCCGAATCCGAAGGCCGGGACGGTCGGTCCGAAGACGGCGACGATCGGGGTACCGACCGCGGTCGCCAGGTGCAGCGGCGCCGAGTCGTTGGTCACCAGCACCGCCGCCCGGGCGATGAGCGCGGCCGACTCGCGGAGCCCGACTGTGCCCGCCGCGCTGTGGGCCCGTCCGGGCGCCGCCGCCGCCACGGACTCGGCCAGGGCGATGTCGTCCCGCCCGCCGACGATCACCACTGGCGCCTCGAGAACCGTCGCGAGCTCGGTGAAGCCGGGCCAGCGCTTGGTGCCCCAGATCGATCCCGGCGCCATCGCCACGAACCCCTCCCCCACTCCGCGCTCGCGGAGCCACGCGTCGGCCGCGGCGCGGTCGTCGGCCGTGAGCGCGAGCTGTACGGCCGGCCTCTGGGCGCGCGGCCCCGCGAGCGCGAGCAGGCGCTCGACCTCGTGGCCGCCCATGGGCCGAGGGACCCGCCGGGTATAGGTGGCTGCGGCCGGGCTGTCCGCGAACCCGATCCGCTCGGCGGGCCCCGCCAGAAGGGCCAGCGCTGCCGACCGCCACGAGCGATGGGGCAGGTAGGCCCGCTGGTAGCCTCGGGCGCGCAGCCGGGCACCGAGCCGCCAGAGCCCCGTGAGACCACGGTCGGCGCCCCGCTTGTCGTAGCGGATCACCGCTGCCACGCCCGGATGGGTCTCGAGCAGCGGCGCCGCGGCGGGCGTCGTCACCACGTCCACCGGGCCGTGCCGCTCGGCCAGCGCGGAGAGCAGCGGCGTCGTGAGCACCACATCGCCCAGGAACGCCGTCTGGATCATCAGGGTGTCCATCAGTCCACCTG
>DAIPLK010000128.1:6040-8005 GCA_036769285.1 Gemmatimonadales bacterium | reverse complement strand
GTCACCCTTGCCGAAGCGATCCGGCTGGCCGAGCGGGCGCAGCCCAGCGTGATCCAGGCCCAGGGGAATGTGCGCACGGCCGCCGCCCAGCGGCGGAACGCCTGGGGTAGCTTTCTGCCGTCGGTCACGGCCAGCTCGTCAGCCAGTGACTTCTTCTCGGAAGGCGCCGCCCGGATCGACCCGGTGACGGGCCAGCTCACCTCGGGCAACGCCACCAACCGAAGCGTGAACTCCTCGCTGAGCGCGAGCGTGGACCTCTTCACCGGCTTTCGGCGGGGCGCCGAGCTGCAGGCGGCCAAGGCCGGCCAGGCCGAGGCCGACGCCTCGCTGGTGGACACCCGGTTCCAGCAGGCCCTGACGACCACGAACCAGTTCTTCGATGCGCTGAGCGCGTCGCAGCTGGTCAACGTGCGCGAGGCGAGTGTCCGGCGGGCGGAAGAACAACTCAAGGTCTCGGTCGCGAAGCTCCACGCCGGCTCCGCCACCCGCTCCGACTCGCTCCGCTCGCTGGTGACGCTGGGCAACGCGCAGCTCGCCCTGATCCAGACGCGGACGGACCTGGCCACGGCGGAGGCCAATCTCGCGCGCCTCATCGGCGAGGTCGGCCGGGTGCGCGCGGTGGACGACTCCAGCTTCGGTCAGGTGGTCGCGGCGGTGGACACGCAGGCGCTCCGTTCCGAGGCCGAGACGCAGTCACCGCGGATCCAGAGCGCGGTCGCGAGCGCGAACGCGGCGCGGGCCGGCGTCCGCGTCGCGCGCTCGGCGTACTGGCCGAGCCTCACGCTCGGCGCCAACACCGGCTGGAACGCCAGCCGGTCGAACGACTACGCGTTGCTGAACCAGCGGCAGGTCAGCCTGCAGCTGAGCTGGAGCCTCTTCAACCGCTTCGGCCGCGAGCTCACGATTGTCCAGCGCGAGGCGGGCTACGATCTCGCCCACGCCACCGCGGAGGACGAGCGCCGTGCCGTGCAGGCGGAGCTCACGGCGCGGCTGGCCCAGCTCGACGCGGCGCGATCCAAGATCGGCATCACCCGGACCAGCCTGGCTGCCGCCACCGAGGATCTGCGCGTGCAGCAGGAGCGGTACCGCGTCGGCGTCTCGACCATCGTGGACGTGCTGACCTCGCAGGAGGCCCTCAACCAGGCGGAGGTGGACGTCGTGAATGCCCGATTCGACTATCTCCGCGCGAAGGCGCAGCTCGAGGCGCTGATCGGACGGACGCTGTGACCGGAAGCCTGAGCGATACCGCCGAGCGGATGGCCATGCTGCCGGCCGACCTACCCCGCGATGCCGTCATCGTGACCCGGCAGCTCCAGCGGGACTACGACATGGGGGGCGAGGTGGTGCACGCGCTCCGCGGCGTGGATCTCGTCATCCGGAAGAACGAGTTCGTCGCCATCATGGGCCCGTCGGGCTCGGGGAAGTCCACCCTCATGAACATGATCGGCTGCCTGGACAGCCCGACCGGCGGCGAATACTGGCTCAACGGCCACCGGGTCTCGGAACTGGGCGACGACGAGCTCGCGCGGATCCGCAACAAGGAGATCGGCTTCGTGTTCCAGACGTTCAACCTGCTCCCGCGGGCCTCGGCGTTGCACAACGTCGAGCTGCCCCTGGTCTACGCCGGGATGGGCGGGCGCGAGCGCCGGGAGCTGGCCACTGACGCGCTGACACGCGTGGGGCTCCAGGACCGCATGCTGCACCGGCCCAACGAGCTCTCGGGAGGCCAGCGGCAGCGGGTGGCGATCGCCCGGGCGCTGGTGAACCGGCCGAGTATCCTGCTCGCCGACGAACCGACCGGCAACCTCGACAGCGCCACGGGCGAGGAGATCATGGTGCTGTTCGACGCGCTCGACCGCGAGGGGCAGACGATCCTGCTGGTGACTCACGAGTCGGACATCGCGGCCCATGCCCGGAGGCAGGTGCACCTCAAGGACGGACGGGTGGAGCGGGACTTCGCCACCG
>DAIPLK010000128.1:2626-5940 GCA_036769285.1 Gemmatimonadales bacterium | reverse complement strand
ACCCTCATGGTCGGCGCCCTCACGCTCGCCGCCTGCAAGCAGGAGGCGCCGCCGGTCGTCTACCGCGCGGTGCCGGTCGAGCAGCGGGACATCGTGGTCTCCGCCCAGGCCGCGGGCGCCGTCCAGCCCGACACGACCGTCGAGGTGAAGTCCAAGGCGTCGGGCGAGATCCTCCAGCTCAACGCCGAGACCGGCCAGCTGGTCAAGCGCGGCGCGCTGCTGGTGCGGATTGACCCGCGGAACGCCCGCAATGCGCTGGCCCAGGCCCAGGCCGACCTCGACGTCGGCCGGGCGCAGCTTGCCAACGCCACCAGCCAGAAGCGCCGCGCCGACGAGCTGTTCCAGTCGCAGTCGATCACCGAGCAGGAGCACGAGCAGTCGCTGCTCGACTACGCCAACGCGAGCGCCGCGGTGGTGCGCGCGCGGGTGGCGGTGGACAACGCCCGCATCCTGCTCGAGGACACCGATGTCCGCGCGCCGGTCACGGGCACCATCATCGAGAAAGACGTCGAGCGCGGCGCCGTGATCGCCTCGGCCACCTCGAACGTGAGCGGCGGCACCACGCTCCTCAAGATGGCCGATCTCAACCTGGTGCAGGTGCGGACGCTGGTAGACGAGACCGACGTGGGGAAGGTGCAGCCGGGACAGCCCGCCACGGTGACGGTGGACGCCTACCCCAACCGCGCATTCCCGGGGACCGTGCTCAAGATCGAGCCGCAGGCCCAGACCGAGCAGAATGTCACCGTCTTTCCGGTACTCGTTCGGATCGACAACCGGGAGGGACTGCTTCGCCCGGGAATGAACACCGAGGTCGAGATCCACGTCGGCCGGCGGGAAGGCGTGCCCGCAGTCCCCAACGCGGCGCTACGCACGCAGCGCGACGTCGGCTCGGCAGCCCAGGTACTCGGCCTGTCGGTCGAGGAGGTGCAGCGGCAGCTCGCCGCCACGGCCGACCGGTCGACCAGCTCGGTGGGGGCACCGCCGCGGACCGTGGACACCGCAGTGGCCGGCCGCCAGGACTCCGGCCGCGGCCCGCCCGGCGGGAACGGGCGCCGCGTCCGCGGGACGGAGGCCGGCGGCGGGCGATACATCGTCTTCGTGAAGCGGAATGGCACGCCAACCCCGGTGTGGATCCGCACGGGTCTCACCGACCTCGACTACAGCGAGGTGATCCAGGGGCTGCAGCCGGGCGATTCGGTGTACGTGCTGCCGAGCGCCAGCCTGGTGCAGTCGCAGCAGGACATTCGCCAGCGGATGACCCAGATCACCGGCGGGGGCGCGGTCCCCGGCATGCGCCAGCAGACGACGACCGGCGCCCCGGGCGCGGCACGCCAGGGCGGCGCGACCACGCCGGGGCGGTAGCGATGCAGTTCGGGGAGACGTTCGGGGTAGCGTTCTCGTCGATCCGATCCAACGCGCTCCGGTCGGCACTGACGATGCTCGGTATCGTCATCGGAGTCGGCGCGGTGATCACGATGGTGGCTCTGGGCAGCGGAGCGCAGAAGGCGGTCAACGACCGGATCGCGGCGCTGGGCGCGAACGTGTTCACCGTGTTCGCGGGCCAGGGGCGGAGCGGCGCCATCATGATCACCGACCGGACCGTGCTCAGCACCGACGACTACGAAGCGCTTCTCCGGGGCGCCACGCTGCTCAAGGCCGTGGTGCCCGAGGCGCAGCAGGCTCTCCAGGTGGTGTACGGCAATCAGAATCGGAACCTGCAGATCATCGGGACGACGGCCAACTACACCGGCGTCCGGAACTACACCGTGCCCTACGGCCGGATGTTCACCACCGGCGACGATGCCGCGCGGCAACGCTACGCGGTACTCGGCTCGTCGGTTCCCGAGATGCTGGGCGCCAATCCCGCCGCGATGATCCACCAGGCGATCCTGATCCGCGGCATTCCGTTCGAGATCATCGGTGTGCTGAGCCCGAAGGGCGCGTCGGGCGGTTTCCAGAACCCCGACGAACAGATCCTCATCCCGCTCCAGACCGCCCAGTACCGGGTGTTCGGGAGCAAGCGCCTGCGCTCGATGTCGATCCAGGTGGAGGACAGCGTGCCGATCCAGCAGGGGATGGTGGACCTGGAGCGCATCCTCCGGCGCGAGCACCACATCCGGCCCGGCGGCGACAACGACTTCACGATCCGGAACCAGCAGGACGTGCTCCAGACGCAGCAGCAGGCGACGGAGGTCTTCACCACGCTCCTCGCCAGCATCGCCGCGGTGAGCCTGGTGGTCGGCGGCATCGGGATCATGAACATCATGCTCGTGTCGGTCACCGAGCGAACCCGCGAGATCGGCCTGCGCAAGGCGCTGGGCGCCACGCGGGGCGACATCCTTCTCCAGTTCCTGATCGAGGCGCTCTCGCTGTGCATCCTCGGCGGCGCCGTCGGCATCGCGCTGGGCATCGGGGCGACCGTCGTCCTCGCGAGAGTCATGCAGTGGAACACGCTCATCTCAACCACCGCGGTGGTCGTCGCGTTCGGTTTCAGCGCGCTGGTCGGGCTCTTCTTCGGCATCTGGCCCGCGCGCCGGGCCGCGCGGCTGGATCCGATCGACGCGCTGCGCTACGAGTAGCCCGCCCCGCCGATGCCCACGGTGGACGTCCTGGTGCTCGGGGCCGGCATTGCGGGCCTCGCAGCGGCGGAGACGCTGGCGGCGGCTGGACACCGTGTCCTCGTAGTCGAGGCGCGTGACCGGATCGGCGGCCGGATCCACACTGTGGACGATCCCGAGCTGGGCCGCCCGGTCGAGCTCGGTGCCGAGTTCGTGCACGGCCGGCCCGGCGAGCTGCTCGATCTGGTCCGCACGTCCGGCCTCGGCATCGAACGCATGCCGGAGCGCCACGAGCGCGGCCACGGAGAGGCACCCCTCCCCGACGTCCGCGAGACGCTGGCGCGGCTCCTGGAGCCGGTGAGTGGGCCCGCCCGGGACCGCCCGGTCGCCGAGCTGTTGCACGATCGCCGGGCCGAGGCGGGCCACCCGGAGGAGCTCGACGCGGTAGCCGGCTACCTTGAAGGCTTTCATGCCGCCAACCTGGCGTTGCTGGGGACCAGGGCGCTCGCCGAGAACGAGTCGGCGGAGGACGAAGATGGCGACGACCTGCTGCGCGTGCGCCAGGGGTACGGCGCACTGGTGCGCCGGCTGGCCGAGCGGCTCAACCCCGCCCGGGTCGAGATCAGGCTCGAGACGGTGGTGGTCGCCATCCGGTGGCGCGCGGGCGAGGTACGCGTCGCATGCCGGACATCGGACGGGGAGATCGCGGAGACCATCGCTTCGCGAGCCATCGTGACGCTGCCGCTGGCGGTGCTC
>DAIPLK010000128.1:0-2526 GCA_036769285.1 Gemmatimonadales bacterium | reverse complement strand
TTCGCGCTCGCGTGGCCGTTCGTGCTCACCGGCCTCGTCTATCTCGGCTTTCTGGCCGGGTCGGGCGAGTGGCGGCCGCTGCTCTTCCGCCCGCGGGATGTGGGCCCCGCGATCCGGATGCAGCTGTACTATCTGCGGCTCCGGCCCGAGCACCCGCCGCAGGGCAAGCACAACGCGCTCCAGAAGGGCGCCTACACGTTCATCGTGCTGCTCGGGGCGCTCTCGGCGCTCACCGGGTTCGCCATCTACAAGCCGGTGCAGCTCGGCTGGCTGACCAGCCTGTTCGGCGGCTACGAGCTCGCACGCTACTGGCATTTCTGGGCGGTGTGGATCTTCGTGGGCTTCACCCTGCTGCACGTCGGGCTGGTGTTCCTGGTAGACCCGGCCTCGCTGCGAGCGATGGTCACCGGCTGGTATCGCGGGAGGTTTCCGAGCCATGACTGACCGGGCGCCCGGCCTGAGCCGCCGGGACTTCATGCGATTGGGCCTGGCGGCCCCCGCTTCTCTCGTGGCCGCGTGCGGGTGGGACGGCGGCCCGCTCATAGAGCCGCGGCTGCGTGCGATCAGCCGGCTGAACGACTGGGTGGGGGAGAAGATCCTGCTGTCGCGCACCCGGCTTGCCCGCGAGTACCCGGTGACCGCGCGCACCACGGACTTTCCGGCCTACTCGATCACCTTCAACCGGACCGGCGGGTTTCCATACCCGCCGGCGGGTGACGGCTGGGCCCTCGAGGTCGGGGGCCTGGTGCGGGAGCCGACCCGACTCACCCGCGCGATGATCGAGGCGCTGCCCCGGGTGAGCTACACGGTCAAGCACCACTGCGTCGAGGGCTGGACCGCGGTCGCGACCTGGACGGGCGTGCCGGTCTCGGTCGTGGCGGACATGGTACAGCCGACGGCGGAGGCGCGCTATCTGCGGTTCGATTCGTTCGACAGCGATTACTCGAACGGGTGGGACTTGGCCAGCGCGATGCACCCGCAGACCATCCTGGCCTACGCGTACAACGATCGCCCGCTCATGATGCAGCACGGTGCGCCGCTTCGGCTGTACTCGCCGATCAAGCTCGGCTACAAGCTGACGAAGTACCTGACCGCCATGACGTTCACCCGGGAGCGGCCCGGCGGGTACTGGGAAGACCAGGGCTATCCCTGGCTGGGGGGGGTCTGATCCTCACTCATTCCAACAGCTCCGACTCCACCGAAACGTCGACCGAACCGTCGGGCAGGTAGGTGACGATGACCCGCCAGGGGCGGCAGCAGACCTGGCAGTCCTCCACGTACTCCTGGCGGCTCCCGCCCCCGGGATCCAGTCCGATCTCGTTGATCTCGCCGCAGTAGGGACAGAAGACGGTGGCCTCGGTCTCCAGCCGATCGTCGTGCTCCGTCATGACGGGTCCATCCTCCGGGTATATTCTTCAACATTCACTCCCCGCGTCCGATGTTCCAGCCTCTGGCCCGGTCGGGACTCGTCCTGCCGCTCCTACTGACGGCCGGGCTCCTGCTGGCGCGCGCCGCCGCGGCGCCACCCCTCGGTGATCCACTCGGCGCCCCGCTCGCTTCGTCGCTCCATCTCGCGTATCCGCCGCTCTACGTGTTGTTCGCGCCGCTGTTCAGCCTGTGGGACGGAGTCTCGATGCTGAGCATGAGCCGCCTCCAGGGCTTCCTGGTGGGGCTCGTCGTGCTCTACGTCGTCTGGCGCGGCGGCCGCGTGGTCTGGCGACGGATCGCCTGGAGCGACTCGCCACCGCCGAGGACTCCACTGCGACGGGAATTCGGGATCCTCCTGGCCGCGCTGGCGGGACTTGCGCTGTTCCTGGCGGGGGGGCTGCTCTGGCACCGGCCGATGGCCGCGCTGGCCGGTGCGGAGTCCGACGACATCGTCTTCGACGTGCACAGCCACACCAATGTCTCCCACGATATTCGCGGCACCTTGATGCGCGGGTTCGACACCGAGGCCAACCTGCGCTGGCACCGCCGCGCGGGCTTCGATGCGGTCTTCGTGACCGACCACAACACCACGGACGGGCTCCGGCCGCACGCCGGGCCACCCGTCCTCTGCCCGGGGATCGAGGTCAGCGCCTGGAAGGCGCACGTCGTGCTGCTCGGTGATTCGGTCCCGGTGGACCAGCGGCGCTACAACACTTCGCTGGACGCGCTTCTCACCCTGCTCACCGAGAGCGAGCGCGTGTACGGTGCGCTCAGCGTGCTCTCGCTGCCCGAGTACGAGCGGAATCACTGGACCCGGCTCGACACCCTCGTGGCGGCCGGCGCGGACGGCTTCGAGATCGTGAACGCCGCGCCCAAGGCGAATGAGTTCACCCGCGCGCATCGGGACTCGGTCGTGGCGCTGGCACGGCGGACCAACCGGTTCGTCGTCGGCACTGGCGACAGCCATGGGTGGGGCGCCACCAACATGGTCTGGAACCTCATGCGGTTGCCGGGCGGCCGGACCGCAGGCCCCGCCGTCTGCGAGGAGCTGCTCGACGGTCTCCGTCGGGGCTTCGGATCGTCACGCATCGTGGAGCG
>DAIPLK010000127.1:0-8020 GCA_036769285.1 Gemmatimonadales bacterium | reverse complement strand
TGCTGATGCTGGTGTTCCGGCAGAAGTACCCGGGGTGGTGGTTCGACTGGAACGTGGGCCTGACCAACTTCGGCATGCGGGTGGCGGCCTACCTCGCGCTGCTGCGCGACGAGTACCCCTCGACCGACGAGGAGCAGGCCGTGCACATCACGATCCCGTATCCCGATGCGCGCGAGGAGCTCAATCGCTGGCTGCCGCTGGTGAAGTGGCTTCTGGCGGTCCCCCACCTCATAGTGCTGGCCTTCCTGGCGGCCGCGGCGGTCCTCTGCGTCATCGTCGCCTGGTTCGCCATTCTGCTGACCGGCCGCTACCCGCGCCCGCTCTTCGACTTCGTGGTCGGCGTGCTCCGCTGGTGGCTCCGGGTCGCGGCGTACGCAGTGCTGCTTACGACCGATCGCTATCCGCCGTTCCGGCTCGCGGCCTGATTGCAGGACGAGGAACACCACCTGCTCGATGCTCGCGAGCGGCTTGTGCTGTTTGACCGCCTGAGAGAGACGGCGTTCACTACCGACAACATGGCGCGGGCGGCGTACCGCTCCGGCCCCGGCGGCTAACGTGACCTCGCTCAGCGGCCGAGCACGCTCGACGCGCGCCTCAGCAACGCGAAGCCGCCCAGGAGCCACGAGCCGGGGACCTCGCCAGACCAGGCGACGTGGCCGGAAGGGCCGGATGCCCTCGACCACCCTGACGGACGTCCCCACGGCGCGCCGTCCCTTGCGGCGTTCGCACGCGGCGATAGCATTGGGGCTTCGAGCAATGCTCCCCAATCCACACGTCCCGGTGCGACATCGTAGAGATGCGGGTCCTCCGCCGAGGAGGGACCCATGAGCCCGCGTCGTCCTGCGTGGCTCTGGCTCGGCGCGATTCTCGTCGTCGGCACGCTCCTCCGGATGTGGGTCTGGCACGATCACTGGATCGACCCCGATGAGGGAGCCCATCTCATGGACGCGACCTTCGCGCTCCGCGGGATGGTCCCCTACGTGGATTACTGGCCGCGGGAGATCGTCTACGGCTATCTCCTCGCGGCCCTCGTTCGCCTGGTCGGTCCCGATTATGGCCTCGTCCGGCTGGGCGTGCTGCTGGTCGAGCCCCTCGTCGCCACGCTCACCTTCCTGATTGCCCGCCGGCTGTTCGATGCCCGCGTCGCGCTGCTGGCCGCCGCGACCTGCTTCCTGTTTCCACTGGCGGTGCGATCGTCGGGGATCGTGCACACGGAGCCCGTCGCGGTCCTGAGTGCCTGCGGCGTGGCGTACCTCCTCCTGCGGCACCTGGAGCCGGGAGGGAGCTGGGCAACGCTGCTCTTGGCCGGCATGCTGATCACCGCCGGGATCTACGTGCGCGATTCCGGGGTTTCGATCGGCGTGGCCACCGCGATCACGCTGACTCTGTGCACCTGGCGAAGGCCGGGGCTCTTGTTGCGCCGCTATGCCGTGGTCCTGGCCGGCGTTGTCCTCACGTGCGCCGCCGTCAGTCTACCGTACAACCGGCTGTTGACGCCGGAACGGTGGTGGCGGACTCACTTGAATCCTCTCTACGTCCTCGTCCGGCACGTCCAGCCGGTCCTCTCCGGCGCCGTGGCCGAGAGTGCCCCAGCGGCAACGCAGGGCGCGGTTGGGATCTTCCCCCCTCACCCGCAGGCCTGGTCGGTCACCTGGCATGGCTACGCCAAGACCCTCATCGTGCTCAGCCCGCTCCTGATCGCGTGGGCGGTGGGGGGCGTGCTCCTCCTCGCGCTTCGGCGGAGGCAGCAGGCGTCGGCCCGACTCGAGCTCGCGGGCGCGCTGCTCTACCCCTGGGTAGCCTCGCTCGGCGCCGCGTACACCTACTGGACCGTGTATCGCGGCTTCTTCCCGGAGTACTCCGTCGAGCTGCTTCCGCCGCTTGCCATCGTCTTTGCATACCTGCTGCCCGAATTCCTCGCCCGCTGGGAGTCGGGGCGACTGCTCGGCTGGGTCCTCGCGGTGCTGGCGGTGGGTGCCCTGACGATTGACGTCGCCTTCTCGCCCGGCACCGCGCGGGTGCCCTGGTTCGTGTATGTCGCCATTCCGCCGCTCCTTCTCGGTCGGGCCTGGACCGCGGCGCATCGCCGGGAGCGATGGTGGCCCGCCGCGGCGGCGGTGGGGGTGGCCCTGCTGTTCGTGCCGCTCGATGTACCGTTTGCGCTGGACCATGGGCTGAAGCTGCTCGTGGCGCTCGGGCTCGTCGCGGGTGGCTGGCTCGCCGTCCGCCGCCGGCCGGCGCGCGACGGTCTCCGGCCGAGCCTGCCTGGCTACCTGGTATTGGTGTCGCTGGGGGCCGCCGCCGGGGTCTCGCTCGACGTGGCCAGCCACTCCCAGAGCCTCCGATTCGAGGGCGTGTGGCCGCCCCGCGTCGTGCAGGAGATTGCGGATTCCCTGCGCCGGCGGGGGCAACAGACCGACGAGGTAGTCTCGGGCGCCGTGATCTGGGAATTCCACGCGGGCCTCCAGCCGTTCCAGCGGATCACGCACCCGCTGAAATTCGAGTTTGGCATCACGGCTGGCGAATCGGCGGCGCTCACTGAGCGGCTCCGGACGGACCCACCCAGGTTCGTTGTCTTCGATGGGTACACGGAACGGACCTACGACGCGGTGCTGCCCGTGCTCTCCGACGTCGTGAGGGACCGGTACCAGCTGGTGGTGAGCGTACCGGGGGGGGTCTATCCAGTGCGGCTATACCAGCTTCGCACCGCTCAGCCGGCGCCGTGAGGCCGGGTCACCGGGCGCAGTTTGCAGTGCTCCGAATTCGGGGCGATAATTGCCCTACCCTCCGCAGACGAATCCGATGCGCCGACTCGCGTACGTGGTTATTGGGATCCTGCTCCTCATCCTGGCTCTCTTCGGTGCGGGCTTCGCCGCGCTCAGGTCCGACGCGGCACGGAACAAGATCGAGAGCGCACTCTCCAGCTCCCTCGGCCGGCCCGTCAGGCTCGGTGGGATCGACGTCGCCCTGCTTCCCACCCCCGCGCTCGATGCCCGAGACGTCCGCATCGGCGACGCCGACAGCAACGCCGCGCCCGGCCTCTCGCTCACCAGCCTGCACGTCGTGCCGAAGGTAAGCTCGTTCCTGCCCGGCCGGACCATGACCATCGAGCGGGTGGACCTCCGCGGCCTGACGATCGCCTTCCGGCGCGACTCGACCGGCACGTGGCTCCTCCCCGTCGTCCCCGCGCCCACTCCGAAGCCCCCGGCCGGCGCTCCCCCCTCGGCGACCCCCGCGGTCGATGTGCGGAGCCTCAACGTCAGCGAGGGGCGCATCAGGATCGTGGACGACGGCCTCCCCAGCCCGAAGGGCGGGCCGACCATCACCACCATCAGCGACATCGAGGCGAGGCTCGAAGCGGTAGGCGGCGCCATCAAGGTTCCCGATTTCAGCGGAAGACTCGGCCAGACCACCGTCAAGGGTTCCGCCGAGGCGGGACCACAGGGCACGACGCTGCAGCTGTCGTCGGAATCAATCGACAACGCGGATCTTGGGTCCCTCTTTGCCCTCGCCACGATCGCGCCCTCCTCCGACCTCACGATCAGCGGCAAGGCGCCGTTCGAGCTCACCACCACGGTCGCGTCCGACTTCAAGACGTTCGTGGCGACGGGGAAAGCCTCCATCGAACACGTCACGTTGGGGACGCTCGCGCTCGATGCGGTGTCGGCGCCGTTCCGCGTCGAGCGGGGGATGCTCACGCTCGCTCCCTTCGCCTTCACCTTCTACGGCGGCAAGCAGTCGGGCGCGGTGTCGGTGGACCTGAATCGGACGGTGCCGGCGTACTCCATTCGGTCCACCCTCACGGGGCTCGATGTCAATCGGGCCCTGAGCGCCACCACGACGATGAAGGACTTCCTTCAAGGCAGCGCCGACCTGACCGCCAACGTGAAGGGCAGCGGGAATACCGCACCTGACATCCAGCGCAGCCTGACCGGGTCGGTCAAATTCAAGGTGTCCGACGGCAGCATCAGGATGCCCCTCCTCGCCGCCCTCAATCAGGCGCTCGCCATCACCGAGGGTGCCGGAACGGACACCAAGTTCCAGAGCTTGTCGGCCACGGCGGCGATCGGCGGCGGGAAGGCGCGCACCGACGATCTTCAGCTCCGGGCCGGCGAGCTCAGCATCGGCGGCGCCGGGACGCTCGGCTTCGATCAGTCGCTCGACTTCAAGCTCAGGGCGCTGTTCTCGCCGGCCAAGTCGCAGGAGCTGGCGGGCCGGGTGGGTGCGATCGGTCGCCTCAGAAACGCCGGCGGACAGATCGACGTCCCGCTCACCGTCACGGGCACCGCCACGGCGCCGAAGACGGCCGTGGACGTCGGCTCGGCGGCCAAGAAGCAGGTGCAGGAGGAGCTGCAGAAGGGACTCCAGAAGCTCTTCAAGTAGAATGCGATGGGGTCGCGCACAGCAGGGCCAGGCCGAGCCAGACGAGGCGTGTCACTTGGCCTCCTTGCGGTGGCAGCTCTCGCACTTCGCGGATACCGGTCGGTAGATCAGCGCCTTCGACGTACCGCTCTTCAGGTCCGTCGGATGGCACTGGTTGCACGGGACATGCTCGTGCGCGCCCCGGGTCGAGAAGGCCGCGTCCCTGGTATGATCGAACTTCGAGGCCGGCGCGAACGCGTCCACCCCATGGCAGGTCTCGCACCGGCCGCCGCCGTTCCGCCCGTCGAACTGATCGCCGTGCGGCGTCCGGTGGCAGTCCGCGCACTCCCGCTTCGCCTCGAAGCGGAGTTCGGTGACGCCGCCTGCCGCCCGCACCAGGAATGACCGTCCAGTCGCGCCGGCCTGCCTGATCTCCTCGTGACACGCGATGCACGCCGTCGCCCGATGGGCGCCTTCCAATACGAAGCCGAACTCCGCATGCGCGGCTACGTCCGCCGTAGACGGCCGGAAGGTCCGCGCATCATGGCAGGCCAGGCATCCCTGGTCCTTGGCCCGGGGCCCGCCCGCCGCGAAGCGTCCCCTATGCGGATCGACGTGACAGGCGGTGCACTCCAGCTCCGGCACCTTGAAGAGGAAGGTCGCCTTGCCGAGCGCCGCCGCCGTGAGCGGCGGAAGGTCCTTCCGCTTGGCGCCGTGGCAGGCGCGGCAGTCGACCTCCCCGTGCCGGCCATCGAGCGCGAGCTTGAGCCTTGCATGTGCGGGGCGGTCGAAGGTGCTGGGCTTCCAGCCCGTCACGCGATGACAGTCGGCACACTCACCCCGATTGGGTCGGGCGGCCAGCTGTCCGCCGTGATCGTCCGCATGGCAATCCGCACACTTCGTGAAGGCCGGACGGAGCACGACCATCGCGGCGCCCCATTTGGTCGCAGCCGCCGCACCGGAATCCTTTCGGTGACAGGCAGCACAGCGCACCGTCACGTGCTTCCCCTCCAGTGCGTACTTGGTGTTGCGATGCTGATCCACCGTGAGCGTGGATGGCGTGAAGCCACTCACCGAGTGGCACTTCTCGCAGTCCACCACTTTCCCTGCGAGCGTGGCCGTGCGGTTGTGCGCGTCCTTGTGGCAGGCCCCACAGCTCTGGAACAGCGGCTTCTTGAGGAGCGCCGTCGAGAAGTTCTGGTGGCAGTCGGCGCACTTCACACCCGCGTGCTTGCCCCGGAGCGGATACCTGGTCTGGTCGTGATCGAAGCTGCTGCGATCGATCAGCTTGAACCCTCGGGTCGTGTGGCACTTGGTGCAGGTCGGTCCGAACTGCCCCTGGTGCACGTCCTCATGGCAGTCGGCGCAGGACACGTGCGTCACCGGCTTATAGACCGGGATGAGATGCCCGCGACCGTCGCTCTTCGGGGAGAGTCGCGCGTGGAGGTGACACTTGTCGCATGTGACGTCCCGGTGCTTGTCGGCAAGCGGGTAGGCCGTCGTGTCGTGATCGAAGCCCGGCGTCACCTTCCACTCTCCGGCGTCGTGGCACTTGGTGCAGTCCTGGTCGAGGGCCCCGCGGTGCACGTCCACGTGGCAGCTGGGGCAGGTGGACTCGAGCCCGGTCCAGCCGGTGGAGGCTTTGCGTGCGCGGAGCGCAGCCGACTGCGAGACCTGGAAGCGGGCCGTGTGACACTTCTCGCACCGGGCCTCGGCGTGGCGCTGCTTGAGCCGCCACCCCGCCCGCTGGTGATCGAACTTCTCCGGGGAGCCTTCGGGCCACTTGATCAGATCGAAGTCCGGTCCGGCATGATCCGGATGGCAGGTGGCGCAGCTCTGGTCCTTCGTCTCGCGGTTGCCATGGAACCCCCGATTGCGCTGCTGCAACCAGGCAATGTCCTTGTGGCAGCCGCTGCAGCGCCCCGACATCGCCTCCTTGTCGCCGCCGTGGCAATTGGTGCACTCGAGCGTGCCTTCCAGCTCGGCGTGGGCGCGCGCCAGCGGCCCGGGCGAGACCTGAGCCGCGAGCATCGCCCCGCGTCCACCAGCCGTCGGTCCGAGGATCAGCGCAAACGCCAAGCAGACTCCTGGCAGCCAGCGCCGCATCACCGGAACCAGGTGGCGCCCATGGCAACCACCCCGTCGACATGGGCCAGCTTGGGCGTGGGCCCGGTCTCCGCGGGCGCGAAGCCGAAGCGAGTGGGTGGGGAGTGGCGCGTCGTGGGACCGGACGCCGAGGCGGGCGCCGGCCTCGGGGCCGCGAGGTCGGATCGGGTCATCGGCCGCTCAGGTCCAATTGGATGTGGCGGTTCAGCGCATGCGGACCCGGGCTGCTCGTGCACAAACCGTGCGAGCCAGAAGCGGTGGAACTGCCGGTTCCAACATCGATTGCCCATGGGTAAACGATTGCAGCAGCGGCGGTTCCAGCTCGTTCGAGATCTCTCACCGAGTTGATCCTCTGGCCCGTTCCATTACAGCCACCGATTGCATTGCAGCCGGAACGAATCGTTGCGTTTGGGAAGCCGGGCGAGAGTCGTTCGGGCGGACTCGGCTTGCCTCATCCCAGCCAGCGGCTCGCCGGCACGCCGACCAACCAGAAAGAACAGCTGCTCGGCCGGACTTGCCGCGCAGAGGAAGCGCACTGGTCACGCCGCCTGCCACCAGCTTTCCGCCCACGAAGGCGGGACTACCACGGACCTCGGCCAACCGTACATCTTTCCGTCCGGGCTGGCAGTGCCGGCACATCCCAAGCGACCTCAACCACCGGGCGACTCATGACTGCCACGGCTCCCCCCCGTGATATCGTTCAGGTGTTCAGGGCCGTGCTCCGGAAGGCCCTCGAGCTTGGGGCCTCCGACGTTCATGTGAGCGCGGGCGGCCCGTTCCGAATGAGGCTCCGTGGACAGGTCGCCCCCGTCAAAGGCACGCCACACCTCGAGCCCTCCGATACCGCGGCCATCGCGGCCGCCATCCTTCTCGATGCCAAGAAAGCCACTGGAGAGACTGTCGAGTCGGTCCTGCGCGGCCTGACCGACCTCGACTGCTCCTACTCGCTTTCCGGAGCGGGCCGGTTTCGCGTCAACCTGTGCAGCCAGCGGGGCTCGCTGGCGGCCACGCTTCGCAGTATTCCTATCACGCTGCCAACCATCGAGGGGCTGGCATTGCCGCCGGTGGTGCGCGACCTGGCTGAGGAAGATCGCGGCCTGATCCTGGTGACCGGCATCACCGGTAGCGGCAAGTCGTCGACGCTGGCGGCGATTCTGTCGCACGTCAATGGAAAGAAGCCAGCCAAGGTGGTGACCATCGAGGACCCGATCGAGTTCCTCTACAAGGACGATCGCGCGATCATCATCCAACGGGAGCTTGGCGGCGACACCGACAGTTTCGCCCGCGCCCTCCGGGCGGCCCTGCGGCAGGATCCCGACATCATCATGGTCGGCGAAATGCGGGACATGGAGACCATCGATATCGCGCTCAAAGCCGCCGAGACGGGACACCTGGTCTTCAGCACCGTCCACACGACGGACGCGATCAAGACGATTTCCCGACTGGTGAGCGTGTTTCCGCCCAGCGAGCAGCAGGCGGTCCGCCAGCGGCTGGCAGAGACCCTTCGGGGCGTCATCTCCCAGCGGCTGCTGCCCCGCAAGGATGGGAAGGG
>DAIPLK010000126.1:0-8125 GCA_036769285.1 Gemmatimonadales bacterium | reverse complement strand
TCTTCGACATCTTCTGGCCCTCGGCGTCGAGGACCAGCTCGTTCACGATGACGTGCCGGTAGGCCGTGCTGTCGAACGCCGCCGTCGCGATGGCCAGGAGTGAGTAGAACCAGCCGCGCGTCTGGTCTACGCCCTCGCAGATGAAATCCGCCGGGAAGTGCGCCCTGAACTCGGCCTCGTGCTCGAACGGGTAGTGCCACTGCGCGTACGGCATCGAGCCCGAATCGAACCAGGTGTCGATTACCTCCGGGGCCCGCCGCATGGTGCCGCCACAGCGGCAGGCCCAGCTGTAGCCGTCGATGTGCGGCTTGTGCGGATCGAAGCTCTCGGGCAGCGGCTTCCCCCACCGCTCGGCCAGGTCGGCGAAGCTGCCGATCACGTCCACGTGCGCCGGGTCGTGGTCGCACACCCAGACGGGGAGCGGAGTGCCCCAGTATCGGTCGCGGGAGAGCGCCCAGTCCACGTTGTTCTCGAGCCACTCCCCGAAGCGGCCCGCGCCAACCTCCGGCGGATGCCAATCCACCTGCCGGTTGAGCTCGAGCATCCGGTCCTTCACCGCGGAGGTGCGTATGAACCAGCTGTCCCGGGCGTAGTAGATGAGCGGGCTCGCGCAGCGCCAGCAGTGCGGATAGGTGTGCGTGTGCGGCTCGGTGAGGTGCCAGCGGCCGTCGTGCTTGAGCCGCTGGACGATCAGGTCGTTCGTCTCGCGGGCAGTGACCAGCCGGCCCTCGATTTCGGGCCAGCTGGTGCCGATGAACGTCCCGTCGGCACCCACCGGCCGCACCAGGGCGAGGTCGTGCTCGACTCCCGCCTGGAAGTCGTCCGCGCCGAAGGCCGGCGCCATGTGTACCAGTCCCGAGCCGTCCTCGGCGGTGACGAAGTCGCCGAGCACCACGACGCGCGCCGCCTTGTCGTCGGGGAGTGGCACAACTTCCAGCGGGCGGCGATATCGGAGCCCGGCGAGGTCCCGCCCCGGGAAGGTGCGGACGGCGCCCAGCTGCGCGAACGTGGGGGCGCTCTTGGCCGAGCTGCTGGGAAGCGCGCCCGCGCGCGCGGTGGCCAGGATGAGCCGCCGGTCGCCCACCCGGTACTCGCCGTACTCGAGATCCGGATGCACCGCGACCGCCACATTCGACAGCAGCGTCCAGGGCGTGGTGGTCCAGATGAGGAGCTGGCGCGCCGGATCGTCGTCGAGCGGGAATGTCACGTACACCGAGTTGGTGGTGACCTCCTCGTAGCCGAGCGCGAGCTCGTGACTCGAGAGCACCGTGCCGCAGCGCGGGCAGAACGGCAGCACGCGGTGGCCCCGGTACAGCAGGTCCCGCTCATGCAGCCGCCGCAGCAGCCACCACACCGTCTCGATGTAGTCGTTGCTGCAGGTGACGTACGGGCGGTCGTAGTCGAGCCAGTAGCCGATGCGGTCGGACAGCGTCTCCCAGTCGGACTGATACCTGAAGACGCTGGTCCGCGCGCGGGCGTTGAACTCCGCGACGCCAAACCGCTCGATGTCCTTCTTGCCGCTGAGCTTGAGCTCCTTCTCGACCTCGATCTCGACCGGCAGGCCATGCGTGTCCCATCCCGCGATGCGGGTGACCTCCTGCCCCTGCATCGCGTGGTAACGGCAGACCAGGTCCTTGATCGTCCGTGCGGAAACGTGATGGATGCCCGGGCGACCGTTGGCCGTGGGCGGCCCCTCGTAGAACACGAATGGTGCCCCGCCGCGGCCGGCCTCGAGCGTCCGCCGGAAGAGGCCCTCCGCCTTCCATCGCTCGAGCAGCTCCTGCTCGAGCCGGTCGCTCGTGAGATCGGGCCAGGAGGGGAACGCCATCAGCTGAGCCGCTCCACGAGGGTCGTGATCAGACGGGTGAGCTCGGGCTCGGCCCGGCCGGCCGTCGCGATGATCCTGCCGATGTCCGCGGGCTCGAGCGCGTCCGGGAGGCACTGGTCCGTGATGATCGAGATCCCGACCGTGCGCATCCCCTGGTGACCGGCGACGATCACCTCGGGTACGGTGGACATCCCGACCACGTCCGCGCCCACCGCGCGCAGCATCCGGTACTCAGCCCGCGTCTCCAGGTTCGGTCCCGGCACCGCAACGTAGACCCCCTCGCGCAGGACGATCCCCAGCTCCAGCGCGATCGTGCGCGCGAGCGCCCGAAGGTCGGGGTCGTAGGGGGCGGACATGTCCGGAAAGCGGGGCCCGAGCCGCTCGTCGTTCGGGCCCACGAGCGGATTATCGCCGAGCAGGTTGATGTGGTCGCTGAGCAGCACCAGCTCTCCCGGCCCCCAGAGCGGGTTCATCCCGCCACACGCGTTGGAGACGACCAGGGTCCGCGCGCCGAGCGCGTGCATGACGCGCACCGGAAAGGTGACCTGCTGAAGGTCGTAGCCCTCGTAGCGATGGAAACGGCCCTGCATCGCCACGACCGGACGGCGGGCCAGGCGCCCCAGCAGCAGCCTGCCGGCGTGCGTCTCCACGGTGGAGAGCGGAAACCCCGGGATGTCGCGGTACGCCACCTCGGCGTCGACCGCGATCTCCCGCGCGAGACCGCCGAGCCCCGTGCCGAGGATGATGCCGACTTCCGGCACCAGCGCGCTCCGCCCACGCACCACCTGGGCGGCGGCTTGTACCCGATCGAACAGCGATGTGACCACGGTCATTCCGGTTATCCCTCACTTACGCCCCGCGCTCCCCGAACAGCACCGTTCCCAACCGGATCATCGTCGCGCCTTCCTCGACCGCCACCGGGTAGTCACCCGACATCCCCATCGAGAGCTCGGGCAGCCGGTGGCCGGCGGCCTCTGCGGCGTCCCTCAGTTCACGCAGTCGCCTGAACGCACGCCGTTGCTCGGCGACGTCATCGGTGAGCGCGCTCATCGTCATGAGGCCGCGCAGCTCCAGCCGCTCCAGTCCGCCCAATCCGTCCAGCAAGGCAGGCAACGCCTCGGGCTCCACCCCGCCCTTCTGCGGCTCGTCGCTGCAGTTCACCTGAGCCAGCACTGCCTGGCGCTCGCCCGGGCTCACCCGGCGATCCAGCTCCGCCGCCAGGTCGGCCCGATCCACTGAATGAATCAGCGCGAATCGCCCCGCCGCATGACGCGCCTTGTTCCGCTGCAGCGTGCCGATCAGGTGCCAGGCGACGGCCACGCCGGCGAGCGCTTCCTGCTTCTGGAGGGCCTCCTGCACCCGGTTCTCACCCACGTCCGTCAACCCCGCCGCAAGCGCGGCCCGTACTGCCTCCGGGCCGTGGCTCTTGGTGACTGCGACGATCCGCACCGGATGGCTCCAGCCGCCGACGGCCTGGTGCCGGGCCACGGTTTCGCGGACCTTGGCGAGGCTCGCGGGGAGGGCCGGGAAGTCCATAGCCTTCCAATTTACTTGAAGTTGGGTCGTTGTTGCAGGGGAGAGGGGCCGCTAGCGCCGCGCGGCCGGCGTGTCCGCCGCGGCGGAGTCCGCCACGGCCCGGAGGGCTGCCCGCAGGTCGGGGTTGGCGGAGAGTCTGGCGGCCAGGTTCACTGCCCGCTCGAGCTTCTCGCGCTCGCCCCGGGTCGCGTAGGCGTAGACCAGCAACGCCGGCGGGAGCCCGAGGGTGGCGGCGACGCTGCCGCTGGTGCTCTCGAGACCCTCCCCGCCACGCTCGACCAGGCCGGCGTAACGATAGGTATCGAATACCAGCCGCTCACTGGTGGGCACGTCGAGCGGGACGCCCGCCAGCCGGTGCAGGTCGAGGTCCGACGCGGTCGTGTCGGGCCGAGCCGGGAGCAGCTCGAACCCGAGCCCGCGCTGGACGACGTAGTCGCCGAGGCCCGCGAAGCTGCGGCCGGCGGTCGCCGCCCACACGATGGGCCGACGCCCGAGATTCTGCTGGAGCACACCGAGGACGAGGATGTCATTGGGATACAGCAGGGTGCCCTCGGCGAGCGTCCGCGTCAGCGGACCGAGCCTGACCTCCTGGCGGCCCCGGACGGCATAGCCGCTCATGGCCGATTGGATCATCGAGTCGGTCATGGTGTGCAGGGGACCGCCGGGACGCGGGATGATCCGCCCGCGCCAGACCGCCGGCAGCGCGGCCTCGTCGAGCGGCCGCGGAGGCATGTCGCGAAGCTGGCGCATGTACCAGTCGGTATTGGCCAGCGCCAGGCAGACGACGGTCACGTCCCGACGGATTCCCCCCACCTCCTGCGCCCACCAGAGCGGGAAGGTGTCGTTGTCGCCGAAGGTGAAGAGGATGCCGTACGGCGGCGCGCTGTTGAGCAGATCGTAGGCGAAGTCGCCGGCGAGGCGTGCATCCGCGCCGTGGCGACGCGAGGCGGCGCTCCCGTTGAGGGCGATCGGTATCGCCGCCAGCAGGAAAACGGCGGGGCCGGCCCGGGCGATCGCGCCCGCGCGCGCGGTCGCCCGCCGAGCCAGCGCCCCGATTCCCATGCCCGCCCAGATCCCCCAGACGATGAAGCTGACGACGAAGAAGTAGTCGCGCTCGCGAACCTCGTGGTCGCCCGGCTCGGGCCAGAGGTCGTACCAGCGGGCGTAGCCCGGCCGGAAGTTCATGTACAGGACCAGCCCCAGACCGGTCACCAGCCAGAGCATGAGCAGCAGCCACCAGCCCGCGCGGTCGCCCCGGCGCTGAGCGAAGAGCCCGTGGAGGCCGAGCGAGGCGAACACCAGGGTGACGAGGGTTCGGACCGGGAGCGGTCCCAGCATTCCACCCAACGACTTCGCCCACTGCCAGTCGAAGTACACCGCATAGTCCCCGAGCTGCGCGCCGAGCAGGGCGAGCGAGCGGCCCGGGTTGGCGCCACCGGAGGGGAGGGTCGGGTCGTCGAGCGGTGTGCGCGGCGGGTACTGCGCCCGCCGGATCACCGCGAGCAACGCATCGAACGTGGCGGGCGCCGCCTCGTTGATGGGGGGATGCTGCGCGGAGCGAAGGTAGAGGTAGAGATACGGCGTGACCCCGACCGCGGCGACGACCAGGCTCGCGAGCGCGAAGCGCCCTGCCCCGCCGCGCGACGCGAAGATGGCGGCCCCGGCAAAGCAGACCGCCCCGAGCATGACCAGCGCCGTGCTGCCGAGCCCGGTTCCGATCAAGAGCGCCCAGACGCCAGCCAGCACCGTCACCTGCCCCCATTCCGCGCGGCGGACCGCGGGATCCGGCGCCGGATCACTCCTCAGGGTGGCGACGAGGAACGTCACGATCGCCGGTCCGGCCAGCAGGGCGAGCAGGTGATTGCCGATCGAGATCCCCGCCAGGTAGACGACCAGGAGCAGCAGGCGCCCGGCGCGCGACTGGCCGCGCCGCCGCCGCCACAGGAGCACGAGCCACGACATCGCGGCGATCGTGAACGTGGCGACCGCGTACACCTCCGTCTCGTTGGAGTTCTGCCAGTTGGTGAACACGAAGCCGCCCAGCACCGCGCCGGCCGCCGCCCCACCCAGCCGGAGATGGGGCTCGACCGCGGGCAGGGATTCATGGGCGACCAGGAAGAAGCACCCCGCCGAGGCCGCGCTGAAGAGCGCGCTCAGCAGATTGGTGCGGGCGGCGAACTCGCCCACCGGCACGAGCGTCGCCCAGACATGGGCGATCATCACGAACAGCGGCGTCCCCGGCGGGTGCGGGATGCCGAGCACCCGTGCAGCGGCGATGAACTCGCCCGCATCCCAGAACGTCACGCTCGGCGCCAGCGTGAGGACGTAGCCCCCGAGCACCAGCAGCGTCACCGCCGCCGCCGCGGCGTAAGGCGGCCTGGTCCCCGGCGCCGTCACGTGGACGCGGTGGGCACGACCGGCGGGCCCGCCTCACCCGTCCGCCGCCCGCCGAGCAGCACCGCCACCTGATCGGGGCTGAGCCCGCGCTGCAGCACCCCCGCGCGCGCGACCGACACGATGGCGGTCTCCTCCGACACCACCAGCACCAGCGCGTCGGTCTCCTCGGAGAGGCCGAGCGCCGCGCGGTGGCGCGTGCCGAGCGAGCGGTCGGTCACCGGATTCTGGGTGAGCGGCAGGATGCATCCGGCCCCGACGATCTCCTCGCCCCGCACCAGCACGGCCCCGTCGTGCATGGGCGAGTAGGGGCTGAAGATCGTCGCCAGGAGATCCGCCGAGACGGTGGCCCGCATCGGGGTGCCCGACTCGAGGTACTCGTCCAGTCGCACCTCGCGCTCTATGGCGATGATCGCTCCGGTGGCGCTCCGGCTGAGACGCTCGACCGCCTTCGCAATCTCCTCCGCCACCGCGGGCCCCGGTCCGGCGCTGAACAGCCTGAAGACGGGCGTCTGGCCAAGGCGAGCGAGCGCCTGCCGCAGCTCCGGCTGGAACACCACCAGCGCCGCGAAGGCGCCGTAGGTGAAGACCACCCCGAGGAGGTAGGTGATCATGGAGAGCTTGAGCAGGAAGGCCAACAGGTAGGTCACGGCCAGCACCAGCAGGCCGAACACGATCTGGAGGGCGCGCGTTCCGACGAGGAACCGGAGGATGGCGTAGACGACGTACGCGACGATCAGGATCTCGAGCAGGTCCCGCCAGCCTGGTGTGGGGAACGGCAGCTGCCCGAGCGGCACTACGGACCTCCCAAGGCCTGGGCGAGGGTGAGCGCGTCCCGCGCGGCAGCCGCATCGTGCACGCGGAAGAGGCGCGCGCCGCGTTCCCACGCGAGGGCACACGCCGTGGCGGTGGCGCGGTCGCGCGCTTCGAGCGGCTGCCCGGTGACGGCCCCGATGAATCGCTTGCGGGAGGGACCGACCAGCACCGGACGGCCGAGTGCGTGCAGCGCGTCGAGCTGGTCGAACAGCAAGATATTTTGCTCCGCGGTCTTGGAGAAGCCGAATCCGGGGTCGAGCACCGTTGCGTCAGGCGCCACCCCTGCTGCGGACGCCGCGGCAAGCGCTGCGCGCAGCTCGGCGATCACCTCGCCCACCACGTCCTCGTAGGTCGCGTGCGCGTAGGAGGAGAGCTCGAGGATCGAGCCGCGGGAATGCATGAGCACGAGCCCTGCGCCGGCCTCGGCGACGACGCGGCCCATGTCAGGATCGAGTCGCAGCGCCGACACATCGTTGATGGCCGCCGCGCCCGCGGCAAGTGCCGCGCGGGCCACCTCGGACTTCACCGTATCGATTGTGAGCAGGAGCGACGGGTGCCGTCGCAGGAGCGCCTCCACCACCGGAACCACGCGGGCCAGCTCGACCTCGACCGGGACGGATTCGGCTCGGCCCGGGCGCGTCGACTCGCCGCCGACGTCGAGCATGGCCGCGCCTGCCTCGAGCAAGGCGTCGGCCTGCGCCAGCGCGGCCTCCAGGCCGGTGTAGCGGCCGCCGTCGCTGAAGCTGTCCGGCGTGACGTTGAGGATGCCGAGGATGACCGCCCGGTCGAGCGCGACGCGGCCATGCGCCGTCTCCCAGGCGGGCGCCGGCTCGGCCGGCATCGCGTGGCCGACGTCAATGGCCAGCTGCGAAAGGACGGGCGGCACCAGCCAAGGGCGAGCAAGCGCGCTCAGCCGCGAGCGGCTCCCGGCGAGGACCGCCCAGCCCTCGCCGGTGAGGACCTCGAGGCCGAGCGACCCGGAGAGGCGGACCAGGGCCTCGAGGGTCTCCTGGTCCAGTCCGGTCAGATGAAAAGCGAAGGGATGAATGCCGCCAGCCGCGGCGGCCGCCTGTCCGTCGTCCCACCCGTGCGCGCGGAGGGTGTCCCGCACGGCGCGCGGCGAATGGAGCGCCAGCGGGGTGACATTCACGCGCCGGCGGGTTCGGCCGGTGGGGTGCCCAGCAGGGGTGCGCGGGCCGGCGACGCGCCGGGCTTCGACGGCACGCTCGACGTCGGGGCGGGAGCATCCGCCGGCGGGAGGTCCCGCGGGGGCAACGGCAGGTCCTTCACCAGCCGGTCCAAATCCTCGCGGTCGATCGTCTCGCGCTCGAGCAGCGCGTCGGCGATCCGGTCGAGCAGCTCGCGGTGGTCGGAGATGATGCTGGTGGCGCGGGCGTAGGCCTCGTCCACCAGCCGCTTGACCTCGTCGTCCACCATCTGGGCGGTGCGCTCGCTGATCTCCCGCCGCTGGGCGAACTCGCGGCCGAGGAAGATCTCCTGCTCCTTGTCGCCCACGGCGAGCGGGCCGATCAGCTCGCTCATGCCGAACTG
>DAIPLK010000125.1:0-8183 GCA_036769285.1 Gemmatimonadales bacterium | reverse complement strand
GCCCTCTTCCGCCGGCCGCTCAACCTGCCGATCCCCCACACCGCCATCATCCCCCAGCGGAAGGACCGCATCGGCCGCAGTCTCGGCAACTTCGTGGAGAACAACTTTCTCTCGCCCGAGGTGCTGGGAGCCAAGCTGCGGGCCGCCCGGCTGAGCCGCCGGGCCGCCGAGTGGCTGCGCGAGCCCCGGCATGCGCGCACCGTCGTGCGGCAGGCGGCAGGCGCCCTCCGGAGCGCCACCGCAGTGGTGCCGGACGACGACGTCCGCGCCCTGCTCGAGCGGAGCGTGATCGAGCCGCTCAAGCGCCGCCCGATCGCGCCGGTGCTCGCCGACGGGCTGGCGCTCCTCACCGTCAACGACCGCCACCAGCAGCTGCTCGACCGGCTGGTGCGCGGCCTGGCGCGGCTGGTGGCCGAGAACGACGGCTTGATCCGCGAGCGGATCCGGGAGGAGAGCCCCTGGTGGGTCCCGGCTTTCGTGGACGACCGGCTGCACGACAAGATCGTGGACGGGATCGGCCGGACGCTCTCCGGCGTGAGCGCCGATCCGGACCACCCGCTGCGCCGGCAGCTGGACGACCTGCTCGGCTCCTGGATCGAGCAGCTGCGCGCGTCCCCCGAAGTCATGGCCCGCGCCGAGGCGATGAAGCGGCAGGTGCTCGACCACCCGACCAGCGAGCAGCTCACCGAGTCGCTGTGGCGCGAGCTGAAGCAGGTGCTCGACCGGCAGGTGGAGGCCGCCGAGCAGGACGCGCCCGGCGGGCTCGAGCGCGGCCTCACCGCCCTGGCGGCGGCCGCGCTCGAGGACGAGGCGCTCCTGGGCAAGATCGACGACTGGATCATCGGCGCGGTGCTCCGCATCGTCGAGCAGCACCGCCACGAGGTCGGGCAGCTGATCGCGCACACCGTGAGCGCCTGGGACCCCGACGAGACCTCGCGCCGCATCGAGCTGCAGATCGGCCGCGACCTCCAGTTCATCCGCATCAACGGCGCGCTCGTCGGCGGACTGGTGGGCCTCGCGCTCTACACCTTCACCCAGATCTTCACGCCCGGCACGCCGTGACGCCTCTCGACCAGGCGACGCTGGTCCAGGGCGCCGTGACGATCGGCGTCGGGGCGATCTCCGGCGGCATCACCAATGCGGTCGCGATCTGGATGCTGTTCCATCCCTACGAACCGAAAGGCGTCGGCCGGTTCCGGCTGCAGGGTGCCATCCCGAAGAACAAGGCGCGGCTCGCCCGCAGCATCGGGCGGACGGTCGGCGAGCGACTCCTGACCCCCGAGGACCTGGCCGAGCGGCTGAGCGCCCCGGCGGTGAGGCAGGCGTTCGACCAGGCGATGGCCGGTGCCCTCACCGCGATACTCGACCAGGATCGGGGCCCGCTCCGCGAGCAGCTGAGCCCCGATCTCGCGCGGGCCCTGGACGACGCGGTCGCGGCGATGGCGCCGCGCGTCGCCGCGCGGGTCGCGCTCTATGCCCGCTCGCCGGAGTTCGAGCGGCTGGTGGTCGGTTGGGTGGAGCGGATCCGCCTCGAGGTGCAGGACCGGCCGCTCGCCGACTCGCTCACCGAGGGCCGGCGGGCGGCGCTCCAGGGCCAGGTCGAGCGGTGGGTGGGCCGGCTGGCGGAAGGCGACGACCTCGAGCGGACGCTCCGCGCCTTCGTGGACCGCCAGCTCGACCGCATGGCCCACGACGAGGAGCCGCTGCTCGACCGGCTGCCGCCGGGCATCGTCGGCGCGCTGGAGCAGGCGATCACCGACTACCTGCCGATCGCGCTGGAGCGGCTGAGCGCGGTGCTCGCCGACCCGGAGGCCCGCGCGATGGTCGAGGGCGCATTGCGCACCGCCTTCGATCATTCCGTCCGCGACCTGCTGCTCCACGAGCGGGTGCTGGCGAAGCTGGTGGTGACCGACCGGACCATCGAGCGCCTGGTGGACGGCTTCGAGAGCGAGGGGTTCGACCGCTTCGCGGAGTCGCTGGCCGAGCCGCAGATGAAGGCCCAGGTGACCCGCGCGGTCAACGACGCGGTGGTCAACTTCCTCCGCCTCTCGCTCGCCGAGCGGCTGCGGCGGTTCTCCCCCGAGCGGCGCGCGGCGCTGGGCCGGACGCTGGGCGACTGGCTGGTGCGGGTGGCCCGGGACGCGGCCACCCGGGGCGCCATGGCCCGGGCGGTGGACCGTCTGCTCGCGACGGTCGAGCGCCGCACCTGGGGCGAGGTACTGGGGGTGGTGCCGCCCGAGCGGCTGGCGCAGGCGGCGGGCGACGTGCTCGGGGGCGAGGCCGGGCAGCGGTGGGTCGAGGAGAGCGTGGCCCAGGTGGCCGGCCGGCTGCTCGCCCGGCCGATCGGCCGGCCGGCCGAGTGGCTCGGCGCCGAGACCACCGCGGCCATCCGGACCAGCCTCACCGCGGCGACCTGGCAGTGGGTGCACGATCAGATCCCGCGCGTGGTCGAGCAGATCCGGGTGCCGGAGATGGTGGAGCAGAAGGTGCTCGGCTTCTCGACCCAGCGGATGGAAGAGATCGTGCGGAACGTGACCCAGCGGGAGCTCGATCTGATCGTCCGGCTGGGCTATGTGCTAGGAGGGCTGGTGGGGCTGGCGGCGTTTCTGGTGAATCTCGCGCTGCGGTGAGGGACCTAGTGCACCCATGAGTCACCCTGAGCGAAGCGAAGGGGGCATGACCCGACGCACGCCCCCTTCGCGGAGCCTGCCCTTGAGCGCAGCGAAGGGCTCAGGGTGACTCATGCGCGAAATCGGAATTCCGGGTCACGGCACGGACACCTCCGGCAGCGCCCCCCACCGCGCCCACGCCACCGGGGCGAGCACGTACCGCGTGCCCGGGTGCCCGCCGACGGACAGGCTGTCCAGCGCCGCCCGGTACCCCGGCCGCGCCGTGCGCCGGAGCGCCGGCCCGGCGCTCCGGAGGAAGCGGTCGGCCGAGCGCTGGTCGTCCCACGCCACGTACCACGCCAGCGCCGGGCCGCCTGGTGCCTCGTAGACCCGGAACCGGTCGCCGCCCCAGCCGATCGGCACCACGGTCTGCACTTCGTCGGAGCCCGCGAGCGCGGCGAGCAGCACCCGGATCTCGTTCTCGCCCAGCGCATCCTCGTAGAGGACGCCGGTGTCGGGCGGGAACGCGAGCGGCACCGGCACGTCCCCGCGAGCATAGCGCTCCGGATGCAGGATCTGCTCGGTCGAGACCGGCATGCGCGGCCCGTACGGCAGCGTGTCCTTCGGCCCCGACGTGTCCCACCAGTGCATGAACTCCGCGCCATCGAGATACGGGAAGATCAGCGCCTCGCGCACCACCAGCGGCGCCCGCGCGAAGACCGGCATCGCCGACTGCTGCTCGCGTACCTGGTCCCGGTACATCTCCCAGAACTGCGGCGTCCGGGCCACGTCCTGCCCGGGCGCGAGCACCTCGATCGAGGCCAGGGTCGCCTGGCCCTCGAGGATCGCCTGCGCCGCCGTGAGCCGGTCGTTGCTCGCGGTGGACTTGAGGATCGAGTCCAGCGGCAGGTACTGGCCCTGCAGGGCGTGCACCATCTCGTGCGCCAGCACCAGGCGGAGCTGCGCGCGGTCCGCCCCGGCCACGCCGAACAGGGTCGCCGAGTCGGGATCGTAGTATCCCGCCACCTGCTCGGAGTAGAGGTCGAGCAGCAGCGTGCGCAACGCCAGCGTGTCGGGGAGCAGACCGAACAGCCGGTAGGCGGTCTCCAGCCCGCGCATCCGCGCCGGCGGCAGCTCCTCCTCCAGCTTGGCGATCAGGTACGCGCGCACCTGCTCCTTCGACCGGAGCGCGGAGCGGGGCGGCGTGCGGAAGGCGAGTCCGGTGGCGCGCTCCACCGGCGGGCGCAGGCTGTCCACCAGGCGGGCGAGCACGGCGTCCTCCGAGGCGCCGCGGCTCTGACCGCGGCAGGCGGCCGTGATGGCGACGAGCGCCACGACCAGGATCCGAAGCCGCCGGCTCACGCCCGCCCCAGGTAGCCGCCGTACCAGGTCAGGATGGCCGGGCCCACCAGGTAGGTCGCCGCCGCCCCGATGGCGAGGAAGATGCCGAACGGCACCAGCTTCTTGCGCCCGATGAGCGCCAGCGGCACGAAGATCAGGCTCCCGATCAGCGCCCCGAGGAACACGGTGAGCAGGGTGCCCTGCCATCCGAGGAATGCGCCCACCATGGCCATCATCTTAATGTCGCCCCCGCCCATCGCCTCCTGCTTGAACATCCACTCGCCCAGAACCGCCACCAGCCAGAGCAGGCCGAAGCCCACCGCCGCGCCCAGGAGCGCCGTGCCGAGCGGCTGGCGGCCGGCGAGGAGCGCGAAGAGCAGCCCGAAGGCGAGGCCGCCGAGGGAGAACTCGTCGGGGATGACGTAGGCGCGGGCGTCGGTCAGGGCGATGCCGAGGAGGATGGTCGCGAAGACCGCACCGCGCAGCGCCTCGATGCCGACCCCGTGGCGCCAGGCCAGGTACGCCCACGCGAGCGCGACGGCCAGCTCGACCAGGGGGTATTGCGGGGAGATCGGCTCACGGCATCCGCGGCAGCGGCCCCGAAGCAGGAGCCAGGACACGATCGGGATGTTGTCGTACCAGCGGAGGGCGCCACCGCACTTCGGGCAGCGGGACCGCGGCCGTACGACCGATTGCTTCGGGTCCGCGCCCCAGCGCAGGATGCAGACATTCAGGAAGCTGCCGATCACCGCGCCCAGCAGTCCGGCGTAGGCCACGAGGATCGGTTGGTCCCCCCCCTTCGGCAGCTCAGGCGTCACGCAGAACCTCGTGCAGAAGAATGCCGGCCGCGACCGCCACGTTGAGCGACTCCACGCCCGGCGCGAGCGGGATCGCCACCCGGCGGCTGGCCGCCGCTCCGATCGCGGAGCTCACCCCCGCGCCCTCGTTGCCCAGCACCAGCGCGAGCGGGACGCGGGCAGCGCGAGCAGCGCGGCCGCCCCGTGGCCCGAGGGCCTCGCCATCGGCGGCGGTCACCCAGAGCTCCACCCCGCGCTCCTCGGCCCACGTGAGAAACCCGCGGGAGTCCGTGGAGACCGCCGGCAGCCGGAACGCGGCGCCCATGCTGCCGCGGAGCACCTTGGGATTGGTGAGCTCGGCGGTGCCCTTGAGCGCCACGACGCCGGCTGCGCCCAACCCGAGCGCGGTGCGAAGCATGGTGCCGACGTTGCCGGGATCCTGCACCGCGTCGAGCACCAGGACCACGCCACCCCGCCCCGTCGGGATCTCGCCGAGCGACCAGACCCGCGGCTCCACCACCGCGACCACACCCTGCGGGTGTTCGGTGTCGGCCAGCTCGTCGAGCTCGGCGGCGGCTACCTCGACCAGGCGCACGCCCCCGCCACTCAGGGCGCTCTTGAGCGCGCTTCCGCGGGGAGTACCTTCCAACGCCGGCGAGACCGCCGCCCCGCGTACGGGGATCCCGGCCGCGAGCGCCTCCTCCACCAGGCGCACTCCTTCGGCCAGGGCCAGCCCGCGGCGCTCGCGGCCGCGCCGGCGGGCGAGATCGCGGATCGTGGTCAGCAGCGCGCCGTCCTTGGAGGTGCTCACGGGATGAAGATCGCCCTCACCATCGCCGGCTCGGACTCCGGCGGCGGGGCCGGCATCCAGGCCGACCTCAAGACGTTCCAGCAGTTCGGGGTGTTCGGCACATCGGTCATCGTGGCGATCACCGCGCAGAACACCCGCGGCGTGCGCGCCGTCGAGGCGGTGCGCGAGGCGATGGTGACCGCGCAGCTCGCCGCGCTCGCCGAGGACCTCCCGCCGGCCGCGCTCAAGACCGGGATGCTGGCGGAGGCGTCGCTGGTCCGGCTCGTCGCCGAGGCGGTCCGCGAGAACGGCTGGCAGCCGCTGGTGGCGGACCCGGTCATGGTGGCCACCTCCGGCCACCGCCTCCTCACGACCGAGGCCGAGGACGTGATCCGCGAGCGCCTCCTGCCGCTCGCCGCGCTCGTGACGCCGAACCTCGAGGAGGCCGCCGTGCTGACCGGTCGCGCCGTCCACGACGTTCCCACCATGGAGCGCGCCGGCGAGAGGCTGCTCGGCTTCGGCGCCGCCGCCGCGCTGGTCAAGGGCGGCCACCTGGGGGGCGAGACCGTGACCGATGTGCTGGTGACGCCCGACGGGATCCGCCACTTCACCCGCCCGCGCATCGCGACCAGCTCCACCCACGGAACCGGCTGCACCCTCTCGGCAGCGGTGACGGCTGGCCTCGCCCTGGGGCGGCCGCTCGACACCGCCGTGGCGGACGCGCTCGACTTCGTCCACCGCGCCATCGCTCGCGCCCCCGGGCTCGGCGCGGGGCATGGCCCGCTCGACCACACCGTCACAGCTCCGCCACCACCCCCTCGATGAGCGCGGCGAGCTCGCCCGCGATCCGATAGGCCGTCTCCATCACCTCCAGGTGGTGGAGCTTCTGCAGCGTCACCCCGGCAGCCGGGTTGGTGATCGCGGAGAACCCGAGGCAGCGAATGCCCGCGGCGCGGGCGGTGATCACCTCGATCACCGTGGACATCCCCACCGCGTCGGCGCCCAGCCGCTCCAGCATCCGGATCTCGGCCGGCGTCTCGTAGCTCGGCCCCAGCAGCCCGACGTACACGCCCTCGCCCAGCGGAACCTTCCGCCGGCGCGCCACCTCGCGCGCGAGGGCGCGGAGCGCGGGGTCGTAGGCATCGGACATGTCGGGGAAGCGCTCCTCGCCCGGGAGCACGGGCCCGAACAGCGAGTTGCGGAAGCTCAGGTTGATCTGGTCCGCGATCAGCATCACCGTCCCGGAGCCGAAGCTGCGGCGGATGCCGCCGGCGGCGTTGGTGAGCACCAGCGTGCCGATGCCGAGCCGGGCGAACACCCGCACCGGCAGCGCGGTGAGCGAGGCGGGGTGCCCCTCGTACATGTGGAACCGCCCGCTCTGGACCAGCACCGTGCGCCCGGCGAGCCGACCGGCCACCAGCTCGCCGCTGTGCCCGATCACCGTGGGCGAGGGGAAATGGGGGATGTCATGGTAGGGCACCCTCACCGCGTCCTCCAGCCGCTCCGCGAACTCCCCCAGGCCCGAGCCGAGCACGATGGCCACGGCCGGCACGCGCCCGTCGAGCCGCGCCCGAACGGCGGCCGCGGCCTCCTCGATCATCGCCGGTTGGGCCGGCGCGGCGGTCGCGGTCACAGGAGCATGCCCGCGATGGTAGCCGAGAGGAAGTTGGCGAGCGTGCCCGCCAGCATCGCGCGGAGTCCCAGCCGGGCCAGGTCGGGCTTCCGCCCGGGCGCCAGGGCGCCGATGCCGCCCAGCTGGATCCCCACCGAGCCGAAGTTGGCGAAGCCTGCCAGGGCGAACGACGCGATTGTGAACGACCGCGGATCGAGCTGGGCCTTCATCGGACCGAGCTGCGCGTAGGCGATGAACTCGTTCAGCACCATGCGGGTGCCGAGCAGGCTCCCGATGGTTCCGCTGTCGTGCCAGGGGACGCCCATCGCCCACGCGATCGGCCGGAAGATCCAGCCGAGCACCGTCTGCAGGTTCGCGGGGAACCAGTCCGCGTAGCGGTGCACGGCGGCGAACCCGCCGTTCATCAGCGCCACGAGCGCCACGAACGAGACCAGCATCGCGATGACGTTGAGCATCAGGTTCAGCCCCTCGCTGGTCCCCCGCGCCGCGGCGTCGAGCAGGTTCACGTCCTGCTTGGGCATGTCGAGCTTGACGGTGCCGTACGTCTCAGGCGTCTCGGTCTCCGGCTCGAACAGCTTGGCCATCATGATGGTGCCGGGCGCGGTCATGATCACCGCGGTCAGGAGGTGCCGCGCCTCGATCCCGAACGCGATGTAGGCCACCATGATGGACCCCGAGATGTGGGCCATCCCGGAGGTCATCACGGTCATCAGCTCGGAGCGGGTCATCCGCGAGAGGAACGGCCGGATCGTGAGCGGGGCCTCGGTCTGGCCCATGAAGATGGAGGCCGCCACGTTGAGGCTCTCCGCGCCGCTCGCCCCCATGACCCGGCTCATCAGCACGGCGAATGCCCGCACCACGAGCTGCATCACGCCGAGGTAGTAGAGAATGGCGAAGAGCGCGCTCACGAAGATGATGGCGGGCAGGAGCTGGAACGCGAAGATGATCCCCAGGCTCGAGTTCGGCTTGCCCAGCTCGCCGAAGACGAACTGCGAGCCGACGTACGAGTAGCC
>DAIPLK010000021.1:20961-26151 GCA_036769285.1 Gemmatimonadales bacterium | reverse complement strand
GAGATGAACTTGATGCCCTTGGTCTCGTCGAACTTGTGCGCCGCCCGGATCAGGCCGAGGTTGCCCTCGTTGATGAGATCGGCGAGGGAAACGCCCTGGTTCTGGTATTTCTTGGCCACCGACACCACGAAGCGGAGGTTGCTGCGCACGAGCTTGTCGAGCGCCTCGGCCTCGCCGGTGCGGATCCGCTGGGCGAGCCTCACCTCCTCTTCCTGGGGGATCAGCGGGTATTTGCTGATCTCCCGGAGATACTGGTCCAGCGACCCCTCATCGAACGAGGGCCCCCGCCTGCCGGCACCAACCTGCATCGGACGCATTCGACTCGACCTCGGACTGAATGGGGCGGGGCTCGCGCAGCGGCGCGGCGTTGTTGCTGAAGATGAAGCCTGACGAACCTTACTCTCCGGTAAAGCGTCGCGCAACCGGTCCGTTACGCTACACGTCGTACGTGTCGATCTGCGCGCGCTGGAGTCGGCCCGAGTAGTCCACGTAGCCCACCTTGGTCTCCGAGTAGAACTGGTAGACCTCCCAGCCGCCCTCGCGATGCCCGTTCCCGGTGGCCTTCACGCCGCCGAACGGGAGATGCGCCTCCGCCCCGATCGTCGGCGCGTTCACGTAGGTGATGCCGTTGTCCAGCTCCTGCAGCGCGCGGAAGGCGAGATTCACGTCCCCGGTGTACACGCTGCTGGAGAGGCCGTAGCGGACCCCGTTGTTCACCCGCACCGCCTCGTCGAAGGAGCGGACGCGGATCACGCTCAAGACGGGGCCGAAGATCTCCTCCTGCTCCAGGCGGCTGCCCGGGCGGACGCCGGCGAACACCGTCGGCCGGTAGAACCAGCCGCCCGCGAGCCGGCCGCCGGGCGCCCTGCCGCCGGTGACCAGCTCGGCGCCCTCCTGGCGCCCGATCTCCACGTAGCGCTCCACCTTCTCGCGAGCCGCCTGGTGAATGAGCGGGCCGACGTCGGTCTTGTCGGCGCGCCCGTCGCCCAGCCGCAGTGCCTCGGCCGCCTCCGCCAGACGGCGCAGAAAGCGGTCGTGCACCTTGCGGTGCAGAATCAGCCGGCTGGTCGCCGTGCAGCGCTGTCCGGTGGTGCCGAAGGCGCCCCACAACACGCCCTCGAGGGCCAGATCGAGGTCGGCGTCGTCCATCACGATCATGGCGTTCTTGCCGCCCATCTCGAGCGACAGCCGCTTGTGCATCCGTCCGCAGGTCTGGCCGATGATCGACCCGGTCTCGGTGGACCCGGTGAAGGAGATGAGCGGCACCTCGGGATGCTCGACCAGGGCCTTGCCCACCGTCTCCCCTCGCCCGTGGACCAGCTGTACGACCCCAGGCGGAAGGCCCGCCTCGAGCAGGATCTCGACGAGGAGGTGCACCGTGTGCGGCACGTCCTCGGACGGCTTGATGATGACGGAATTTCCGCACAGGAGCGCGGGGAACATCTTCCAGGTCGGGATCGCGAGCGGGAAGTTGAACGGCGTGATCAACCCGGCCACGCCGATCGGACGGCGCCAGCTCATGGCCCACTTCGACCGCAGCTCGGAGGGGACGGTGTGGCCGAAGAGCCGGCGCCCCTCGGTGGCGGCGTAATAGGCGGTGTCGATCCCCTCCTGCACGTCGCCGCGGGTCTCGGCCAGCACCTTCCCCATCTCGCGCGTCATGGCGTTCGCGATCGCCTCCTTGCGCTCGACCAGCAGGTCGCCCACCCGACGGAGCACGTCCCCCCGCGCCGGCGCCGGCGTCTTCGACCAGAGCGCGAAGCCACGCTTGGCCGAGCGGACCGCCGCGGCGACATCGGCCGCGCCCGACTCGGGGAAGCGGCCGATCAGGTCGGCGGTGTCGGCGGGGTTGCGGTTCTCGAAATAGGCGCCCGTGCTGGGCGCGACCCACTCGCCGGCGATGAGATTGCGGAACGTCTTGGCCATAGGACCCTGGGAGAAGGATGAACGTCGAATCGAGCCGTCGAGATACGGTCCGCTACGGTGCCGTCGGGGCCGGTCCCGCAGGCGGGGGCCCCGCCGGGGCCGCTCCGCACGTCCAGTGCAGGCTCGTCTTCGCGTAGCCCACCCTCGGCAGAACCTCGCGCAGCGCGATGGCGGCGGCCCAGACGATGACCAGGAGCGACACCACGTGCGCGAACCCACGCCGATGTGACCAGCTCGCCAGCGCACCGAGCAGCGCGATCAGCGCCGTGACCCCCGCGGCGCCGAGGAAGAAGACGAGCTGCAATCCGCACGACCGCTGGTACGGCCAGAGCGCGAGCGCCGCGGCCAGGGCGAGCGCCAGCAGCACCCAGAACCAGGTCAGCGCCACCGATCGCCGGCGCACCGGCGCCGCGACGCCCGGGACCTGGGCGCGACTTCCAGAAGGCGGCGCCGGCACCGGCGCCGGCAGTGGAGCACCGCCCTGCGGGACGCTCCCCTGCTTGGCGATGGCACGGTCGATGTCCGCCAGCTCGCGGTCCCAATCTCTCGGCTGCTCGCTCATGTCGACTCCCGGGTCAGGCCGTAGCGCTCGATCTTCTTGTAGAGGTTCGAGCGGGGCATCTTGAGCGCGCGCGCCGTCTCGGAGACGTTCCAGTCGTGCTCGCGCAGCTGCTGGATCAGAAAGTTCTTCTCCGCTTCCTGCTTGAAGGTCTCGAAGGTGTGCGCGCCGCCGGGCGTGGCCGGGAGCGGTCCGCCGCTGTCGCCGCCCGGCAGCAGCCGGTCGATGTCGGCGCCGGTCACCACCTTGCCGGGGGCGAGGATCAGCGCCCGCTCCACCGCGTTCCGGAGCTCGCGAACGTTGCCGGGCCAGACCCGCGCCTGGAGGCGCGCCACCGCGTCCTCGGCGAACTTCTTGCCGGGGACCCCCGCGCTCGCGGCCAGCTGCTCGGCGAAATGCGCCACCAGCGCGGGCACGTCCTCGAGCCGCTCGCGCAGGGGCGGCACTTCGATCGGCAGGACGTTCAGCCGGTAGAGGAGGTCTTCCCGGAAGCGGCCCTCCGCGATCTCCCCCTCCAGGTCCTTGTTGGTGGCCGCCAGCACGCGCACGTCCACCTGGATCGACTTGGAGCCCCCGATCCGGGTGACGACCCCCTCCTGCAACACGCGGAGCAGTTTGGCCTGGGCGGAGAGCGACATGTCGCCCACCTCGTCCAGGAACAAGGTGCCGCCGTCGGCCTGCTCGAACTTACCAGCCCGGTCGGCGAAGGCGCCCGTAAACGAGCCCTTCATGTGGCCAAAAAGCTCGCTCTCGATCAGCTCCGAGGGAATGGCGGCGCAGTTGACCTCCACGAACGGCTGGTCGCGCCGGGGGGATGCCTCGTGCAGCCCGCGCGCCACCAGCTCCTTGCCGGTGCCGTTGTCCCCCGTGATCAGGACGCGCGCCGCGGTGGGCCCGACCTTCGCGATCAGCTCGCGCACGCGCTGGAGCGCCGCGCTGGTGCCCACCATCTGGTACCGGCTCTCCGCGACTTCGCGGAGCCGGGCGTTCTCCCCGACGAGCTCGGCATGGGCGAGCGCGTTCCGCACGGTGAGGAGGAGTCTATCGGTATCGAGCGGCTTCTCCAGGAAGTCGAACGCGCCGCGCTGGGTGGCTTCCACCGCGGTGGCGATCGTGCCGTGGCCCGAGATCATGACGATCTGGGCCCGAGGGTCGAGGTTCCGAAGCCGGGTCAGCGTCTCGAGCCCGTCGAGCCCGGCCATCTTGACGTCGAGGAAGACGAGGTTCGGGCGGAACTCCGAGTAGAGCGTGATCGCCTCGCCGCCGGAGGCCGCGACGCGGACGTCGAGGTTCTCGTACTCGAGCACCTGCTTGAGCGCCTGGCGGATGCCGGCCTCGTCGTCAACGATGAGAACCCGATGACTCATGGGCGTGGGGCTCCGTAGAGAGTCGCACCGCCGGGCCGGACGCGGATACCGCGGACGCCGGCCGGCACCTTCCAGGGCACGGTTTCCCGGCCCGGATCACCGAGGGCCCGCGAGACGAGGCGCGGCACCGCCGTCGCCGGCACCGGGATGTCGCGGATCTGGAACGATCTCACCGCCCACTCGCCCACCTCGGGACCGGTGACCCGGAGGGAACCCGTGGCCTCCACCGGCTCGTTGGGCCGGAGCGCGACGGCGAGCGGACCGACCAGCTCCGCCGGCAGGCGGGCGGTGCGGAGCCGCGCCCGCACCCGGACCTCGCCCTCGAGCAGCTCGACCTGAAGGGAGTCCAGCTCCTTCCGGAAGGCGGGCGCGAGGCCGCTCCCCATCAGCGACGCGACCTCGGACGGCGACAGCACGACCGAGTCCGCCCGCCAGCCGTTGAGCGAATCGATCTTGGCCCGGGCCGTCTCGAGCGCCCGCGCCCCTGGGCGCCCCCGCGAAGACGCCGGGGCGCTCGCCGCCGTCCACTCAAACCGGCCAAGCAGCCGGCGCCCCTCGCGCGCGACCCGGTCGCGGTAAAGCCAACCGACGGCGAGCGCGGCGATGAGCCCCAGGCAGCCCAACACCTTGAACGGCGCCGTGAGGCAGCCCATCACGCAGACAGCTCGAGCGTGAGGCGCGCCTGATACCTCGGCCCCTTCGTGGTCAGCACGCTCTCGTAGAGGACGAGCTGCCCCCCGGTGAACGGTGCCCGCGTGTAGGCGGCGTCGAACTCCTCGAGCCCGCCCGCCGGGAGCCGATGGCCCTCGCGGACCCGGCCGAGGGTGACGTGCGGCTGGAACGGCGCGCCCTCGGAGGCAAAGCCGATTGCTTCCCCGCCACGCTCGAGCCGGTCGTACAGCAGCTCCAACGCCGACGGCCCCTCGATGCCGATCCAGAGCACCCGCGGGCGCGCCGCGCTCGGAAACGCCCCGAGGGCCTCCAATCGCAGGGCGAGCGGGCCCGCGCCCTGGGCGGCGAACCGCACCGCCTCCTCGATGACCTCGAGCCGCTCCGGCGCCACCTCACCGAAGAACTTGAGCGTGAGGTGCAGACCTTCCTCCTGCACCCACCGAACCGGCCAGCCGCTCTCGCGCAGCCGGCCGAGCAGCGCGACGATCTCCCGCTTCGCCTCGTCGACGATGGGGATGCCGGCAAACAGGCGCATCAGGCGGGCGGCGAGTGCGGGCTGAGCGCGAGCAGGCTACCGCGGCGATAGCCGGCGGGATCGAGCTCCACGGCGGCGAACCCGAGCCCGACGAAGAACGTCGTGACGGCGCCCCACTCGCTCCGCAGGCG
>DAIPLK010000021.1:0-20861 GCA_036769285.1 Gemmatimonadales bacterium | reverse complement strand
TCGGCGAGGGGGGAGCGCACCCCGTGCTCCTCCGCGGCCCGCAGCCCCGGCCGGTGCTCGCCCAGGTCGTCGGCGTTGGTGCCGTCGATGACGGTGTCGAAGCCGCGGGCCCGTGCCACCTCGCCGAGGCGGGTCCACAGCTCGGTCTTGCAGAAGTAGCATCGGTCGGTGGGATTGGCGAGGTAGCGCGGGTCGGTCAGCTCGTCCGTGCCGACCTCGAGCAGCGGGACCTCGTACCGGCGGGCGAGCTCGACGGCGCTCCGCCACTGCGTCTCCGGGTACGAGGCGCTCCGACCGACGACGGCGAGGAATCGCTCAGGCCCCAGCGCCTGGCGGGCGACGACGGCCAGCAGCGCGGAGTCGACCCCGCCCGAGTAGCCAAGCAGCACCCGCCCGTAGCCGAGCAGGCGGCGCCGCAGGAGATCGAGGTCGGTCATGGGCAGTAACGTAATGCGGTACGGCACCAAGTGAGAGCCCGGACGCGGCTATTTTCCAGCATGCCCGACGCCGCCGTTCTGGAGGTCTCCCCCGCCCTGCGGGTGCCACTCGCGGAGCTCGAGTTCCGCGCGTCGCGCTCGGGCGGACCCGGCGGCCAGCACGTCAACACGTCCTCCACGCGGATCGAGCTGTGGTGGGACGTGGCGGGCTCGGCGGCGCTGAGCGAGGAGCAGCGGCAGCGCCTGCTCGTCCGGCTCGCGAGCCGGCTCGACGGCTCCGGACGGCTGCGGCTGGTGTCGAGCGGCTCGCGCAGCCAGCTCAGAAACCGCGAGGAGGTGACGGAGCGACTGCGGGAGGTCGTGGCCCAGGCGCTGATCGTGCCCAAGGTGCGGAAGCGCACGCGCCCCTCCAGGGCGGCGAAGGCGGCGCGGCTCGAGAGCAAGCGGCGGCGCGCAGCCACCAAGCGTGAGCGCCGCCCGCCTCGCGGCGATGACTAGTGGGCGCTGTGGATATGTGCGCAATGTGCACGGCTGGGGATAACAATTTCGACTCTTGCGCGGACGCGTACGGCTTCCTATGTTGGCGTCGCCAAGCGGAGAGCTAATCACTTTCGGCCTGGAGTGGCGAGGCCAATCGCGTGCCTCGCCCATGCCGCAGCGGCGCCGCGGCGTGCCGTGCAAGAGGTTGATCCGCGATTCAGCCGGACTTGCAGCGCTCGCGCTGGTGAACCAAACGGCCCGCGAACCGTTTGGGGATGGAAGCCGGAGCTCCCAAGGCCACACCGCAAACGCCACAGTTAGGCGGTGGCCACGGGAAGAAGAACGGGGAAGTGAATTCCCCGACTCCGGGTAACCAGTGCGCCGGGCGGCCCGCCACTCCCCAGGGAGTGCGGGCCGCCTTGTGGTTCGCCTGAGTTGTTCGCCTGAGTTGTTCGCCTTATCGGAGAGATTCGCCCGCCCCCTCAAGGGGAGGCCGAGCCGCTGCGCTTGGGTTCCGCCACCTGCCTCCGCCGGTCCAGACTCCGGTACTGAATCGCCTCGCTCACATGCGTCGTGGTGAGCTCGTCTTCACCCACCAGGTCCGCGATGGTGCGTGCAATCTTCAAGACCCGGTGGTACGCCCGGGCCGACAGCCCCAGCCGACCCACCGCCTCGCGCAGGAGCCGCTCGACCGGCTCGGAGAACGGGCAGTAGCGGCGAAGGTCGCGCGAAGTCATGTGGGCGTTGGCGTAGAGACCCGGTCGGTCGAGAAACCGCTCGCGCTGCCGAATCCGCGCGAGCTCGACCCGCTGCCGCACGGCGGCACTCGGCTCCACGGCCCCGGCGCCGACCAGGTCCCGGTACGCAACCGTGGGCACCTCGAGGTGGATGTCGATCCGGTCGAGCAGCGGGCCCGAGATCCGCGAGCGGTAGCGCTCGACGTCCACCTCGGTGCAGCGGCAGGCGTGGACGGCATCGCCGAAGTAGCCGCACGGGCATGGATTCATCGCGGCCGCGAGCATGAATCGTGCAGGAAACGAAAGGCTCACCGCGGCACGGCTCAGCGTCACGACGCCATCCTCGAGAGGCTGGCGCAGCACCTCGAGCACGTTGCGGCGGAATTCAGGCAGCTCGTCGAGGAACAGCACCCCGCCGTGAGCGAGGCTGACCTCTCCGGGCCGCGGCACGGAGCCGCCGCCGATCAGACCCGCGTCACTGATGGTATGGTGGGGTGCCCGGAAGGGCCGCACGGCGCAGAGTGATCGGCCGCCCTCGAGCACTCCGGCGACGCTGTGGATCTTGGTGGTCTCCAGCGCCTCATCGAGGGTCATCGTCGGCAAGATGGTGGGCAGCCGCCGCGCCAGCATGGTCTTGCCGGCCCCGGGCGGGCCGATCAGGAGGAGATTGTGGGCGCCGGCCGCGGCCACCTCGAGCGCGCGCTTGGCGGCCGCCTGGCCGCGAACGTCGCCGAAGTCGCAGTCGTCCCGCCGCCGCTCGGCCATGAGCGCCGCAAGGTCGATCTGGGCGGGCGGGAGGATCAGGTCGCCGGCGAGATGCGCGCAGACCTCGGCCAGCGTCCGGGCCCCCCGCGCCTCGAGCCCCTCGACCACCGCCGCCTCGGCCAGGTTATCATGGGGCAACAGCAGCGCCCGGCACCCGGCCGCACGCGCGGCCAGCGCCATGGGCAGGGCGCCGCGGACGGGGCGAAGATCGCCCTCGAGGCCGACCTCCCCGACGACCATGGTGTCGCGGAGCCCCTGGTCCGGCAGCTGGCCGCTTGCCACCAGGACCCCGAGCGCGATCGGCAGGTCGAGCCCCGAGCCGTCCTTGCGGATGTCCGCCGGCGCTAGATTGACGGTGATCCGCTTGAGCGGCAGCACGAAGCCCGCATTGGCCAGTGCCGCGCCGATCCGCTCGCGCCCTTCGCGGACCGCGCCCTGCGGCAGTCCGACGGTGGCGAACGAGGGCAGACCGCTGCTAATGTCCACCTCGACCTCGACGGGATAGGCGTCGATGCCGAGGATGGCGGCCGAGCGGATACGGGCGAGCATGCCGGGCACCGGGTGAGGTCCCGGAGAGGTTATGGCTGGACGCCGGCGGCGGGCGGACCCCCTGCCCGCCGCCCGGTACCTGGAGACGCGAGCTGATCGCGGGAGACGGCCGATGCGCGGGTGGATCGCTGGAGCACTATTCCTGTCGTCAATCGCCGCCTGTGCCGTTCCCCGGGCGGCAGGTGCGCCGCTGGCACCCCTCGAGCGGGCGTGGGAGGTGCCGACGCTCGAGCTCTACACCGAGTGGTGGCGCAAGACCGAGGCGTGCTCCGGGCGGAAGGGCGACATGAGCCGCGTGAGGTTCTACGCGGTGGACGCGCCGAGCGGGGCGATCGGCCTCACCGGCGCGACCGCCCACGCCTGGTGGGTCCGGCAGGGCAACCGGATCTACCTGCCGGCCAACGCCCTCGGCGAGGAGTGGCTGGTTCGCCACGAGATGCTCCACGCCCTGCTGCAGCGCGGCTCGCATCCGGCCAGGAAGTTCGTCGAGGCGTGCCACCTCGCGTCCATCGAGATCTGGCGGGACTCGACCTTGCGGGCCGATCCCGCCAATCCACGGGGCCGCTGAGCCGCGGGCTGAGGAGGCCTGACTTCGTCAGCTAGCCGGCGGCCGTGCCGTGGTGCTTCTCTCCCATCGCCTCCTCCAGCCTCCGCAGCGCCTGCTCGTCCGCCCGGGTCGGCCCCACGAAGCTGCGCTTGGCCGATACCTGCCAGTAGAACATCAACCCCACCGTCAACGCCAGCATCGTCCACAGCACCAGCTCGTTGGGCGGAAGGCTGAAGATCACCGTGAGGAAGACCACCCACGCGATCGAGATCACGTTGAGCAGCGGTCCCCAGCCGCCCAGGCTCCACGGGGCGGTCTCCGGCGTGGTGTACTCTCCCATCCGCTTCCGCTTGTTCCGCCAGTTGAGGTAGATGGGGAACATGTACGCCAGGTAGAGCGTGATCACGCTGATCGAGGTCACCACGAAGTAGGCCGAGGCGTAGAGGCAGATCAACACCGACAGGATGCTGGTGATGAGGATCGACCAGACCGGTGTCCGGTGGGTGGGGCTCACCTGCTTGATGAGCGAGGAGAAGGGCATCCCGTCATCCCGGGCGAAGGCGTACCACATCCGGGCCATGGAGGTGATCGATGACAACCCGCAGAGCCACATCGCGCCACCGATGATCACCGCGATCAGATTCGCGAAGAAGGTGCCCAGGTTGCCATAGACGATCTGGAGCACGGGGTAGGCATCGTTGGCGGTGGTGGCCACGTCGCCGTTGGGGATCGTCCAGGTGAAGATCATGAGCATCACGTAGCCCACCACCGCCGACACCGCCACCGAGAGGAACACGCCCCAGGCCGAGTTCTTCCGGGCCATGATGGTCTCCTCCGCCACGTGGGCGGAGGCGTCGTAGCCGGTGTAGGTCCACTGGGCCTGCAGCAGCCCGAGCACGAAGACCAGCGCGAACGGCGCCGCCTGGTAGAGCCCGGCAAGGCCCGGGAAGACCGCGAAGAGAGGCGAAGCGAACTTGAAGTCGCCGAAGACGAGTGCCGGTTGGGGTGTGCCGGTTCCGAGATCGGCCGACGAAGCGTCCAGCGGGTTGACGACAGTGCCGCGGGAGAACAGGAAGTCCAGGCTGTTGTGGTGAGTACCGAACACCGTGAGCAGCACCGCGATGATCGCGACGCCGCCGATGTGCCAATAGACGCTGAAGTCGTTGAGCTTGGCCGTCAGTTTGATCCCGGTGATGTTGATGTAGATCTGGGGGATCATGATCAGCACCATGACGAAGACGTAGAAGTACCAGTTGGTCATGGTGCCGAAGAGCGGCACGGCCTGGTCGGCCGGGAGGCCGAAGATCCTGGTCACCGCGCCCACGATGTAGATCGCGGCGGCCACGTTGATCCCCGCCGTGATGGTGATCTGGCCGATCATGTTGAGCCACGCCGTGGTCCACGCCCAGGTGCGGCCGCCGAGGCGGAAGGCCCAGAAGTAGAGGCCGCCCGCGGTCGGATAGGCGGAGGCCAGCTCCGCCATCGAGGCCGCGACGCACAGCGTGAACAGGCTGACCACCGGCCACCCGACCGAGTTGATGATCGGGCCCGCGAACTTGAGCCCGTAGCCGTACAGCAGCACGGCCCCGGTCAGGATGGAGATGATCGAGAAGGAGATGGCGAAGTTGGAGAACCCACCCATCTCGCGGAACAGCTGCTGGGCGTAGCCCAGCCGGTGAAGATCCTGGACGTCCTGCTGGATGAGCTCTTCGCGGGTCGGCGGGCGCGTCGCCATGGACGAATCTCCTTAGGGGGGCAGAACGACCGGGGCCTTAGTGTCAGAGATGCGGTCCGACTCGCCCCCCGTCAAGGTTGCCCCACCCGCCCGCACGCCCGCCGCAGCATCGTCAGGACGTCCAGCCGGTTCTCCATTGCGCCCGATTGCGCGGAGATGCGGAGCGCGTAGTCGCGCAGCATCGCGTCGCGCGCCGCGCCGCGGGCCACGGCCACCGTGAGCTCCTCACAATACGCCGGGATCTCGACCTCGATCACGCGCCGGGCCGAGGTGAGACTGCCGAAGAACGCCTCGCAGGTCACCGCCTCGCCGGCCTGGCGCCGGTGCACCGCCTCGTGCGCGAGCACCTCCGCGGCCTGCGGCGTACCCACCAGGTCCGCCCGCAACCAGGTCTCGGCCAGGCCGTTCCGGCAGAACGTGTATCCGACGTAGCCGGGCGGGATCGGCGCCTCGCGGCCGAGCACGAGCGGCGCGGCGAGGAGGGGGAGGAGCCACATCAGGCGCATGGGAACCTCGAAGTGAGGGTCTCGGCCGCTCTGGCGTCGACTGCGGCAGCTACCTTATCATAGCTTGATCCCTGCCCGTCAAAACCCAAGGCCCGGACCTGCGGGCCGCATCGGGACCCGAGATGTCGCGACCTTCGCGCTCCAGTGGACCGGCCGCCGCTCAAGCGCCACCCGCTCCTGCGCCGAGCACGCGCGAGCATATGGATCGCTGCGCCGCTCGCCTGCGTGACTCGGCGCGGAGCTTCACTGCGCTCTCGATCGATCGGCGACTCGAGCTCCTGCGCGCAATGCGTTCCGGCTATGCCCGGACGGTGCCACGCAGCGTTGAGGCGTGCTGCCGGGCCAAGCGGATCATCCTCGGTACGCCGCTCGAGGCCGAGGAGTGGTTCCTGGGACCGTGGCCGGTCATGCGGCACTTGCGCCTCCTCATCGAAGCCCTGTCCGCACTCCGTCGCCGCCATGCCATGCCGCTCGGCGATCCGGGACGGACCGTGGACGGCCGGCTGTCCGTGGAGGTATTCCCCGGCAGCACGCTGGACTCGCTGCTCCTGCCCGCCACCCGCGTGGAGGTCCACATGCGGGCCGGCATCGGCGACCGGGAGGTGCTCGCCTCTCAAGGCGCGTTCTACAAGCGCGGTCTCGAGGCCGGGCGCGTAGTGCTCGTCCTCGGGGGAGGCACCGCCGCGGGCGCGCCGATCCAGGACGTGCTCACCAAGATGTTCAACGAGGGGAAGGTCTGCCTCCTCAAGCTGCACCCGCTCACCGCCTACCTGGGGCCGCTGGTGGAAGAGGCGTTCGCCGAGGCGATCGCCAGGGATTTCCTGCATGTCGTCCACGGCGACTGGGAGGCGGGAAGCTACCTCAGCCACCACCCCGCCATCGACGAGATCCATATCAGCGGCGCTCCGGAAACGCTCGAACAAGTTCCGCACGGAAAGGCGATCACGTCCGAGCTCGGCGGAGTATCGCCGGTGCTCATCGTGCCGGGCCCCTACCTCGACCGCCAACTGGCCTTCCAGGCGCAGGCCCTGGCGGGGGCGATGGTACACAACGCCGCGGTCAACTGCCACACGCCCCGGCTGCTGGTGACGCCACGCGGGTGGACGCAGCGCGATGCGTTCCTCCGACACCTGGAGGAGGCCCTTGCTCTCGCCCCGCTGCGGATGGCGTACTATCCTGGGACGGCGGAACGCTGGGAGGAACTCACCGCCCGCCGGACCGGACTCCGCACCATCGGCGCCAGGGTCGCAGGGATGTTGCCGTGGACCATCATCCCCGAGCTCGATCCGACGAGCCGCTGGGAGCCGCTCTTCACCTCCGAGTCGTACTGCCCCGTGCTCGGGGAAGTCGCGGTCGGGAGCACCGACCCGCTCGACTATCTGCACCAGGCCATCGGGTTCGTGAACGAGCGCGTCTGGGGCACCCTGTCGGCGACGATCATCGTCCACCCGCTGACGCAGGCAGACACGCACCTCGGGACCGCGGTCGAGCGTGCCATCGCGCAGCTCCGGTATGGCGCCGTGGGGGTCAACGCCTGGCCGGCGCTGCTCTCGGCGATCGGCTCGGCGCCCTGGGGCGGCCATCCCAGCGCCGATGCCGGCCACACCCAAAGCGGCCTGGGCTGGGTCCACAACGCCGTCATGCTGGAGGGAATCGAGAAGGCGGTGATCCGACAGCCGATCACCCTGCAGCTCAGGCCCGTCTACGTCCCCGGCCACCGCTCGGCCGCCGCCCTGGTGCGGCGCCTCACGGCGGTGGAACGCGGGGCCGGATGGGCCGGACTCCCGGGCGTCCTGGAGGCCGCGATCCGCAGCTGAATCCCGCCCCGCCCTGGACCAGTGGCGGCCTCCGTTTTGCTCTAGCCTCTCCCCGAGACGCTCATCCCGCAGTCTCGCCTCCGCCACTGACGCATCCGGCAGACCTTCACGCAATGTGCGGGAGCCATTCGCGATGACGAAATCCTTCCCCCCAGCTCGCTGGGCAGTTCTCGCCTCCCTTCTGGTAGTCACCTTTCTGAGCGGTGGCTGGCTGCTTCGCCCGCAGCCGTCGGCCGAAGGCGGCGTGTACGAGCAGGCGCGGTTGTTCGAGAGCGTCGTCGGCGCCATCCATCGGCATTACCTCGACTCCCTCGGCGAGGGCGACCTGTACCAGCAGGCGGCCGACGCGCTCGTGCGAACGTTGCACGACCCGTATGCCGAGCTGCTGGTCGAGGATTCCTATCGCGACTACCAGCGGCAGATAACGGGCACGGAGATCGATCTCGAGCGGGGCCCCGCGGAATCCGGCTGGGAGGGGCGGGCAGGCGGCAGCGTGATCGCCCCCGGCGACGAGGTCCTCAGCATCAACGGCGCGAACACCAGCGGTTGGCCGGCGGAGCGGCTGGACGAGGCGCTCCGGCGCGGACCGAGCCCCACGGTGACGGTGGTCGTGCGGCCTCGCGGCGCAAGCCAGCCGGTCGTCCGGCGGTTCACCCGCACCGAGATCCACGTGCCCGCCGCCTCGCACGGGGTCCTCCTGGCGCACAAGGTGGGTTACATCGCGCTTCGGCGCATGAGCCAGGGCGCGTCCGACGAGCTCCGGGCGGCGGTGGACGCGCTGGTCGCGCGGGGGATGACGTCTCTGGTGCTCGACCTCCGCTCGAATCCCGGTGGGCTCATCCGTGAAGGCGTCGCGGTGGCCGGCCTGTTCCTCGCGCCGGGCGACACGGTGGCGACCTCGGTCGGCCGGTCGTCCGCTCGGGTCAAGACCTATGTCGCGGAGGCGCCCGGCAGTTGGGGTGATCTGCGGCTCGCGGTGCTCGTCAACGGGGGAACCGCCAGCTCCGCCGAGCTGATCGCGGGAGCGCTCCAGGATCACGATCGCGCGGTCGTTGTCGGCACGCCAACCTACGGCAAGGGTGTGCTGCAGACGACCTACCCCATCGGCGACGAGGTCGCGCTCAAGCTGACCACCGCGCGGTGGTACACGCCCAGCGGTCGCACCGTGCAGCGGCCCCGCCCGGACAGCACGGGCGGACCGGCAAACCGGACGCCGGCCACTCGGCCGCACATCTTCTTCACCAGCCGCGGGCGAGTCGTTCCCGATGCGAGCGGAATCCTGCCCGATCTGCTGGTGCGCGCGATGCGGCGCCCCGAGAGCGAGCGGTTGCTCGCCGCCAGGCTCGGGGCCGAGATGACCCGCTTCCACGATGTCATCGCCGGGTATGCCGCGGAGCTGCGGGCGGAGCAACCGGGACAGCCCGTCCCGGCCACAGTAACGCCCGAGCGACTTGACGCACTCTTCGCGCGGATGCAGGAGGCCGGAGTGCCTCTGGACCGCGCGACTTACGACCCGGCCAGGGGATTCGTCGAGGAGGAGCTGGGCAACGAACTGGCGCGAGCGTTCTTCGGCAGCGACGCCGTGCTCCGCCGGAAGGCCCCGAGCGACCGCCAGTTGCAAGCGGCCATCCAGGTCATGCGGAGCTCCCCGACTCAGGATGACGCACTCATCGCCGCGATGGGGGCGCAGCTCAGCCGGCGGCTGCGGTAGGACGGCGAGGCGGCGTGGCCGAGGAGTCACCCTGAGCGAAGCGAAGGGGCCATGACCCGGGGCCTGTCCCCTTCACTGCGTTCAGGGTGACTCCCCGGCCTCCGAGCGGGCCCCCATCCCCAGCAGGTGCACCACGACCCTGGTCCCCCGCCCCACTGCGCTCTCCACATCGATCCGGCCGCCCCAGCCCTCGACCAGCCGGCGCACGATCGCCAGCCCGAGCCCGGAGCCGCTCGTGGTGGTCGAGAAGCGCGGCTCGAAGATGCGCGGCAGCAGGTCCGCAGGAATGCCGGTGCCGTCGTCGGCCACCTCGATCCGCCCCGGCCCGACAGCCACCTCCACCGCGCGCGCGCCGGCCGTGCGGGCGTTCTCGAGCAGATTCACCACTACTTCCTTCACCTCGTCCGCCCTGGCGGCCCCGTAGGCTCCCGGCTGGCTGGTGAAACGAACCGCGCACTCCTCCTCCGCGAGCCGGTACAGCTGGATCACTTCCCCCACAACGACCCCGAGGTCGATCCGGTCCAGCGGCTGGATGTCGTCCGCCGGCGCGGCGAACCGGCTGAACGCCCGCGCAATCGTGTCCAGCCGATCGATCTCGGCCAGCATCCGCTCGGCGGTGTCCTCCAAGGTGCGGTCGAAGTCCGCGCGGCGGTCGCGGTAGACCCGCCGCAGGTGCTGGAGGCCGAGGCGCATGGGGGTGAGTGGGTTCTTGATCTCGTGCGCCACCTGTCGGGCCATCTCGCCCCACGCCAACACCCGCTCGGCCCGCGAGACGTCGGTGACGTCATTGAGCGCGACCACCACGCCGCGCACCTCTGGCTCGAGCGAGGCAAGCTGGAACGAGATGCGCCGGCCGCCGGCCTCGAGCTCGCCCGTGTCGTCCGCCGCAGGATGGTCGAGGAATCGCCGCACCGCCGCCGTGAAGGAGTCCCACTCGGACCCTAACCGTTCGAGCAACGGCGCACCCTCCTCGAGCTCCGCCCCCACGAGGTCCACCGCCCGCCGGTTTGCGATCAGTACCCGTCCGGCGGGATCGATGCCGACGACGCCGGTAGCCACGGTGGCGAGCACCGCGGCCGTCCGCCGGCGTGCTGCCTCGAGCGCGTGCTGGCTGGACCGGATGTCGGCCGCCATTCGCTCGAACGCGCCGAAGACCGGCTCGAACTCCAGCGGCGGCTTGTCCGCATGGGACGGCATCGGCTGGCCGCGGCCGAGGGCCAGCGCCGACCGGCGGAGCTCCGCAACCGGGCGCGAGAGCGCGCGCGACGCGCGCTGGGCGCCCACCAACGCCGCGGCCACCCCGGCGAGCGTGGCCAGCAGCAGCACCAGTGCGAGATCGAGCTGGCGCACCGCCAGGCTGGAGTCGTCGGCGAGCTGGGGGGTAGCCAGCACCCCGATGTCGGTGGGATCACCGGTCTGGATGACCCGGTAGCCCACGCGCTCCGCCAGCGCCGGGATGAAGCCGTCACGGGTCACCTCCAGCTCGCCGTCGATCGCGAGCGCGTGGTAGGCGTCGGGATCCATGAGCTGCGGCATCACCCCCAGATCCTCGAGAACCTGAGTGCTCGTGCCGACCAGGCGTCCTCCCCGGTAGAGCGCGAGATCGGCGTCGATGCGGCGGCTCAGCTCTCGCAGCCGCTCGACCGGCACCCCACTCCCACCCCGCACCAGCTCGCCCGCAGTCAGCACGGCGTCGCGCAGCGTCTGCGTGATGAGCAGGTCACGGCCTCGCTCGACCTCGTCGGCCAGGCGGGCGAAGCTCCACCCGGCGAAGCCGACGGCCGGCAGGAGGAAGAACACGCCGAGCGTGACGGCCAGCCGGATGCGGAACGAGCGGGCCAGGCTCAGCCATCGCGGCGAGCGCAGCCGCACGCCCGTGATCAGCTCGGCGACGAACCAGAGCAGCCCGAGCGCCGCCGCGTCGAGCAGGATGACCAGCACGCCCCGCACCAGGAGTGGGACGGGGCCGCGCAGATCGATGGCGGCGTGGACCACACGGCGGCCGCCGGGGAGCTCGAGCGGGTAATCGTTCCGCACCGACCAGCCCTCGCGTCGCCAGCGCGGGCGCGGAGTGGCCGCGGACGGGTCGGTGGGCGGGCTCAGCGTGAGCCGGTAGAGCGGTGACTGCTGGCCCCCCGGGTCGAGCAGGCGGCCCACTCGCCCGGGAAGGACGAGCTCGGACCGGGGTCCGATCGCAGCGGTCATGATCACGTCGGGCGAGACGCGTACCATCAGGATGTAGTGCACGCCGGGCGCCCTGAGCAGCTGGCTCACCCGCTGGGAGTCGGCGGGGGGCAGGCCACGCACCATGGTCGAAAGCAGCGACGGCGGCAGGTCGAGCGAATCCAGCGCCAGCTCCTCCAGGAGCGAGCCGCGCGCGGACCACAGCGCGAGATAAGCAGGGTACCCCTGCGACCCCAGCGCCGATCCGCGCCAGAGCGCGTACATCTCGGAGGCGGTCTCCGGCGCAGCGGTTCGCCGGACGTCTTCGCCGAAGCGTTCGAGCAGCGGGACGGCGAGCGGATCGGGCTCGTCCCCCAGGCGGGCCACGTCGCGCTGCGCCACCTGCACTCGGCCGGCCAGCTCCGCTCCCCACGTCACCAGCGCCGACGAGCTCCCGGCCACGAGCGCAATGCCGCTGATCACGGCCCAGCGCGGGCCGGGGAGGGCCACGAGCAGGAGGGCCGGCGTCCAGAGGAAGGTGTACCAGTCCGGCCAGCCACCACGTGGGCTCCAGACCAGGACCCCGATCGCCGAGGCCGCCAGCGCGATCGCGACCCCGAGGGCGATGTGCCACCAGACGCGATCATCCGAGGCCGGGCCGCGGAAGAGGCCGGCGGCGGGAACGATGAGCGCGGACGCGGAGACCAGCAGGGCCAGGTGCCAGATCAGCCAGAGCCCGGTCGAGACACCGTCGGCCGGCGGGGTGATTCCGCGACCGAGACTGCTGATGAGGTAAGGCGCGGCGAGCAGGAGCCCCGCACCGAGCACGATGCCGTACCACCGGCGGCGCGGGTGCAGCCGCCAGAGCCACACCCCACCGATCGTGAGCAGGATGCCCGCCAGCGCCAGCACGCCGGCGGACCCCGACAGCGGGCCCAGCAGCGGGCGGAAGAAGGTGGCTGGAGAGAACAGCGGCTGGAGCCCGAGCGCCGGGCCGACCGGGGCGCGTACCGCCAGCCAGACGAGGGTCGCCAGCAGCGCGATGCGCTCGAGCGGCCGCGTAGCCACGCTGAGTCCCAGGGCGAGCACAGCGAGCACCAGCCAGGTGACGGCACGACTGCCGCGCTCATACGCCAGCATCTTGGCGGTGCCCTGTTCCGGCGGGATCGGGCGCACGCTGAACAGGAGCCGCGGCCCGGCGGTCGTGGGCTCTTCGTAGTCGAAGACGTCGGCACTGTCCGGCGCCGTGTTCGGAGGGTACACCGTGAGGCCGACTTCGGTCCGAACCCGGAACAGCTCCGCCAGGCTGCGACCCCGGTCCGGAACGGCGGGGTGGGCCCAGATGAGGACGCCCGCCACCGCGGCCCGACCATCCCGGGTGTGGCGCCTGGCCTCGAGCTCGACGTAATATCCAGTCGCTCGCGAGCCGATGGAGTCTCCCCGGGTCGTCGGCGGCAACCGATGGCGTCCGGCCCAGGCCCACGGGAGGCCCTGGGCGTCGAGCACCACCACGCTCATCTCGGGCCCGCCTGCCGGCATCAGCCGGTCGAGCAGCCCGAAGGCGGTCTCGCGGTCGGCGGTGCCGGCGGCAGCGGCGGCGGCCTCGGCAAGCCGCTCGGCGCGATGGTAGGCGGCGTGGAGCTCGCCCGCGAGCCGCTCGGAGGCCGCGTCCACGCGACGCTTGCGGTGCTCCGGCCAGTGGCCCTCGATCGCCGCGAGCCGCCACTGCGCGACGGCCATTGCTGCCGTGAGACCGGCCACGGCGGCGACCAGCCCTCGGCGGCGCCAGCTGGCCCCGGGTCGCCCCGCCAAGACGGTTGTGAGCGCCGCCAGCGCCGCGGCCGCGACCCACACCCATGCCGGGCGGCGCAGCCACTCCGCCGCCGCAGCTCCGGCGGCGACCACTACCACCATCCACCACCACGCGCGATGACTCAACCCGGACGCCCCTGGCGGATAAAGGAGATGACCCCCGGCGCGGTGCGCGAGCGGCTGCAGGAGCGGCCGGGCCTGGTTGTGCCGGTGGGCACGACCGAGCAGCACGGTCCCCACCTGCCGCTCGGTTGCGACACCACCATCGTGGAGCGTCTCGCCGATGACCTGTCGATCAAGTTCGCGATCCTGCGGGCGCCGACGGTGGAGTATGGGGTCCACGCGTCCGCCCCTGCCTTCCCGGGCGGCGCATCACTACGGCGCCGCACGCTGCATCGGGTCATGAACGAACTTATCGAGTCCTGGGAGCACGGGGCAGGCGTCCGGGAGTTCGTCATCCTGACCGCGCAGGCCAGCGAGGCCCACCTCGAAGCGCTGAGCACGATCCGGACCGACGGGGCGACAGTGCAGGTGATGGACGTGTTCAGCCTGGAGTTCGGCCCGCTGCTCGAATGGCCGGGCGCTCCTATCCAGGGCGGCGAGCTCGATACCTCCTTGCTGCTGTTCCTCGCTCCCGAGCAAGTGCGCATGGAGCTGGCACAGGACTTCGCCATCACCCCCGAGATGCTCGACCGGTACCGCCCGGGACAGACCCGCCGGCTCCCCCAGGGCTCACCCGGGTCGGTCGGATTCCCGAGCCTGGCATCCGCCCAAAAAGGGGAGCTGCTGTATAGATTCATCTTCGACCGGATCAGCAGCAGTCTGACCGGAGCCTGAGGGAGAAGGCATGCGCAGCACCGCGCTTCTCGTGATGTTGCTGCCCGTTCTGTCGGCGGCGGCGCAAGAGCCGCTGGAGACCAAGCTGGTGGTCAAGCAGGGCGGCAAGGAGATCGGCCGAGAGGAGTTCACGCTCCGCTCGACCCGCGCCCGGGGGCTGCCCGGTTCGACGATCATCGCCGCCGCCCGCTATCCGTCCACCACCCCAGCCACGCGCCTGGCCGCCAGCCTCGAGCGCACCCCCGATTCCACGCTGGCCAAGTTTCAGCTCGACGTGGAAAGCGCCGGCGCCGTCACCGTCATCCTCGCGGCCGGCTCGGGCGCGCGGCTCATCGTGCGAACGCTGGCTAAGGGTTCGGAGTCCGGCCGCGAGCTGCCGGGCGGACCGGACGTCGTGCTGCTCGACGACGCCGTCTTCTCGCTCTACCACCCCGTAGCGGAGCTCGCGACCCCCGCAGGCCGCACGCTCACCGCGATCTTTCCGCGCTCCGGCAAGCGTGCGACGTTCACGGCGCGACGCGAGTCCGGCACCCCCGGAGGCGCGGGGCGTATCGCCTTGAGCGGCGAGATCGCCGGACTGCTGATTACCGACGCCCATGGCCGGCTGGAACGAGTCGAGCTGCCGGCCAAAGGTACCGTCGTCACTAGAGCCGAGTAGGACCCCTCCTCCAAGTCGTTATCATGCAGCGCTGAACGAATGCTTCGTCGCAACCTGAAACCTAGGCGGCGAGGGGCTCGTATTGAGCCCCGGTCACATCCAAACCGAAAAGGGCCTCACCCATGATTCGCTGGTTCCGCTTCCTCGCGCTGGTCGCGCTCTGCCCGCGCATCGCGACGGCGCAGGACTCGACGGCTGCACCCCGCACGGCCCCGGCGGTGACCCTTTCCCTCGACGAAGCGCTCCAGCAGGCGCGGGCCAACAGTCCCGCCTACCGCCAGATCCTCAATGACGCCGGCCCGGCCAAGTGGGGTGTCCGGAACGCCTACGGCAGCCTGCTGCCCTCGCTGAACGTCTCCTCGGACCTGGGCTACACGGGCTCCGGGCAGTCGAATTTCGGCGGCGGCTTCGTGTTTCCAACGTCGGCGTTCCTGACCTCGGGCTACAGTCTGGGCCTCCAGTGGCAGCTCAACGGCCGGGTGCTCACGGCACCGGCCGAGCAGAAGGCGCTGCAGCGGGCGACGGACGAGGACATCAGCGGTGCCGGGGTGAACCTGCGAGCCGAGATTGTGACCCAGTACCTGACGAGCCTCCAGACGACGGCCCAGGTGGCGGTCGCCCGCCAGCAGGTGGTGCGCAACGCGGACTTCCTCACGCTCGCAAAGGCGCGCTACCAGGTGGGCCAGGCCACCCTGCTCGATGTGCGCCAGGCGGAGGTGATCAAGGGGCAGAGCGACGTGGGGCTGCTCCGCGCCGTCCAGGCGGAGAATGAAGCCAAGCTCGACCTGCTCCGGCGCATGGGGGTCGAGCCGCCCGTACCGGTGGACCAGATCGCGCTGAGCGACTCCTTTCCCGTGACGGCGCCGGCCTTCGAGCTGGACTCGCTGCTGGCACTCGCCGACCAGCAGAATCCGGCGCTCCGCTCGCTCCGCGCCCGGCGGACCGCGGCGTTCTATGGCGTGCGTTCGGCCAAGAGCGAATTCCTGCCGACCCTCTCGGCGCAGGCGGGGTGGAGCGGCTTCACCCAGCAGTACACCGACGAGAACTTCCTGATCAACCAGACGCTGACCGGAGCTCAGACCCAGGCGGCCGACTGCCAGTACAACAACCAGGTCCGCTCCGCGCTGGGGCTCGGCGGAGTCATCACCAATTGCTTCGCCGCCGCGGGGCTCAACGACCAGGGCACGTTGCTGCTGGACCCGGTGAGCCAGCAGATCCGCGACGGGAACAACGTCTTCCCGTTCGACTACACGGGCCAGCCATTCCAGGCGAGTCTCCGGATCTCGCTGCCGATCTTCACCGGTTTCGGCCGCTCTCTCCGGCTGTCCCAGGCGCGCGCCCAGGAGCAGGACGCGGACGAGAGCGCCCGTGCCCGCCGCCTCCAGGTACGGAGCGACGTCCATGCCCGCTACCTCGGCCTCCAGACGGCCTACCAGGCGATCGACGTCCAAGCCGCCAACCGCGAGGCCGCCCGCGACCAGCTCCGGCTGGCACGGGATCGCTATCGGCTCGGCGCCGGCACGTCGTTGGAGGTCTCGGATGCGCAGAACGCGGTCCAGCGCGCCGAAGGCGACTACGTGAACGCGGTGTACGATTACCACAAGGCCGTCGCCGCGCTCGAGGCCGCGGTCGGTCGTCCCCTTCGCTAACGAGGAACGCACATGTCGCGCGGGATGAAAGCCGGTCTGATCGTCGCGGTGGTCGCGCTGGCCGCGGGCGGGGTCGTGGCCTACCAGATCAGGAAGAAGAAGAACGCCGGCACCGAGGTGCGGATGGAACAGGTGACCCGGCGTGACCTGGTGAGCGCGGTGACCGCCAGCGGAAAGATCGAGGCCAAGACCTCGGTGGACATCAGCGCCGACATCACCGGCCGCATCATCCGCATCGCCGTCCGGGAGGGCGACCCGGTCTCCAAGGGCCAGTTCCTCATTCAGATCGACCCGGCCCAGTATCAGGCCGCCGTGTCGCGGGCGCAGGGCCTCGTGGCATCGACGGAGGCCACGCTGGCGCAGACCCGGGCCACGCTGGACCAGGCGGAGCGGGCGTGGAACCGCGCCCGCCAGCTCACCCAGCTCGGCCCCAACCTCATCGCGCCCGAGGCAGCCGAGCAGGCGCAGACCTCGTATCAGGTGGCGCAGGCGAATTACCAGGCCACGCGCGCGCAGCTCGAGCAATCGCGCGCCAGCCTGCAGGAGGCCCGGGACAACCTGGCCAAGACGCGGCTCACCTCGCCCATCGCCGGCCGCGTGGTGCGGCTCGCAGTCGAGGAGGGTGAGGTGGCCGTGCCGGGCACGTTCTCCCGCGAGACCGGGCTGCTGATGACGATCGCCGACCTGTCGATCATCCTCGCGAAAGTCCAGGTGGACGAGACCGACGTGGTGCGGCTCTCGCCCAACGACTCGGTGCAGGTGACGATCGACGCCTATCCCGACACGACGTTCGTCGGCCGGGTGACCGAGATCAGCCACAGCGCCAAGCTGACGGCGACGCAGACCGCCTCGGGCTCGAACGACCGGGCCGTGGACTTCGACGTCGAGGTCACGCTCGAGAATCCGCCGCGCGACATTCGGCCGGACCTGAGCTGCACCGCGCGGATGGTCACCGACACCCGGAGCCGGGCGCTCAGCATCCCGATCATCGCCCTGACCGTGCGCGACCACGAGCGGGTACCGAGCGAGAACCCGAACGTGGACACCACCAGGATCAAACGGCTCGGCAAGGAGGCCGAGGGGGTGTTCGTCGTGCGGGACAGCCGCGCGACCTTCCGGCCGGTCAAGGTCGGGATCGCCGGCGACGAGTACTTCGAGGTGGTGGACGGGCTCCGGGACGGCGAAACGATCGTGGCCGGCACCTACCAGGCGATCCGCGATCTGAAGGACGGCGCCCGCGTGAGTCCCGTGGACACCACCAAGGCGAAGAAGGCGGCCGAATCATGAGCGAGATCATCCGCATCCGCGAGCTGACCCGTGAGTACCAGATGGGCGAGGAGCGGATCCTGGCGCTCCGCGGCGCGAACCTCGACATTCGGCGCAACGAATACGTGGCGATCATGGGACCGTCGGGCTCCGGCAAATCCACCCTGATGAACCTGCTCGGCTGCCTCGACACCCCGACGGGCGGCGAGTACTGGCTCAACGGCCAGGAGGTCTCGCGCCTCTCGGACCACGAGCTGGCGCGGGTTCGCAATCGGGAGATCGGCTTCGTCTTCCAGACGTTCAACCTGCTCCCCCGCGCCACCGCGCTGCACAACGTCGAGCTGCCGCTGGTCTACGCCGGGGTCCGGACACGCGAGCGGCGGGAGCGCGCGGCGAAGGCGCTCGAGCGCGTCGGGCTGGAGCACCGGATGGACCACCGCCCCAACGAGCTCTCCGGCGGCCAGCGCCAGCGCGTGGCCATCGCGCGCGCCCTGGTCAACGACCCCTCGATCCTGCTGGCCGACGAGCCCACCGGAAACCTCGACAGCGTGACCAGCGCGGAGATCATGCGGGTCTTCGCCGGCCTGCACGCCGCGGGCCAGACGGTCATCATGGTGACGCACGAGGCCGAGATCGCCGCGCACGCCGAGCGGGTCGTGGTGCTGCGCGACGGCCGGGTGGAGAGCGACCGCCTCACGCGGGGCGCCGCGGCCTAGATGCGGCTCCTCGAGGCGGTGGGGATGGCCTTCCGGACGATCCGGGCGCAGAAGCTCAAGAGTTTCTTCTCGCTCATCGGGGTCCTGATCGGCGTCACCTTCCTCATCGCCGTCGTCTCCATCGTGCAGGGCATGAACCGGTACATGGTGGACCGGTTCGCCAACACCCTCGTCGGCGCCAACACCTTCGAGCTGCGGCAGCGACCGAGCATCGTGACCGGGAATGTGACCGACGACGTCTGGCTCGAGTGGCGGCGCCGCCCGCGGATCAGCTACGCCGACGCGGACTACGTCCGCGAGCGCCTCCGCACGCCGGCCACCTTCGCCAAGTTCTGCGAGGACCGGGTCGCGGTCCACTACGAGGGCAAGGTGGCCAAGGACATCCACCTCGTCGGCACCGACGCGTCCTACTTCGGGATCCGAAACTACGAGATCACGGCCGGCCGGGCCTTCACGACGCAGGAGGTGCAGACGGCGCTGCCGGTCGTGGTCGTGGGCCACGAGCTCGCCGACAAGCTGCTGGCCGGGCTGGACCCCGTGGGCAAGACGGTGCAGATCGGCGGGCTGCCCTACCGGATCATCGGCGTGGTGGCGAAGCAGGGCACGCTGTTCGGCCTCTCGCTGGACAAGTTCGCGGTCATGCCGTTCAGCGCGCAGGCACGGCGGCTCATCTGCCCCATCAACATCCTGGACGCCCTCATCGTCCGCACGGACGACCCGACCTCCATGCAGCGCGCCATGGGGGAAGCCGAGGCGATCATGCGCAGCCGCCGCGGGCTCAAGCCGTGGCAAGGGAACAATTTCGCCTTCCAGACGGCGCAGGGCGCGCTGGGTACGTGGGAGAAGATCTCGAAGATCCTCTTCCTGGCGTTGCCCGGCCTGGTGGCCATTTCCCTGGTGGTCGGGGGCATCGTGATCATGAACATCATGCTGATGGCCGTGAGCGAGCGGACCCGCGAGATCGGCATCCGGAAGGCGCTCGGCGCCCGCCGGCGCGACATCCTGGCCCAGTTCGTGGTGGAGTCCGCGACCCTGTCCGCCGCCGGCGCGATGCTGGGCATCGGCTTCGGGCTGGCGCTGGCGTTCGTCGTGAAGGCGCTCACGCCGCTCCCGGCCGCCGTCGCACCCTGGTCGGTCGTCGTGGGGATGGTCCTCGGGATCGGCGTCGGCATCGCCGCGGGCGTCTATCCGGCCAGCCGGGCGTCCCGGCTCGACCCGATCATCGCGCTGAGGGCCGAATGACGCCAACCCGTCCGACCACGGTCCTGAGCCGGATGGCCGAGGGCGTGGGCATCGCCCTCGATTCCGTCCGCGCCAACAAGGTCCGCGCGGCGCTCACCGTGCTCGGCGTCGCCATCGGGGTCACCGTCGTGATCGCCATGGGCTCGGCGATCACGGGGATCAACCGCAGCATCACCGCCATCCTGGAGTCGGCCGGGCCCAAGACCTTCTACGTCCAGCGCTACTTCAGCGGCGGGCTCGACGTCTCGGACGGCTCGGACGAGACGTCGCCGTGGCGGCGCATGCCATGGCTGACGCTGGAGGAGGCGGAGCTCATTCGCCGGCTCCCCTCGGTGCGCGACGTGAACATCGGCGAGTACACCAACGGCCCGGTGAGCTTCGGCGACGTGAACCTGAAGAGCGTGAACATGGCGGGGTTCAGCCCCAGCTACATCCAGGTGAACGGGGGCGACATCATCGCGGGGCGCACGTTCACCCCCGTCGAGTACGCGTCGGCGGCCCGCGTGGCCGTGATCAACGACAAGCTGGCCGAGTCGCTGTTCCCCGGGCGCGATCCGATCGGGAAGACGATCAAGATCTCCGGCGAGCCGTTCCAGGTGATCGGGCTCCACGCCGAGGCAGCATCGCTCTTCAGCAACGCGAACGAGCCCCGGCTCGCCATTCCCCATACCGTGTTCACCAAGGTCGCGGACTACGAGCGCGGCTGGATGGAGATCGCCGTGATGCCGACCGGGGCGGCCACCACGGCGGAGGCCCAGGATGAAGTGACCGCGGCGATGCGGAGCGCGCGCGGGCTCAAGCCCGCCGACGCCAGCAACTTCGCGATCGTGACGCAGGACCGGGTCTTGGAGGCGTTCAACAAGATCACCGCGGGGTTCTTCGTAGTGATGATCGCCCTCTCGAGCGTCGCGCTCATGGTGGGCGGCGTGGGCGTCGTGGCGATCATGATGATCTCGGTCACCGAGCGCACCCGCGAGATCGGGGTCCGGAAGGCGCTCGGCGCCACCCGCGGCGAGATCATGTTCCAGTTCCTGGTCGAGGCCGCGACGCTCACGCTGATCGGCTGCCTGATCGGGATGGCGCTGGGCGCGCTGGTGGCCTGGGGAGTCCGGTCCTTTACCCCGATCCCGGCCACGGTGCCGCTCGCCTCGGTCATCGCCGCAATCCTCGCGTCGATCCTCACCGGCGTGCTGTTCGGCCTCTATCCCGCGAGCAAGGCCTCGCGGCTGGATCC
>DAIPLK010000020.1:1824-26575 GCA_036769285.1 Gemmatimonadales bacterium | reverse complement strand
CGCCCGGTGACGAACAGGACTCTGGCGGGAACGTCCGCGGCGGGAGCTACCGTGGCTCCCCCGGACGCACCCACTTGTTCGGGGTGCCCTCGAGCGCGCCCCCACTCGGTCGCCAGAGGACCACTTCCTCGATCTTGCGGGCGAGCTCGAAGTCCTTGTCGGTGATGCCCCCCGCGGCGTGGTTCTGCAGCTTCACCGTCAACCGTCCCCAAGTGACCGTCAGGTCCGGATGGTGGTACGCTGCCTCGGCGAGGTAGCCGACGGCGTTCACCAGCATGAGCGTGGTCGGCCATCCGTCGGTCTTGAACACCCGGCGGATCCACCCGTCTTCGTAGTACCAGCCGGGCAGCGCCTTGAGCCGCTCGGCGATCTCCGCGTCGTTGTAGGTCTTCTCTTTCGTGGCCGGCATCATGCGCTCCTTCAGGTGTCTGATCCGCTGCTCACATCACTACCCCGCCGTTGACCATGATCATCTGCCCGGTCATGAACCTGGACTCGTCGGAGGCGAGGAAGACCGCCGCGCCCACCAGGTCCTCGGGCGTGCCCCAGCGCTGGAGCGGGGTCCGGTCCACGACCGCGCGGCGCCAGGCCTCGTCTGCCAGCTCGCCGAAGGTGGTCTCGATGAAGCCCGGAGCCAGGATGTTCACCCGGATGTTGGGCGCCACGGCGCGCGCGAGGGACTTGCTGAAGCTCGCGATCCCGCCCTTGGCCGCCGAGTACAGAATTGGGTTCTCTCCCGTCATGCCGAGGGAGACGTGATCCCAGGACATGTTGATGATGACGCCGCCGCGCTCCCGCATCATCTCCACCGCGGTCCACGAGGCGACGATCGTGCCGCGGAGATCCACCGCGAGCACCAGGTCCAGCTTCTCCAGCCGCGAGAGCCGGCCGCCGGTCCCGGTGAGAATGTCCGCGCCGGCGTTGTTGATCCAGGCGTCCACCTGTCCGAACCGCTCGCGCACGCTCGCGCCGAGCGCCGCGATGTCCTCGTCGCGGCTGATGTCGACGCGCAGCGCTTCGGCGTGCCGGCCCAGCGCCCGGATCCCCCGGGCCGTCTCCTCCGCTCCCGCCGCGTTCCCGCGGAACGTGACCGCGACGTCGGCGCCGGCTCGCGCGCATCCGAGGGCGATCGCGCGGCCGATCCCGCTGGAGGCGCCCGTCACCAGCACGATCTTCCCGTCCAGCCTCACGCCGCCTCCCCTCCGTGGTCCGCTGGAGCTAACTTCTCAAGTCCCAACATATCCGGGCCTTAGCATCTCACAAGGGAGCGCGGATGCGGCTATTGGTGAGCGTGCGGTCGGCGGCGGAGGTCGCCCCGGCGGTTGCCGGTGGGGCGGAAATCGTGGATGCCAAGGAACCCTCGGCCGGCTCACTGGGCGCGGTGAGCCTGCCCGCGCTTCGGGGCATCGCCCGACGGCTCCCGCCGGGCATGCCCTTCAGCGTGGCCCTTGGCGACCCGACCCGTGTCGCCGCAGTCGCTGGGGCGATCGCCTCGCTCGACGACCTCGAGCCGCGGCCCGGGGAGGCCTACGTGAAGCTGGGGTTGGCCGCGTCCCGCAACCTGGCCGGCGCCCGGGCGCTTGTCGCCGGGGCGGTCGAGGCCGCGGCCCGTTCCGCGCTCCGCCCCGCCGTGGTCGTCGTGGCCTACGCCGACCACGAGCGCGCCGGGGCGCCTGCGCGCTCGACCGTGAGCCGGCTGGCCGCCTCCGTCGGCGCGCGGGGCGTGCTGCTCGATACCTACCTGAAGGACGGCCGCGATCTCTTCCGCCACGTCGGCGACACCGAACTCGCCGAGTGGATCGCCGATGCGAGGGGGGCCGGCCTCCTGGTGGCGCTGGCCGGATCGCTTTCAGTGGACGGAGTCCGCCGCGCGACCAATCTGCCGGCGGACATCGTGGGGGTCCGCGGCGCGGCCTGCGAGGGAGGGAGGGAGGGGTGCGTCACCGAGGAGCGCGTCCGGGCGCTCGAATCGGTGCTCCGCCGTGAGTGCTCGCCGCCCGCCTGACGCGAAATGCCGGCATGGGGCCGGCGTCCCACCGTAGTCCTCGCGCCAACCTCCCCTCAGGCAACACTTTCCTGTGCGCTCACCATCGGCACGGCCCTTGCCGGGTCCGATGACCTGCCAGGCACGCGCAAGTCATTGCGCGTACGGCGGGTTCGTCCGATCTACCTCCACCCGACGGGTCAGACCGTTGACGCTAGCTCCGGCACCGCTCCGAAGCAGGTTCGGGCGACGGCTCCTCCTGCTCTTCGTGGGGTGTGCCGTATTGCCCATCGCCCTGGTCGCGGCCGTGGCCTACCGTCATGTCTCCCGTGAGCTGCGCAGCCAAAGCGAACGCCGTCTCCAGCAGGCCAACAAGGGGCTGGGCCTCGCCATCTACCAGCGTCTCCTCCTGCTCGATGCGACCCTCAAGAGCATTCCGCCGCAGGTGCTGCTGCAGCTGCAGGGAGCAGCCGCGCCAGCCGAGGCGAGCCGGATGCTCAACACGGGCCTCGACCTCCTGGCGAGCCGGCGCTTCGTGGCGCTCGAGTTCGCCGGGGATGAAGGCTGGCGCCTTCCGGTGTTCGGCCGGTTGGCCGAGCGTCCAGCGCTCACGCCGGCCGACCGTGAGAACCTGCGCATCGGCCTGCCCCTGATCGTGAGCGTGCACGACGACGTGCGGGCGCCGCGCACGTTCATGCTGCGCCGGGTCGAGCAGCGCGACCAGGTGCGTGGTACCCTGATCGGCGAAGTGAGCCCGGAGTTCCTGTGGGCGCCGCTCGCCTCCAGCATGCCGTCGCCCTCCACGATGGTCTCGGTGGTGGATGACTCGGGGCACCTGTTGTTCCAGTCGACCCAGGCCCGCCTGGTTTCCCAGTCCGACCCGATCACCCAGGCCGCGCCGGACCGCGAGGCCTCCTCGCCGCGGGTCACGGTCGGCCGGCCGTTCGTCGCCTCTTCCTGGCCGATCCTGCTCGACGAGGTGTTCGCGGCCCCCGGCTGGACGCTGGTGCTGAGCGAGACTGAGGAGGAGGTACTCGGTCCTGTCCTGCGGTTCTCCCGGATGTTCGTGTGGGTGGCCCTGCTCACCGGCCTGGTCGTAGTCATGCTCACGGGCAGCCAGATCCGCCGCAGCCTGGTGCCTCTGGTCGAGCTGCGGGAGGGCACGCGCCGGATCGCGCAGCGGGACTTCGCGAGCCGGGTCTCGGTAGCGAGCCAGGACGAGTTCGCCGAGCTCGCCGCCGCCTTCAACGCGATGGCCGCCGAGCTCGGGCGCCAGTTTCACGCCCTGTCGACCGCCGCCGAGCTGGATCGGGCGGTCCTCTCGACCACCGACGTCGAATCCATCGTGGACACGCTGCTCGCCCGCGCGCGGGACGTCTTCCCTTGCCATCTGGTCAGCGTCACGCTGGTGGCGCCCGACGAGGGCAAGATGCTGCGTGGAGTGGTGTACGACTACTGCAACGAAGCACGCCATTCGACCCGGGTCGAGCTGCACTCGCAGGAGGTGCGGCATCTGCTCGATGGGCCCGAGCTGGTGCTGCTTGACGCGACCGCCGGCTCGTTGCCCGCCTATCTGGAGCCACTGCTTGGCCTCGGTCCGCGGTCGATCCTGGTGCTGCCGCTCCGGTTCCGCCGGCAGCTGGTCGGGATCCTGGCGGTCGGCGACCGGGGCGGCAGCGTCGCCGGCGCGGAGGAACAGGTGCAGCTGCGCCGGCTGGCCGACCAGGTCGCGGTCGCGCTGGTAAACGCGCGGATGCTGGATCAGGTGAAATCCCTCGCTTACTTCGACAGCCTGACCGGCCTGCCGAATCGGCTCTCCTACAAGGAACGGCTGGCGCGGGCGCTCCGGGACGCGAGGCTGAGTGGGAAGCTCGTCGCGGCATTCTTCATCGACCTGGACCACTTCAGCCGGATCAACGACACCCTCGGACACGACGCGGGCGATCATCTGCTCCAGGAGGTCGCTGAACGTCTCCGCGCCTCCTGCCGGGACCGGGAGGACGAGGTCGGACCGGCCCAGGAAGCGCTGGCGCCCGACGTCGCGCGGCTTGGTGGCGACGAATTCACGGTCGTCATCCCCGGGCTGAGCCATCCGGAGGACGCGGCGAAGCTCGCGCGGCGGATCCTCAGCAGCCTGGCGCATCCGATGCGCGTCGCCGGCCAGGAGATCTTCATCAACGCCAGCATCGGGATCGCCATCTACCCCGGGGACGGCGAGGACCTCGAGACGCTCCTCATGCACGCCGACACCGCGATGTACAAGGCGAAGGAGCAGGGCGGGAACAGCTACCAGGCCTACTCGCGGACCATGAACGCGACCGCCCTGCAGCGGCTCACGCTCGAGAACGCGCTGCGCCGCGCGCTCGAGCGGTCGGAGTTCGTGCTGCACTACCAGCCGATCGTCGACGCCCTCACTGACGCGCCGGTTGGCGCCGAGGCGCTCGTCCGTTGGCGCCATCCCGAGCTTGGGCTCCTGTTGCCGTCCGAGTTCATCCCGCTGGCGGAGGAGAACGGCCTGATCATTCAGCTCGGCGAATGGGTACTGAAGGAGGCCTGCCTCCAGAACCGCCGCTGGCAACTGGCAGGGCTGACGCCGATCCGTGTCGTCGTGAACCTCTCCAGCCGGCAGCTCCGGCGGAACCTGGCCCAGACCGTCTCGCGGATCCTCCAGAGTACCGGACTGGAGGCGCGATACCTCGGGCTGGAGTTGACCGAGTCGCTGCTGGTGAACCACCAGAAGGACGACGCCGAGACGCTGCACGCCCTCCGCGCCATGGGGCTGCATCTGGCGGTGGACGACTTCGGCACCGGCTACTCGTCGTTCAGCTACCTCAAGCACTTCCCCCTGGATGCGCTCAAGATCGACCGCTCCTTCGTCCGGGAGCTGACCACGTCGCCCGACGACGCCGCCATCACCACCGCGATCATCGCGATGGCGCACGCACTGGGGCTCGAGGTGGTCGGGGAGGGAGTCGAGACGGAGGCGCAGCGTGTCATGCTGCGGGATCAGGGGTGCGACACCATGCAGGGCTACCTGTTCAGCCGGCCCGTCCCTGCGGACCAGATGGCACCGCTCCTGGAGAAGCAGCCGCCAGCGCACTCCGCGCCGCGCCTCCGCACCGCCTGACGGCGGAGCGCGGCACGCGAGTCACAGCAGCTCCCCCAGCTCCCCGATTCGCTCCCACCCCAGCACGGTCCACGGCAGATCCACCGGTAGCACCGACGCGAAGCACGCATCGAGGAGCTCCGCGGCGGGGCCCGCGCTCGCCGGCTTGATCAGCACCAGCCGCTCGGCGTCGAGCGCCCCCGCCACGAATGCGGCGACACTGTCGCTCGTGGCGTCCCAGCTGTGCGGCAGCACGTCCGCCGCACGGAGCCAGCGGTAGGGGGCAAGCACCGCCACCCCCGGTTGAACCAGGGCCGCTCCGACCCCCCCGGGCTCCTCCACCAGTCCGGCTCCTGGAATCCGCTCCACCAGCGCGTGGGCGTACTGGTCCATTGCGAGAATCGCCATCCAGTGTGCGGCATCGGCCGAGAGCCGTTCCCGCTGATCGAACTCCCGTACGGCATCGGCGAACGGACCACCGCCCGGAACGACGAGCAGTCGGCGGTGCCGCCCGAGTTCCGCCAGCGCAGCACCCACCGTGTCCAGCGCACCGGGCGCCGAGCACAGTCCCCCACCCACCTTCACGACGATCAGCGGGCCGCGGGGGTGCAGGGGTGTCCCATCGAGTCTGGTCATCGGGTTCGGGTTGTTGGTAACTTGGGGGCCATGGATATCATCCCCGTGCTCGATCTCTCGCGCGGCACCGCGGTGTGGGCGCGGGCCGGCGACCGCGCACGCTACGAGCCCGTGACCTCGGCACTGGTGCCGGGCATCGTGGGCGATCCCGTCGCCCTGCTCAAGGGGTTCCGGGCGCGCCTCGGCGCGCGCTCCTGCTACGTCGCCGACCTGGACGCCATCCAGGGCGGGGCGGTGCAGCGCGCGATGCTGCGGGAGCTGGCACAGCTGGAGACCGGCTTCGCCGGCGCCATCATGGTGGACGCCGGCGCCCACACACCCGAGAGCACGTTCGAGGTGCTCGCCTGCGGCGCCAGCCAGGTGGTGGTCGGTCTCGAAACGCTGCGGTCGTTTACCGATCTCGCCGAGATCGTCCGCATCGTCGGCACGGGGCGCGTGGTGTTCAGCGTCGATCTCCGCCTCGGCAGCCCGATTCTCCACCCCTCGATTCGCGACGTCGCCGCGGCCAACCCCGACGCCCTGAGGCTCACGGCGCAGGCGGTCGAGGCCGGAGTGGGCAGCCTGCTCGTGCTGGACCTCGCGCGGATCGGGACGGGGTGTGGAGTGGATCTCGGGCTGATCGAGGTGATGCGGAGGCGGTTCCCCGCCGCGCGTCTGCTTGCAGGGGGCGGGGTGCTGGCCCGACGGGACCTCGATCGGATGCGGGACGCCGGCTGCGATGGGGCGCTGGTGGCGAGCGCCATCCACGCCGGCGCCATCACGGCCTCGGACCTGGCCGACCTCGCCGCCAAGCCGGTCGGCGCTCAGTCCCCCAGCGTCTCGCGGTAGGTCGCCGACTGTCCGTAGTTCTCCTCGACCTCGAGCTCGAGCAGGGTCAGATGGGTGTACCCGTCCCGGCTCAGCTCATCTCGCACCCGCAGCCCCAGGTACTGTGCGAGCATCTCGGCGGTGCTGTTCTGGATCGGCAGTAACGCGCAGTCTCGCTTCGGGAACACGTACGTGGGCTCCCCGAAGTAGTCCACGCGCACCCGGTCGCCGTCCTCATGGTAGGCGAGCTTCGGGTTCTGGGTAGGGAGCAGCACCTTGTGGTCGATCTCGTCCACGAACCGGCGGGTGATCTGCTTGAGAACGCTGAAGTCGAGGACGAAGAGGCACTCGGCATCCAGCGAGCCCTCCACCGCGACCCCGACCCGGTAGTTGTGGCCATGCAGCGTCTCGCACTGGTGGCCCCGGAACGTGATGAAGTGGGCCGAGGCGAACACCAGATAGTCCTTGCTGACCTGCACCCGAAAACGGCTCTGCACGACGCCCTCCTCAGCGATTCCAGCCGCCCTCTAGTATAACGACGAACAACGCGGCGCAGGTGAGATCCGCGGTAGTGCCGGGGTTGAGGGCGTTGGTCGGGCCGCGGAGCTCCGCGTCGAACGCCGCCAGCTCCCGGCGCCCGGCCTCGTTTCGAACGCCGCCAGCCTCCTCGACCTCGCGGGCGCGCCGGGACACCGCCTCTGCGGCGGCGCCTCCGAGCTTCCGCGCGATGTGCGTGTCCGGGACCGTCGCAAGGAGCCGGAGATGGGTCTGCACGACGGCGTCGCTCCAGCTCAGCCCGCTGCTTCGAGCGGCGCGGAGCGCTGGCGCACCGATCTCGAAGGTGGTGGCGAAATCCGTGACATACTCGCGGGCCACGCCGTCGCGCCCGGCGGCGAGCCCCATGGCGTCCCGGAGCGTTACGCTGGGTGCGGCTGCGACGTCCTCGCTCGCGGCCGCGCCCAGCCTGCCCGGCCGCGCCCGCCGGATCGCCGCATAGACTTCGGCCGCGTCGGCCTGGGTGGTGGCCGCCAGGACCTCGCGCACCGAGTCGCGGAGCGGGCCGCTCCCTCGCTGGGCGGCGCGCGCCAGCGGGGCCAGCAGCAGGATGATGCCCAGGTTGGTGTTGGACCGGGTCCAGCGGGCCGTTGCCTCCACGGCCGCGAAGATCGTGGCGCCGAGCGGGCGGGTGCCGGCGGCGCCGAGGGCGGGGCCGATGGCGACGGCGCTCGCCAGGAAGTCCTCGTAGCGGGTGTCGTGGAAGTGGCGGCCCGGTGAGACGTTCCCCGGCTTCGGGGCGCTCACCTCGAGCAGGCAGGCCAGCTGGCCCGCCGCGGCCACTTCCTCGGGCGACCTCACCGCGTCCGGCCGGCCAGCTGCTCGACCAGCGCTCCGGCCACGTCCACGCCGGTCGCCTCCTGGAGGCCCTGCCAGCCGGGAATGCCGTTCACCTCGAGCACGTACACGGTGCCGTCGCGTGCGGGGAGCAGATCCACTCCGGCGTACTCCGCGCCGACGGCCGCGGCCGCCCGCACGGCGAGCGCGCTCCACGTCTCGGACAGCTGCACCGGGCGCGCGGTGCCCCCACGGGAGAGGTTGGTGCGCCAGCCTTCGGAGCGACGCTCGATCGCGGCCAGCACCCGTCCGCCCACCACGAAGGCGCGGATGTCGCGACCCTCGTGCTCGATGGTCCGCTGCAGGTAGTAGACGCCCCGGATCTGCTCGATCGTCTTGAAGACGCGGAAGGCCATCTCCTCGTCGCTGACGCGCACCATGCCGAGTCCCATCGAGCCGAACAGCGGCTTGACGATGACGTCGCCGAGCGCCCGGAATCCGGTGAACGCCTCCTCGACGGTCTCGCACACCACCGTGTCCGGGGTCGGAAGTCCGCATTGCTCCAGCAGCGCGGAGGTCCACGCCTTGTCCAGCGTCCGCTCGATCGCTCGCGGGGAGTTCATCACTCGCACCCCGCGATCCTCGAGGCGGTGCAGCGCGTCCACCCGGAAGACGATCTGCTCGAGCGAGCCGGAGGGGATGATGCGGGCGAGCACGGCGTCCGCGCGGTCGAGGTCCGCCGCGCCGCTGCGGAGGCCGGGGCGGTGGCCGATGGACGCCACCAGCCCCTCGTAGGGGACGATCGTCCCGGTGTGCCCGCGCGCCTCGAGCGCGCGGGTCAGCTCCCGGGTGTGCCAGCCCTCGCGGGCGGCGAGGATGACGAGGTGCAGGCTACTGCTGCTCGCCGATCAGGGCCGTGAGGCCGCCGGTCGCGAAGTTGCCGAGATCGTCACCAACCTTCTTGAACGCCGGGGTGGCGACGCCTTTCTTCAGATCGTCCATGGAGTTGAAGCAGAGCTCCGCCTGGCGATACTTGGCCGGCGGCGAGCCGTCGAGGTTGGAGGCAAACCTGGTCAAGTCCGCGCGCACGAAGCCGATCTCCTGCTGGCCCGCCACCACGAGCGGCAGGTGCGTGGCCGAGTAGTACGACTCGAACGCCGCGCTGTCGGTCGGCGTGTTGTAGATGACCGTCACGAGCGCCGGACAGGCTGCCGTGCCCTTGTCGCCGGTCTCCACCGCCACCATGCCGATCAGCCCTCCGGAGGCGAAGTTGGCGAGGTCGTCGCCGACCTTCTTGAAGCCGGCAGTGGCCAACCCCTTCTTCGCATCGTCCAGCGAGTTGAAATAGAGCTCGGCCTGGCGGTAGAACGTCGGCGGCTTGCCGTCCAGCGTGCTGGCGAACTTGGACAGCTCGGCCTTGGTGAAGCCGATCTCCTGCTGGTTGGCGCCGACCAGCGGCAGATGCGTTGCGCTGTAGTATTTCTCGAATGCCGCCGGGTCCTTGGGTGGGTTGTACAGGACAGTCACGATGGCTTGCGGCCCGGCGGGTGCCGGGGCAACGGCAGCCGTGTCGGCCGCGGGCGCTTCGGCGGCCTTGTCCGCCGGCTTGCTGCACGCCGCCACCAGGGCCAGGGAGGGAACCAGCCAGCGCGGAAACCGTCGCATCGCGTACTCCTGGGTCGGGGTGGGAAAGTCGATCAGCTTGGGTAACAGGACCCCGTGAGCACCTCGGGGTTCAGGTGTCCGGCATGGAAGGTCCGCCCGCTCTCGGTGCTCGTCAGCCACACCTCGGCCGGGCTGAACAGCAGCGGGTCGATCTTGTAGAAGTCGCCGTCATAGCGCTGGAAGATGTCGTAGAACGGCGTCCCGTAGTCGCGCGAGGCGGAGGCCGGCAGCTGCGCCACCAGCTCGGCCAGCTCCGAGTCCCCGGCGCGGACGGTATAGCGCGCCTGGCCGCCGTACAGGATGCAGTCGTTGGTGCGGCCGATCGCCCGCAGGTCGTTCTTCGCGACCGGCGGGATCGGCGCCGTGCCCATTCCGCTCACGACCCGGCGCACGTCGAAGCCGAGCGTCTCCATCTTGTGGAGGCCGGTCTCGAGGATGCGCGCGGAGATCTGGACCCCGCCCGCCAGGCTGGCGGTGGGAGCTACGACGAAGGTGAGCTGGCTCGGCGTCAGCCGCGCCTTCTGCGCCACCCAGGCAGCCACCTCGTCGGTGGGCAGGGTCCGCGTCTCGAGCACGAGCACGCCGTGGGCGGCGTCCTCCTCGTAGCCCAGCTTCTCGAACAGCTCGCGCTCGACCCTGGCGTGCGCCCGGAGGGGCCCCGAGCCCATCCCGAAAAACTTCCCCACCGAGATCGCCCAGCCGGCGTACTGCGAGGCCATGCACGCGACCGCCGGATGGTCGGTCCACACGGTGAGGCCTGGCCAGGCCGCGCCGCCGATCAGCAGGGGAGTATACGTGATGTTCCCCAGTCCGCCCATGCAGATCTCGCTCACCGCGAGACCCGCGTCGAACCCGCCGGCCACCTCCACGCCGGCGTCGACGATACGTGCGCCGCTCGGCAGGCTGGTGAGGTTGACCCGGAGCAGGTCGGCATGCTCCTCGATGCTCTCGACGATCTCTCCAGCGCGATCGTTCATTCCCAGTGCGGCCATCACCACCGTGTCCATGTGAGACTCTCTCCAGAAGGATCAACAACTTGCTGCTGCCGGCTCCCTTGTGCAACCCGAACTCGCCGGGTGGACGAGGCCGCGGGTGGCGAGGGTGGGCGGAGTTCGGGCGGGGCGACTCAGGTCAGGAAGAGGATCTCGCCGCACCCGCCGTTCGCCAGGTCCCCCACGTACCGGCGCGCGCGGGCGCGCGTGTCCGGGAGGGTCGCGAACTTGCCGGGAAGGGTGCGCCAGGAGCGGACCAGGAGCGTGATGAAGCTAAGCGGATGTTCGCCACAGTCGTTGAAGGTCGGCCCCAGCGTTCCGGGGTTCTGCAACAGGAGCAGGGTGCCCCGCCGCATGGCGAAGCCGGGAGAGTGTCCAACGGTGCCGCCCACCGCGATGGTCCCCGCCACCATCCGCGACGCGCAATAGTCGCCCGCGTTGCCCTCGATGAGCAGAATCCCCCGCCGCATGCGGTCTCCAGCACGGTCGCCGGCATTGCCGCCCACTACGACCGTGCCGCCCTGCATGCCGCGGTGATCGCCGGGAAGGGCCGCCGCCAGGAAGTCCCCGGCGTCGCCGGTGATGTGGATCATGCCGCCCTTCATGCCTGTCGCGGCGTACGCGCCCGTGCTGCCGCGCACCTCGATCGTGCCGCCGGTCATCCGTGCCCCCAGGTAGGCGCCGGCGCCGCCATGGACCGTGATCCGGCCGTGCGTCATCCCGTCGCCCAGCCGGTCCAGCCGATCGCAGCCGTTCCGGATTTCCAGCTCGGCGATGAAGCTCCCCGACAGGCTGAAGAGGTCATCCACCCGTACCCGCGAGTTCCCCATGGCGAGCTCGATGGCCGCGATCTCCGCCGGGGGCTTCCCGGAGAGGCGGTCGGGGCACAGGGGAGACAGGTCGACACGTTGGGTGGGAGGCTCGCGCAGCGTCAGGCAGAGCGTGCTCATGCGGATGGTCTCGACGGTTGACCGTGGCGCCTCAGCGGGTCGCGGCGGTCTCCCCGGGCTCCAGCAGGAGCACTTCGCCGCGATTCAATTCGATCGCGTCACCGCACCAGCGCTGGTACGAGCCACGCGTGTGCGCTGCCGTCACCGGGAGGCCAAGGCGCTGGAGGTGCGTAAGATACAGGCGGAGAAACACCGGACGGTAGGTACACGCATAGCTGAAGGTCGGCAGCAGCTCGGCGGAGTGCATGGACACGATCGTGCCTCGGCGCATGCCCGCGCCGGTGCGCCAGCCGAGGTGGCCGAACGCCACGATGGTGCCGGCCAGCAGGTTCACCCCGGTGAAATCACCGCAATCCCCGCCGATCGCGATGAGCCCGCGGCGCATGCCGGCCCCGACCTCGTTGCCGGCGCTGCCGAAGACGATGATCTCCCCGCCTCGAATGCCCGTGGAGCTGCCGCGGTAGGCGGCACCCACCATGTGGCCGGCGTTGCCCTTGATCACGATCCGCCCGCCGGTCATTTCGGGACCGACCCAGTCGCCGGCATCGCCTTCGACGACAATCTCCCCGCCGCTCATTCCCGCGCCCAGGTGCATTCCGACCGACCCGTGCACCACGACTCGACCCTCGGCCATGCCGGCGCCTATCTGCTTCACCCGGTAGAGGTTCCCGGTGAGATGGAGCTCGCCACCGGCTGCGCCCGTGATGCGGAAGAACTCGCCCAACTCGGCCGCCTGGTTGCCGTACAGGACAGGCAGCCGTGCCGTCTCGAGGGCGGAGAGGCCGGCTAGCCGGCCAGGCGTCAGCACGTCTGCCTCCAGCGGCACGGCGGGGTCGGTGTGCAGGGTGAGGTCGAGGCTCATACTGCGGCCTCGGTCGCCTGGATCAGCGGGTGCAGCCTGATCTGATACTGTCCCAGTCCGCCGCCGTAGTTGCCGGCCGCGATCTGGATTGCCCCCGCCTCGGCGGCGGCGTGGATCCCCCGGCGCATTGCCGCCTCCACCGCGGCGAGGTCGAGTCCGTCGATCACGATCTCCAGCACGCACCCCGCGGCGGCGGCGACCTGCGTCTCGCCGGTCACCGCGCGCAGGGTGGGGCAGTAGGCATCGTTGGTGGAGGCGTGGAGGAACGAGTACCGGGCCGACGGCTTGCTCCCGCTGCGCACGACGCCGCCGGGAAACGGCAGGATCGCGCCGGGGGTGCCGCGCATCGCGGCCACCGCGGCTTCCGTGGCCCGGAGCGTCGCCGTCTGGTCCCGGCCGAGAATGAGGATATTCCCGCCGCCCACCGCGGGCTGGATCCCGAAGCGGTCGTCTACCAGGAACTCGCCATCCATGACCGGCACCCGCCAGAGGCGGCGGCCGCCGAGCAGCTTCGAGATCTGGTGCTTGTCGCCGAAATACCGGAGTTGGCCTCCGACCGGCACCGTCTCATCCGCCGTGAGGCCGTTGTAGCACGCGGTGCTGGGGCAGGTCATGACGCACTGACCCACCCGTTCCACCAGCCGCTTGCCTACCCCTTCCGCGTTCATGGCGAACAGCAGAACGCTCACCCCCGGGCGCCCGTCGGGCGTCTCCGTTTCCGGCACGTCAGCCTCGATCCCCGCCTCGCACTTGCAGCCGATGATGGAGGTCGCGAAGCCGGTCATGGATTGCGCGGCCGCCTGGGCCCAGGCAGCCGTCTCGGCTGTGATCACCACGCGCGCGCCCCACATGGCGAACGCTTCCGCGAAGGTGTCGACGATTTGGGTGTCGTGCATGTACATCGGCGTCTGGGCTAGGTGGTTTCGGACGCTACGGGCGCCGCCGCCTGGTGTGTCGTTGGGACGACCTGGTGGTGATGCAGGTACTCGATGTCGACCGGGTAGTTGGCGAACTGGATGCTATAGAAATCCTCGAAGAACGGCTGGATCACCTGCTCGATGGCAGGGTCGTAATCGGGGGCAACGTGGAACACCCGGCCCTCAGAGTCAGCGCGGAATTCATGGTCCTCGATGATGAGCTCCCCGCCCTTGATGACGTAGCGGGGCGTCGAGAACATCTCCTCCTTGTCCGCGTTCTCCTCGTAGATCGTCACGTCCGCGTCGGCCCCGACCCCGAGGTGCCCCTTGCAGGTCAGGCCGAGCAGCCGAGCCGGACCCGCGCGGGTGATGATCGCGATCTCGTAGAGGGAAAGCTCCCGGTCCTGGCAGTCACGCAGCCCACTGGCCTCGATGGCCTTCTGGTTGACCTTGGCCATCTCCTGCTTGCGGAACTCCCGGTCCATGAGCAGCCGGATAAGCTTGGGGTAGCTCATGAACGACCCGCCGTTGGGATGGTCGGTGGAGAACACCATGCGCCACGGATCCTCCGACCGGAGAAACAGCTCCAGGCCGATCGCCCATTGGAGCGCGTTGGTGTACACCTTGTCTTGGTAAGTGAACGGGACGATGCCGCAGCCGCTCTCGTGCTCGGTGTCGGCGTTGATCCACTTGCCCCCGCCGAAGCGCCGCAGCATGTACGCCAGCGGGGCGTCCGCGGTCATGCTGGTGGATCGCCCGAACATCACCGCGCCCACGTCCGCGCTGATGTTGGGATGCGTATTGACGAACTCGGAGATCTCCCGCGCCTTCGAGGTCGGGTTGTCGCCACTCTTGCCGGCGACGGAGCCGTAGCTGTGGAACTGGATGTGGGTGATGTGCGCCCGCCGGCCATCGGCGATCCGCATCGTCTCGAGCGTGGTCTCGTAGTTCCCGGTGTGACCCAGGTTGTTGCAGTGGATGTGCACCGGGTGGGGCAGACCCAGGTCGTTTGCGGCCCCGATGAAGGCGTCGATCACCTTGCGCGGGGTGAGGTCGAAGGGGCCGATGGTGTCGTCGAGCAGGGTGATGTTGGCGTTTCGACTCCCTTTCCACAGTTCATCGGCGCCGGGGTTCACCAGCTTGGGGGCGTAGGCCTTGGTCGCGCAGAGCCACCAGGCGAGGGTGTTGCGGAACTCCTCGAGCCGTCCCTCCTGCAGCAGCCGGTAGAGCAGCACGTTGTTGCCCACCAGCACGAAGAAGCCCTTGTCGATCACCGGCGTGTCCTGCAGCTCCTCCAGCGTACTGCGGGCGCCCAGCGGCGTCACCGCCGCTTCCATCGCCGAGGTGTAGCCGAGCGCCGCGTAGCGATAGCCGGTGGCGAAGGTGGATGGGACCGTGCCGCCGGTGCCGGAGCGCGTGAACCGGGTACGGGGGTGCACGTCGAGCCGGTGGTCTTCCGGCTGGAGCTTGCGGGCCATGTTGACCTTGGAGCCCGCGATGTGACAGTGGATGTCGACTCCGCCGGGCATCACGACCATGCCATGGGCGTCGATCTTCCTTGCCTCGGGCGGCACGTCGGCCACGACCCTGCCGTCCTGCAGGCAGACGTCGCGGACCACGCCGTCCAGACCGTTCGCCGGGTCGTACACCCGGCCGTTGACGATGCGCAGCATCGCTGCCACCGGTGCTCCTCTCGGGGCCGGAGTTCTACGAGGCCGCTGCGGTGGGCGCCGTATTTACGGGGAGACGGTTCCCACCTAGCAGGGCACTCACCCGCTCGCGGATGGCAGTCAGGATCTGCTGGTCGCTGGGGTAGGGCGACTCGAACGCGGGGCGCAGCGAGATCGGGACATTGTCCATGCGGTACACGGTCCCCGGCACGTTGATGCCGTAGGTCGCCGTGGTGAACGCCACCCGGGCGAGTGTGCTGGTCACGGTGGTCTTGGGATCCAGGGTGATGACCGGGATGCGCTTGAGGTGCTCGATCGCCGCCTTCGGGAAATTCGAGGCCGGATCACTCGCGATGATCATCGCCGCGTCGGCTTCGCCGCGGCACAGCACGTCCACCGTCGTCCATTCACCGGGGTTGAAGCGGGGGTAGCCCCGGTTGAAGTTGACGCCGAACGGAAAGCCCGTCTGCCAGGAGACCACGTTATCCGCGCCGGACACGTTGCCGTGACCGCGGGCCGGGGCCACCACGAAATGGGTGAACTGGTTCAGGTCGGTCCCTAGTGCCAGCAGCGCTCCCGCGTTGAAGTGCCGGCCCCGGTTCATGGTGATCCCCATCCCGAAGAAGATCACCCCGAAGCGGCAGGTCTTCATGCGGTTGGCGAGGTCCTCCAGGACCGCGAGCGACACTCCCGTGCGCTCCTCGATCGACTCATCAACCTTGAGCCCCTTCACCAGGGCCCGGAGCGCCCATAGGACCTCGAAATCCGTGCGCGGCTTCACCTGCAGGAAGATGTCCGCCACCGGCGTGCTCTGGGTGCGCCGCACGTCCACCAGGACGATGGTGCGGTCCTTCCGGCCGTTCGGCACGTACATCCCCTTGGGGGTCACCGCATAGCGCGTGAACAGCCGGGGGTGTGCCTCCGCCGGGTTCCCGCCCCAGAAGATGACCAGGTCCGCGCGGTTCCTGACCTCGCCCAGGGAGGCGGTGCTCTCACCGATCCCCTGGAAGGCCATGCCGGTCGGGCCGTGGCATACCGAGGTCGTGGTGTCCACGATCCCGCCGATCATGTCGGCGATCGACACCGCCACGCGCTGCGCCTCGCAGGTCGTGTCGGACAGGCCGTAGATGATGGGATAGCGCGCCTTGGCAAGGATTTGGGCGGCTTCCTCCACCCCCTCCTCGGTCGTCGCCGGCCGGCCGGCGATCAGCGCGGCCGGACGCTCCTCGATGCTGTGTTCCTTGAACCAGGCCTTGCCGAGCACGCAGGCGTTCTGGGACTTGGTGATCTGGTGGGTGTCCATATCTACGCTGAGGACGATGTCGTCGCACACACAGCCGCAGAAGGTGCAGGTGGCGTCCGCAACGGTCTTGATGTTCTCGCTCATGGTGTGGCTCCTTGCGGCTGCGCTTCTTCCAGGACCGGCTCGACCTCGACGTCCAGGTTCTTGGACAGCGGCATGCCGCTGGCGGCCGTGTCCCCGGCCATGAGCTCGCTCGAGAAGGGTCCGTAGGCCATGAACAGGATGCCCGACGGGAGATCCTTCGTCTCGCGGCCCTTGCACCGCAGGATCACCTCGCCGACGGGGGTCCTGAGCCGCACCCTGCTGTCGTTGGAGAGGCCAAGGCGTGCCATGTCCTCGACGTTCATCTCGACCGTCGAGGAGATCTGGATGTACTCCGCCCCCAGCTTCCCCACGCACAGGGCGGTGCCCTGCTTGCTGGAGCGTCCGCCGATCAGGGTCATTCGTTCAGCCATGCGGGCCTGGGGTCATTGAGGAAGTGCCAGGAAGAGCCGCCGTCATCCCTCTAGTATACTGGGTTGTCCGCTCCGGCAAGAGGAGGGGAATCAGGGTTGGGGCGCGGTCAGCTGGGCGAGCATCTCCTCCACTCGCGTTAACTTCTCCCGTGGCTTGCCCCTGCGCTGGCCTCGGCTGATCTCCGCCTGGTCGATCACCAGCCAGTCCTGGTAGCTCACCACCCTGGGCCCGTGCCGCAGGCTGCCGAGCCCGTCCGCTCCAAGCCGCTCGCCCGCGTCGAGGCTGGCGACGTCGGCCAGCAGCGAGGCCACCGTCTCCACGCTGTCCGCCCGGTTGGTCCCGATGATGCCCGTGGGCCCGCGCTTGATCCAGCCCGAGGCGTAAAGGCCCGGGATGACCGCGCCGGTTGAATCCACGATCCGGCCGTCCCTGGTGGGGAAGATCCCCTTGCGGGCGTCGAACGGCACGCCTTCGATCGCGGTGCCCTTGTACCCGATGCTGCGGAACACCAGCCCGGCATCGAGCTCCACCCGCTCGCCTGTTCCCCGTGCGCTCTGCTCGAACGGCGGCCCCGAGAGCCGGTTGCGCTCGAGCAGCACCCGCTCGACGTGCCGGTCGCCTTGCAGCTCCAGTGGGCTCAACAAGAAGCGGAAGTGGACCCGGCGGCGGCGACCCGACCGGGCGCGCGCGGCGAACGCCTGCAGGATCTCGAAGTTCTTCTTGGCGCCGGCTCCCTTGCGCTCTTCGAACTCGGCGAGGCTCTCGGGATTCAGCACCAGCTCCGCGGGGTCCACCAGGACATCGGCGTCTTCCAGCTCGCCGAGCTCCTTCAGCTCCTTGGCAGTGAACTTGGCCTGGGCGGGACCGCGGCGGCCGATGACGTGGATGTCGCGCACCCGGCTGCCGGCGAGCGCGTCGAGCGCATGCTCGGCGATGTCGGTGTGCTTGAGCTCGTCCACCGTCTTGGCCAGAATCCGGCACACATCCGCGGCCACATTTCCCTGGCCGATGATGACCGCGACCTCCTGGTCGAGGTCGAAGGTGCGGTCCCGGAAGTCGGGATGGCCGTTGTACCACCCGACGAACTCCGTCGCCGTGTAGCTGCCGGCCAGGTCCTCACCCGGGATGCCCAGGCGCCGGTCGCTTTCGGCGCCGCAGCTGAACACGACCGCGTGATACGCGGCCCTGAGCTCCGCCACGGGGAGGTCGCGGCCCACGGTCACGTTCCCCAGGAACCGGAATTCGGGGGCGCGCGCAATCCGGTCGTAGACCGGAATCGCTTCCTTGAGCTTCGGATGATCGGGGGCCACGCCATGACGGACCAGCCCGAACGGCACCGGTAGCCGCTCGAACATGTCCACGCGAACCGTGAGCCCCGACTTGAGCAGCGCCTCCGCCGCGTAGAACCCACTCGGACCCGCGCCGATGATGGCGACCCTGAGAGGGTTCGGCTCCGAGCCGAGGGAGCTCATGATTTGGGGTCCTGCGCTCCTGCCATGATCTCGTGCAGCCGGAAATGGAATTTGCCCAGCTTGCCGCCATAGTCGCCCGCGCTCACCCGGCGGATCCCCTGCGCCGTCCCACGCTCGACCACGGCGCTGACCCCGGCGCGCATGGCCGCGGTGATGTCAGCCGGCGTGAGGCCGTCGATCACGATCTCCATGACGGCGCCGATGTCCGGCGTCAGCTCTGTCGCCACGACCCCCTTGATGGTAGGGCAGAAGGCGTCGTTGGTCGAGGCGCGCAGCCCGCTGTACTTGGACCCGACTTTCGATCCCGAGCGGACCACTCCGCCTGGAAACGGCATGATCACGTTCGGCACCAGGCGCATCGCCGCGACGGCCGACTCGCATGCCGCGAGCGCTTGCTCCCGCGACTCCGCCAGCACGAGGAAGTTGCCGCCCCCGATGCCGCTGACCATGTCGGTCGTGTCCTGCACCAGGAACTCCCCGTCCATCACCGGTATCCGCCAGTATCGCCGGCCCCCGATCAGCTTGGCGGTCTGGTGCCCGTCCCCGAAGAAGCGCAGGTACTTGCCCAACGGAAGCGGCTCCCCCTGCCCGATCCCGGCGAACACGGCACTCGTGGGCGAGGTCAGCACGCACTGGCCCACCCGGCGCTCCAGCTGCTTTTCGAGCTCCTTGCCCGACACGGCGAACAGCAGCACCGACACTCCGGGCCGGCCGTCCGGCGTTTCCTCAATGCCGAGCTCGCGCTCGATGCCCGCCTCGCAGCCACACGCAATGACGGAAGTGGCGAAGCCGGTGGCGGCGTTCGCGGCGTGGTACGCCCACTCCAGGTTGTGGGCCGTGATGATGATCCGCGTGGCCTTCATCGCGAAGGCCTCGGCGAAGGCATCGTCTATCGTGACGCCGTTGATGACCATGGGGCTCAGGTCCGGCAGGGGTGGGTGACCAGTTCCGCGCCGTGTCCGAACGCTGCCATCTCATCCTGCGAGATCACCAAGGTCTCAGCCCGCAGCGTCTGGTAGCGCCGGTAGTGGTCGCCCAGCCGGCGCTCGATGCCGCGGTCGAACTCCGGCGCTACCGCATGGAATCGACCCCAGGGAGCCTGGACGACGCGACCGTCTCGCACCACGACCCGCCCATTCTTGAAGACGTACTCCGGCGCGGCGAACATCCGCTCGCGATCGGCGTCCTCGCGATAGACGGTGATGTCGGCCGCTGCCCCGGGGCCGAGATGGCCGAGCTCGGCGATGCCCAGCAACCGGGCGGGGGCGGCGCGCGTCAGGATCGCAATCTCGTACAGCGAGTACTCCCGGTTCAGGCTGGCCAGGGTGGTCATGGCCTGGGCTTCCGGATTGAGTTGCGCCAACCGGTCGTTCCGGAAGGTCCGGTCCATCAGCAGCCGGATCAGATGCGGGTAGCAGGTGAACGGCGCGCCGTTCGGATGATCGGTGGTCAGGAACACCCGCCAGGGGTCGTTCACCAGCAGGAAGATCTCGAGCCCGATGGCCCACTGGAGCGCGTTCACGAAGTTCCGGTCACGGTACCTGAACGGCACCACGCCACAGCCCGCGTCGCACTCGATGTCCATCCCCACGTACTTCCGGGGACTCCCGTGGCCCGAGTTGCGATACTGCGCCATGCTGTCGCCCGACGCCGTGACCGTCTGTCCGAACAGGATCTGCCCCACGTCGCAGGTCACGTTGCGGTGCATGTTGACCGCTTCGGTGACCCGGGCCGCCGCCGACGAGAATTTCCGGTTGCCCTCGGTGCCATAGCTGTGGAACTGGATGTGCGTGAGGTGGATCGGAAGTCCCTCGGCGGCGCCGATCGTGCCTAGCGTGCTCTCGACGTTGCCCGGGACGCCCAGGTTGCTCCCGTGCACGTGGAGCGGATGGGGGACGCCGAGCTCGTGCACCGCGCGCGTGAGCGTTCGGACGATGTCACGCGGGGTGAGCCGGTAGTACGGGTGCGCCTCGTCGAGGTCGAGTTTGCGCTGGTTGAACTTGAACGCGGAGATGCCGCCCGGATTGACGACCTTGATGCCGATGCAGCGGGTGGCCTGGAGAGTCCAGGCTACGTAGTCGTTGATGAGCGATTGGGGTTCCCCCGCGGCCAGCAGGCGAAGGAAGTAGTCGTCGCTCCCCAGCATGACGTAGCCGCCCTTGTCCACGATGGGGGTGTCGCCCATCTCGAGGTGCGCCTGGCGGGCGTTGACCGGGAGGACCGCAGGCTCGAAGCACGCGGTGTACCCCATTTCCGCGTAGCGATAGCCGGTGGCCAGCGTTCCCGGGGCGGCGTGCCCCGAAGAAGTGCGGGTGGTCGCGGTGCGGACCACCGGATCGCCGCGGTGGTCTTCGGGCAGCATGGCCCGGGCGATATTAAGCTTGCCGCCGCCAATGTGGGTGTGCATGTCGATGGCGCCCGCCATCACCACCCGCCCGGTCAGGTCGTACTCCGCGTGGACGCGCTCGTGCACGGGGGGCGGGGCCGCCATCTGCCCGTCGCGGACGTAGAGGTCTCGCACCTCTCCGTTCACGTCGTGGGCCGGATCGTAGACTCTCCCGCCGGTCAATTTCAGCAGCATGTGGCTGGCCCGGGCATGTCACGAGGGAAAGAAATCATGTGAGGATGTCGAACCAGCCGGTCAGAGGGCTGCGTCTATCGCGTCGATGGCCTGCGCCACGCTCGGAAGGTGCGAAGCCCGCAGCCCGCGCAGCGGGACCGCTACCACCCGATCGGCCCGGAACAGATGCCCCGCGTGGTCCAGCCCGGGCGTTCCCACCGGGATGTACACCGCCGGCTCCTCCTCGAACACCATGCCCGCCCGTCCCAGTACGATCGTCGGCACATCGGTCCGGGGAGGAAGGCGCGTCTCGCTGAAGCTGGACACCCAGACCATCAGATCGGCCTCGCCGCGCCGCAACAGCTGTGCGGTGGAGAAATGGTAGGGATCGTACTCGGCCCGCCCCAGACCGTAGGCGGTCCGCGTGCCGAAGCCGCTCTGCCAGAGCAGGACGCTCTCGGCGGTGAGGTCGGCATCGCTGCCGCCCAGCGGGAGCCCGCTGCATCGCGTGGTGCGGTTCAGGTCCTTGATCAGCTCGCACAGCATCTGGATGGTCAGCTCCGCGTGCGGGAACTCGAACTCCGCCGCGGCCCAGACCACGACCCCGTAGCGAGCCGCGCGCAACCGCTCCACCAGCCCGCTCCAGGTGGAGAGGGGCACCCCGGTCGTGCCGGGACTCTGGACCGGACGCCCCGCCAGCAGCGCGCGCATGATCGCGAATGCCTCCCCCAGACGCTCGGGCGGGCACGGGATGAGGGTGGGCGCACGGCCCAGTCCCGCCGCCGGATCGGAGCCGAGGAACACGACCTCGCACCGCCGCCGCTCGGCAAACAGTGTCACTTCCGGTTCGATGCAGCGCTCGAAGAAGCGGGGGAACCGCCGACCGACGTCGCTGCCCGCTATGATGACCAGGTCGGCTCGGTTCCGCACCTCCGACAGGGTCGTCGTGATCCAGCCGGTGTCCTGCACGACTTGAACGTTGCGCTGCATGGCGGCCGAGTTCATGTGGTCCACCACCCCGCCGCAGCGGTCCACGACGCGGGCGATTGCCCGCGCCCCGGCCACGTCCGTTCCCAGGCCGGCGAACAGCGGCTGCCGCGAGCCGCGCAGCAGCCGGGCGGCCTCCGCGACCGCGGCCGGGGAGGTCGTCGCCCCACCCCGCATGCGCGGCTGAACCTCCACGCTCGCGGGTGCGCGCTCGAATGCGGCCGTGGCGATCGGGCACCCATTCTCCCGCACGGTCAGGCGGCTTCCCGCCGCGGCGATCGTGAGATCGTCGCACGTGAGTCCGCAGAATGGACAGGTCACGTCGCGAAATTCGCTTGCCACCGCAGGGGCGGTCATGACTCGGCAATATAACACGCGGCCGGTGACCGTCGGACAGCCCAGCGACGGCATGGACATGCCTCCGATCCGGCGTAACTTTCGGGCAACCCGCGACCTCGATGCGTGCTCGATCGTCACCGCTCCCACCGGTCACCGCACCTCATGTCCACCACGAACCTCGCTCGGGCGCCGTTCCTCGTCGTCGCGGTGACCGGCCGCGCCCTCGCTGCCTCGGCACGCCGGGGTGGGCATGCGGTCGTGGTCCTCGATTACTTCGCCGACGCCGACACCGCGGCCCTGGCGAGCGCGTGCCGCTCGGTGGTTGCGGCGCGTGGCCTGCGCTTCGATCGCCCGGCGCTGCTGGCCGCAGCGGAGGCCCTGGCGCCCGCCGCCCGGTGTGCGGGGCTCGTCTACGGATCAGGGTTCGAAGGCCGCGTCCCGCTGCTGGCGCGGGTGGCACACGGCCGGCGCTTGTTCGGCAACTCGCCGGCGGTCGTGAGTGCGGTGCGCGATCCGGTGCGCTTCTTCGGGCTGCTCGACCGGCTGGGCATCCCGCACCCGCGCGTGCGCATGACCCCTCCGCCCGACCCGACCGGCTGGCTGGTGAAGCATCCCGGCGGGGCCGGTGGAACCAGGGTTCGGCGTGCGGGGTCCGGCCGGGTGTCGAGCGAGGCTTATTTTCAGCGGTTCGAGCCCGGCCGCACGCTGTCGGCGCTCTTCCTCGCCGATGGCCGGCGCGCCCGCATCCTCGGCTTCAATGAGCAGTGGACCGCCGTGCGATTTCGCCCGCCATTCCTGTACGGTGGCGCCGTCGGCGGCATCACCCCACCCCTGACCGTAGGCGCGGAGGTCCCCCTGAAGCTCGACGCCCTGGTCGCCGCCACGGGACTGGTGGGCCTCAACGGCCTCGACTTCATCGTCCGGGGTGACGAGTGGTCCGTACTCGAGCTGAATCCACGCCCGACGGCGACCATGGAGCTGTACGATCCCGACTATTCCCGTGGTCTCTTCGACTGGCACCTGCGCGCCTGCGAGGGAGAGCTGCCGGCCGGTGCGGCCCGGTCGGCGACGGTGAGAGCGCACGCCGTGATCCGCGCACCGACCGAAGGGCGGCTGGGGGCCGCGTTCGAATTCCCCCGATGGTGCCGCGACCGGCCTCGGCCCGGCACCGGCTTCGTGCCGGGCGATCCGGTGTGCACGGTGCACGCGTCGGCCCCCGATGCTCCGCGGGCCGTCGCGCTGCTTCGCCGGCGCCAGGCCGCCATCCTCGATGTGCTGCGACAGGCGGCGGCATGAGCACGGGACTGCGGATCGCGATCGCGACCGACGAGCCGGGCTGGCATGGCGCGGAGCTCCGGCGCGCCCTGGAAGCCAGGAATGCCGAGGTGCGCTTCGTCAGCCTGCGGGAGTGCCGGATGGAGCTGGCCCGCACCGGTTCCGGGATCGTCATGCCCGGGTTCGAGGATCACCTGCCGGACGGGGTGATGGTTCGCGACGTCCCGGGCGGTACCCTGGAGCAGGTCGTGCTTCGGCTCGACCTGCTGCACGCCCTCCGCGAACTCGGCGTCCCGGTCTACAACGACGCACGGGCGATCGAGCGGACCGTGGATAAGGGGATGACCAGCTTGCTCCTCCAGCACGCGGGAGTGCCGACGCCGCCGACCTGCGTGACCGAAGCTCCGGCGGCGGCCCGCGCGTTCTTCCAGGCCGAGACTTCGGCGGGGCACGAGGTCGTCGTCAAGCCGCTCTTCGGCTCCCTCGGGGCCGGACTCACCCGGCTCGCGGCGGGCGCCGAGCTTCCCCGCGCGCCGGAGGTGCACGGCGTCTGGTACCTCCAGCGATTCGTGGAGACGGGTGCGGGAACGGCGGGGTGGCATGATTGGCGGGTCCTGGTCGTCGCCGGGCGGGCGGTCGCCGCAATGGTCCGACGCGGGCGGGGCTGGATCAGCAACGTGGCCCAGGGGGCGCGGTGCGAGCCGGCGCCGCGCGACGCCGAGCTGGAGCGGCTCGCGATCGACGCCACGGCCGCCGTCGGCGCCGATCACGCCGGCGTGGACCTGGTGCGCGACCGGGAGGGGAGGTGGCTGGTGCTGGAGGTCAATGGCATCCCCGGCTGGAGAGGCTTGCAGGGGGTCACCCCGATCGATCTTGCCGACCGGGTGGCCGACGATTTCCTCTCACGCCGGATCGCGGGGGAGAGCGCCATGGTCCCGTGAGGATCTTCGCCTTCGAGTTCTTCAGCGGCGGAGGGCTGGCCGGGCGGCCCCTGCCTCCAGGCATCGCCTACGAAGGGGACCTCATGCTCCGAGCTCTGATCGAGGATCTGAGCGAGCTCCCCGGCATCGACGTCTTCACCAGCCGCGATCCCCGTCTGCCGCCGCTCCCCGGAATCGAGACGATCGTCCCCCTTCCGGGCGAAGACGCGTTCGCGCTGTTCGGCCGGGGTCTGCAGTTGGCGGACGCCGCGTGGCCCACCGCCCCCGAGACCGACGGCACGCTCGAGCGGCTCGCGCGCGCCACGCTGGCCTGCGGGGTGGGGCTGCTCGGCTGCCCTCCCGATGGCGTCCGTGTGGCAGCGAGCAAGCGCGCCACCGCCCGAGCGCTGCGCGCGGCTGGCATCCCCGCGGTGCCCACCTTCGCCCATGCCGACCGGCTGGCGACCGCTCCCGGGCCGTGGATAACGAAGCCCGATGATGGCGCGGGCTGCGAAGAC
>DAIPLK010000020.1:0-1724 GCA_036769285.1 Gemmatimonadales bacterium | reverse complement strand
GGCGCCGCGGGTGGCGTCGGCCAACTGGATGGCGAGTGCCGCGCTCGTCGCCGCGCGGATGGGGGACGCGCTCTTCGTGGACATCGGCAGTACGACGACCGATCTCACCGTCATCCGGCGGGGCGAAGTCGTCGCCTGTGGTCACGACGATGCCGCCAGGCTTGTCGCGGGGGAGTTGGTCTACACCGGCGTGGTACGCACCCCGCTCATGGCCGTAGCCCCGCGGGTGCCGTTCGCGGGCGAGTGGGTGCCCCAGATGGCCGAATTCTTCGCCACCACCGCGGACGTCTACCGCCTGCTCGGCCGTCTTCCCGAAGGCGCGGACCAGCACCCCGCGGCCGATGGGGGCGAGAAGACCGAGCGCGGCAGCGCGCGCCGCCTAGCCCGGATGATCGGCCGAGACGCCGAATCGGTGCCGATCGAGGCGTGGCGCCGGTTGGCCGCCTGGATCGCGCGGGAGCAATCCCGCAGGATCGAGGACGCCTGCGAGCGGCTGATTACGCGGGAAGGTCTTAGCGGCGACGTGCCGGTGGTCGGCGCGGGCGTGGGCCGTTTCTTGGCGGCCGAGCTCGCCGCCCGTCTCGCACGCCCCTACCTCGAGTTCGCGCGCTTGGTGCCCGCGAAGGACCCCGAGGGCGGCGCCGTCTCCGATTGCGCGCCGGCCGTCGCCGTCGCCTGGCTGGCCCAGCGCGAGGCCGCCTAGACGATGGAGGACGCTTCCCCTAGGATTTCTTCTTGGCGACCAGCTCCCGACCAACGTCGGCGATGGCCTCCGCGTCCAGCACCAGATCGTTCCGGGTGAAGAGCTTGGCGACGCAGGCCTTGTGCAGCTTGGTCTTGAAGTTGCCGACCCCGAAGGCCCCGAAGACCGTGACGCCGTCGCGCTGCGCGCCGGCGTCGTCCACCTCCACGCCTTCGATGCCGAGGGGCGGCACGGCGTTGAGGTCGACAGCGACCTTGAGCGTCTTCTGCGCCATCCAGGCCTCCCTCGGCACCATCTGGACTCCGGCGGCACCCGAGTTGAGCAGGACCTCGACCCCGTCGAGGACTTCCGCGACCCGCGCCGGGTCCGTCATGGTGGTCGCTTCGACCTTCACGTCGAAACGCGCGCTGATGAACTGACGAGCCTTCTCGCCTTGCTCCGGTTTCCGGGAGGTGATCGTCACCCGCGCACCGTCGCGCGCCAGCAGGCCCGCCGCGCGCTGGCCGACCGGTCCGGTGCCCCCGAGCACGACCACCTTCTTCCCCTTCAGGTCGCCAACGGTCTGCTCGATCCTCACCACCGCGGCAACGGCCGTCGTGTTCGAGCCGTTGGAGTCGAGCATGATGGAGACCCTGAACGGTCCGAACAGCGAATCCTGGGCTATCGCGAGGAGGTGCTCCCCGGCCGACATGTTGCTGCCACCGATCCAGACGGCCGTGTTGTGCAGGTCCTTCGTGCCGCGGGTGAAAATGCAGCCATGGATGAGATCGCGGACGTCACCCTCGGTCACCCCGCCGTAGCTCATGATCGCCTCTGCGCCGGCGTCGTAGGCCACGACCTGGTCGAACACACTCGGCAACCGGGAACTGTCGAGCTGAAGCAGGAGCTTGCGCATCGGTGAACCTGTCTCCCCTGAGAGAATCGCGCGTCGTGGAAAAGTACGAGGGGCGCCCCGACCACGGGCCGCCCCTCGTGCAGACACCGGTGCTGCGGGGCTGTACGATCAGCCCTCGGCGCCGCT
>DAIPLK010000124.1:0-8441 GCA_036769285.1 Gemmatimonadales bacterium | reverse complement strand
GCTCGCGGACGATCTCGACCAGCTTGCGGGCCGGCAGCGTGATCGCCCCCTCCTGGTCCACCGACGCCGACACCGTGGTGCTCACGGCGATGTCGAGATCGGTCCCCGAGAGGCGGATGCCGTCCTTCGTCGCCTCGAGGAGAATGTTTGACAGGATGGGCAGGGTCGTCTTGGCCGGCACGCTGGCCGCTACAGCGACGAGCCCATCCTGGAGTTGCTCCCGCGTGATCGTGAGCTTCATGCCGCTCCTCGAAAGGAAAAAGCAGTACTACTGTTCCAGTATATAAAACTTAGCAGCAGTAGTAGAGACTCTGGAAATGTGGGCCAGGCCCATAAGGCCAGCGTCCCGCCGCAGTTACTCTCCCATGGCCATGTCGACACCCTGTTGGTGATGGGGACTGGCGGGGTGTCTCTCCACCGTGATCCAGAATTCCCACAGGGCGCCAAGCGCACGGGGATTATTCTGCGCACAACTCCTGGCGCGCGTGCTCGACGCGCTCGCGGAAGGTGCGGTCGCGCGACATCTGCCGGCTCACCTTGTCCACGCTGTGAATCACCGTGGAGTGATCGCGGCCGCCGAACGCCTGGCCGATCTCGACCAGCTGCATCTCCAGCAGCTCGCGTGCGAGATACATCGCGATCTGCCGCGGCACCGTGAGCGTCTTGATCCGCGCCTTCGACCGGAGTCCATCGGGGGTCACACCCCACCGCCGCGCCACCACCTCCTGGACCTTGTTGATGGACGGGAGCGCCTTGGGTGCGGCCAGACCCTCCTCGCCGGGCCGGATCTTGTCGCTCAGCGCCTCGCGGGCCAGCTCGATCGACACTTCCTTGTGCTTGAGCGAGGCGAAGAGGAGCAGCTTGATGATGCACCCCTCCAGCTCGCGCACGTTCGAGCGCACGTGCTCGGCGATGAACCGGAGCACGTCGTCCGGGATGGTGAGCTCCAGGTGGTCCTGCTCCTGCTTCTTCCGCAGGATGGCGATCCGGTGCTCGAGGTCTGGCTGGCCGATGTCGGCCACCATGCCCCATTCGAAGCGGCTCACCAGGCGGGCCTCGAGGCCCGGGATCTCCTTGGGCGCGCGGTCCGAGGTCAGGACGATCTGCTTGTTGCCCTCGTACAGGGCGTTGAAGGTGTGGAAGAACTCCTCCTGGGTCATCTCCTTGCCTTCCAGGAAATGCACGTCGTCCACCAGGAAGAGGTCCACGTCGGTGCGGTAGCGGCGCCGGAACTCGGGCATCGTCCGGCTGTGGATGCTCTCGATGACTTCGTTGATGAACTGCTCGGCGCCGACGTAGAGCACCCGCGTCTCGGGTTGGCGCTGGCACACGGTGTGGGCGATCGCCTGCATGAGGTGGGTCTTGCCCAGACCGGTGGCCCCGTAGATGAAGAGCGGGTTGTACGTCTTGCCGGGGGATTCGGCCGCCGCGTGGGCCGCGGCGGCCGCGAGCTCGTTGGACTTGCCGATGACGAAGGTGTCGAAGGTGTAGCGTTCGTTGAGGGGCTGCGTGCTCGGATTGACCGGCACGGCGAGGGCCGTCGGCGCACTGGGCGCGACGAAGAAATCCATCTGCGGCCGCTTCTGGCGGTCCTCGTGCACGCGGAACACGACCGACGTCGGCTGGCCGATGACCGGTTCGGCCAGCTTGGACAGCAGCGTTGCGTGCTTGGTCTCGTTCCATTCCACGGCGAACTGGTCCGGCGCGCCAACGATCAGGCGGCCTTCATCGAGAGCGATGGCCTCGGTGGGCTCCAGCCAAGTCCGGATCGTGTGATCAGGAAGTTCGCGATGCGCCTCGTCGAGGATGCGCTTCCAGGCGTCTTTTGCGGACAGCTGCATTGGTGCTCGAAAACGGTGGGGGATTCATCAAGGGCGAGAGATGTTACGGAACGGGTGTGGAAAAGTCAACCGTGCATCAACGCGCGCAATTGCGGGCTTGACAGACTCGAATTCGCGTGAATGCAGTGATGCCTGACCGGCGCTGCGGCTTGACCAAGCCCCTCTCCCTAACTAGGTTCCCGGGCTCACTTTGGAGGATCGCTCGCATGAAACCGTCGTATCGGCCGCGCAACAAGCGCCGAATCAACAAGCACGGCTTCCGCGCCCGCATGGCCACGCGCTGGGGGCGGGCGGTCCTTTCTCGCCGCCGCAAGAAGGGCCGCAAGCTGCTCACCGTCTCGCTGCCGACGAAGCACGGGGGCTCCTGACGCCCTCGGCGCGCTTCCCGCGGGCTCACCGGCTCGCGCGCGCGTCGGACATTCGCCGGTGCCTTACCCAGGGACGGCGCCGCCGCTTCGAGCACCTGGATATGATCTGGACGGAGAACACGACGGGCCACGCGCGGATGGGACTGATCGTTCCGAAGTTTCAGTCGTCCGCGGTGGCCCGCAACCGTTTGCGCCGCCGCCTGCGGGAGATCTGGCGGCTCGAGCTCCAGCCGCTCCAGCCGGCGTGGGATCTCATCATCAAGGCGCGCCGCGAGGCCTACGGCGCCGCGCTCGACATCCTCCGCGGCGAACTGCTCGCCTGGCGCCGCACGGTGCTGGGGGCCGGGTGACCGGTGACCGGCATCGTCCAGTTTCCGCGCCGGCTCCTCGCCACGTTGATCCGCGGATACCAGCGCTTCGTCTCGCCGGGGCTGCCCCCCAGCTGCCGGTTTCATCCGTCCTGCTCCCAGTACGCGCTCGAGGCGGTCACCCGGCACGGCGCCCTCAGGGGCGGTTGGCTGGCCGCCCGCCGGCTCGCCCGGTGTCATCCGTTCCATCCGGGCGGATTCGATCCCGTCCCCTGACCGCGTGATCTGAGCTCATGGACCGTCGTACCGTCTGGGCGATTCTGCTGATGATGGTCATCGCCATCGCGCCCGCGATCCTCATCAAGCGCCCTCCCCGACCCAATCCGGTCCCCGGGACTCCCGCGGACACCGCGGCGATGACTGCGCCCGCTCCAACTACCGCGCCTGCGAGCGTCGGCCCGGTCCCCACCGACAGCCTGCGCCCGCCGCCGGACAGCGCCGCGCCTGCCGCGGCGCGCGCCGACACGGTGCGGGTGGTATCGCCGCTCTACAGCTACGGTATCAGCACCGCGGGTGGGCGACTGGTCGAGGCCCGGCTCGAGGGCTATCGCTCGATGGCGCCCGAGGAGCGCGGCGCGACCGCGCAGCTTCTTCCACCGGGAAGCGAGCTCCTCGGACTCACCCTCGTGGTGGACCGCGACACGATCGCGCTGTCCGAGTGGCCGTTCACGGTCTCGGCCGAGTCGCTCGAGGCGTCGGCTGCCGTACCGCTGCGTCTCACCGGATCGCGCGGGCGGGTCAAGGTGGAGCTGACCTACGCCTTCTCGGCCGACGACTATCGCATCGCGGTGGAGGGTCGGGTGACGGGCGTGGGGCCCAATGGCGGGACGCTGCTGGTGAGCATGGGTCCTACCCTGGCCAACACCGAGGCCAACCTCGAGGAGAACCACCGGGCGCTGGCCCTCGTAACCAAGCGCAACGAGGCCGACCGCACCGACTTCAGCGGCCTCAAGCCGGGTGAGCTGAAGACGGTGAGCGGGCCGCTCGAGTGGGCGGCGATCAAGTCGAAGTACTTCGTGACCGCCGTGCTCGCCGTGGACAGCGCCGGCGGCCGGATCAGCGGCGCCGCGATCACCGCCCGCTCCACGCCCGCGAAGCATCCGACCGAGGCCGACGTCCGGCTGAGCCTGCCGCTGCCGCCGAGTGGCGAGTTCGGCTATACCCTGTACGCGGGCCCGATGGAATACGACCGGCTGAACCGCCTGGGTCACGACTTCGACGACGTGAATCCGTACGGCTGGCCCGGCTTCCGCACGATCATCCGCCCGGTGGCGGTCGGGGTGCGCTGGCTCTTCGTCTGGATGCACCAGCACCTGCACGTGGCGTACGGCCTGGTGCTCGTGATCTTCGGCATACTCGTCCGGATCCTGCTCTGGCCGCTCAATCAGAAGGCGATGCGCGCCAACATGCAGTTACAGGCCGTGCAGCCCCTGATGAAGGACATCCAGGAGCGCCACAAGAACGACCCGCAGAAGCTGCAGCAGGAGATGTTCAAGCTGTACAAGGAGTACAACGTCAACCCGCTCGGCGGCTGCTGGCCGATGCTGCTGCCGATGCCGGTGCTGTTCGCGCTCTTCTTCGTCTTCCAGAACACGATCGAGCTGCGTGGGGCGTCGTTCCTCTGGCTACCCGACCTCTCCCGGCCGGACCCCTTGTACGTCATCCCCGTGATCATGGGGCTCTCGATGTGGGGGCTCAGCAAGGTCGGCCAGCTCGGGATGGAGCCCAACCCGCAGATGAAGATGATGCTCTACGTCATGCCGATCATGATGACCTTCCTGTTCCTCAACTTCGCGTCGGGGCTCAACCTGTACTATGCGGTGAGCAACATCGCGAGCATCCCGCAGCAGTGGCTGCTGGCGCAGGAGCGGATGAAGCGGGGCAAGACGGCGCCCGTGGCCACGAAGCCGGCGTCGACGGGGGCGGGCGGGAAAGGGGCCGGGGGGAAGAAGAAGGGCTGAGCCGGCATGCTTTCCGACCCCATCGCCGCCCTCGCCACGCCGCCCGGCCGCTCCGCCCTTGCGGTGATCCGCCTGAGCGGGGCAGGCGCGTTCGGGGTCGCGGCGCGAGTGATCAACGGCTTCCGCGCCGACCGCCCCCGAACCGCCACGCTTGCGACCTTCCGTGACTCCGCCGGCGAACCGATCGATCGCGGCGTGTATGCCGTCTTCCCCGGACCGGACAGCTACACCGGCGACGATCTCGTCGAGCTCTCCTGCCACGGCGGCCTGCTCGCTCCCGCACGGGTGCTCTCGGCGCTGCACGCCGCCGGAGCCCGGCCCGCCGCGCCGGGCGAATTCACCCGCCGCGCCGTGCTCAACGGCAAGCTGGACCTCGTCCAGGCGGAAGCCGTCGGGGACCTCATCGATGCCGTCGCGCCGGCGCAGGCACGGGCGGCGCTGCGCCAGCTCGACGGCGGGCTCTCGCGGCGACTGGCGGAGCTCCGCCACGCGCTGGTCGAGACCGGGGGTCTCCTGGCATACGAAATCGACTTCCCCGGCGAGGACGACGGCCCGGTGCCGCTTCACCGGATTGCCACGCAGCTCCAGGATGTGGCCGAGCGGATCGATCGGCTCCTCGCCACGGCACCGTCGGCCGAGCGGCTCCGGGAAGGCGCCCTGCTGGTGCTGGCCGGACGCCCCAACGCAGGCAAGTCATCGCTCTTCAACGCGCTGCTCGGTGCCGACCGGGCGCTGGTCACCGAGATCCCCGGGACCACCCGGGACGCCGTGGAGGCGCACACCGACTTTCTCGGCTGGCCGGTGCGGCTGGTGGACACCGCGGGGCTGTGGGACGCGCCGGGGCGAATCGACCGGCTGGGGGTCGAGGTGAGCCGGCGCTATGTGGCGGCGGCGGACCTCGTGCTGCTCTGCGTGGAGACCGGCCGGTCGCCCGGGCCGGACGAGTCGGCCATGACCGCGGACCGGCCGGCGCTGCTGGTGCGGACGAAGGCGGATCTCGACGGGGGAACGACCGGGGGAGGGCTCGCCGTCTCGGTGGTGTCGGGAGAGGGGCTCGACGCGCTCCGCCGCTCGGTGGCGGAGCGCGTCTTCGCCGACCGGCTGGCCCTGGCGGACCTGGAGCCCGCGCTCACCCGCGCGCGGCAGCGGACTGCGCTGGCTCGCGCGCGCGAGTCGCTCGCCCAGGCGCGCGAGCAGCTCGGCGGCTCGGGAGAGGCGGTGCTCGTGGCCCACCATGTCCGGGAAGCCACAACCGCCCTCGACGAGCTGGTCGGGGCGGTCGACATCGAGGACGTCCTCGATCGGGTGTTCGCGAGTTTCTGCGTGGGGAAGTGACTCGCGGGGCACCTTCGCCTACGCCGTCTGGATCCCCCGCGCCAGGTCCTCGGCCGCCTGGAAGTCGAACGCCGGTGCCCGCACCGCCTCCGCCAGGCCGCGAGCCGACACGAGTGCCTCGGTCATCCGGTAGCCGAGGTAGTAGCCGGACCGCTCGGGAAGCACCCGACCACCCACCAGCCGCGCCGTAGGGCTCATGCCGCCGGAGAGATAGCGCAGCCGGAGACCGAGCCCGCTCTGCTCCAGGTCGGGCTCGACCACCCGCCGCAGGAATGCTTCCATCTCGCGCAGCCGGTGATACTGGCGGCGCGCGTATCCGAAGTAGTCCGCCGAGTCGAAGCCCGGTGCGATCGCCTGCGCGGCATGCACCGCGAGCCCCTCGTTCACCAGCAGCTCGCGCAGCGTGGCCCGGCTGCCGGTGGACCAGTAGTCGTAGTGCCCGCCTGCCTCCGCCACCAGCCGGCGCATGTCGCTGCCGCTCGCCGGCGAGGTGTACCGGACGGTGTGTGCCAGCTCGTGCCCGATCCAGAGCGGGATCAGGTCCGGCGGAAGGCCCATGCCGTACGTCTCGGGATTGACACGCCCGGTGAAATGCTCGAGGCAGACGAATGCCACGCCGCGGCCGCCCACCACCAGCTCGCCGGCGTTCGCGCCGCCGAGGCCCACCATGAGATACGTGTCGGTGGGCCGGTCCACCTGCAGCACTTCCTCCGCTCGCGCGATTGCCTCTTCGGCGAGCTGTACCACATCGACGGTGTCGGTGAAGGCGAGGAGGTCGCTGCGATCAGCCCGCAGCGCGGCGGCGACGATCTCGCCGGCGTGCGGGCTGTCGGGGTCGAGTACGTAGTTGTGCCAGTAGGCATCGAGAATCGGTCGGTGGGATTCTCGGTACTGCCGATACGCCGCCTCCCGGTCGCCGGCGGCAAGCACCGCGAGAAAATCGGGGAGGAGATTGATCAGCACGGCGCACAATACGAGATGCAAACGCACGACGCAAGAGCGAACGGCGTGCTGCTAGGGCTCCTGCTTCTTCTGGCGGGAGACTTCGTCGAGGAAGCGACGCTCCGCCGCGGTGAGGCTGTCGATTCCCTGCTCGCTGATCTTGTCGAGCACGCGATCGACTTCGGCCGCGACGGGATCGGCGTCGGCTCGGCGGGGCGGGCGGATCGGCACCGGCGTCCGGCGCTCGGGCTCGGCCGCGCCCGACTGCACCATTACCACGCGCTCGACGGCGCGCGGCGGCGGGTGCGGGCTCCGGTGGGAAAGGGCCTGCAGGCGGAAGAAGAGATAGCCGAACGCCGCGCCGCCCACATGCGCCAGATGGGCGATGCCGTCGCGCGGCGTGAGCTGCGAGAAGACGATGTCGAGACCGATGATCACCACGATGAACGTCCGCGCCTTGACCGGCGTCGGGAGCGGGAAGACGAGCAGCTCCGCGTCCGGCCACAGCATCGCAAACGCGACGCCGACGCCGAGGACCGCGCCGGACGCGCCGACGAACGGGGCGGACGACATGACGCCGGAAAGCGCCAGGCTGAGCACCGCGGCCCCGATGCCGCAGTAGAGGTAATACAGGATGAACGCGCGGCCGCCGAGCCGGTGCTCCACCGGCGGGCCGAACACGAACAGCATGAGCATGTTGCCCAGGAGGTGCAGCAGCCCAGCGTGGACGAACATGTAGGTCACGAACGTCCATGGCCGGCGCAGCGCCTCGCCCGGGGCGAACCGCAGCGCCTCCACCAGCGCCGGCGATGTGAAAATCGTCAGCAGCAGGAGCAGCACCACCGCGTTGGCGATGATGAGGCGCCCCACCCAGGGGGTCAGTCGGCTGGAGGAAGAGAAATTCATCGAACCACGCCTTGTACGCTTTGACCCACGGTTCCTAGGACGGTTCCTTGACGCGGCCGACTCGGGCGGCTCGACAGATTCGCTCGCACAGGTCCGGGAACTCGATCCCCGCCGCCCGCGCCGCCTGCGGCAGCAAGCTGGTTGCGGTCATGCCGGGCAGGGTGTTCACCTCTAAACAGAAGAGTTCACCCGCCGGTGTCAAGCGAAAATCGACGCGCGAATAGCCGCCGAGCTTGAGCGCGTCGTGGGCGAGGAGCGACAACCGCCCGCACTCCGCCGCCACGGTGGGGGGCAGGTCGGCCGGGAAGATCTCCTGGGACATGCCCGGCGTGTACTTGCACTCGTAGTCGAAAATCTCGTGCCGCGGGATAATCTCCCCCACGGCCAGCGCCCGCCCCTCCAGCACTCCGACGGTCAACTCCCGCCCTGGCACGAACCGCTCCACCATGACCTCGTCGTCGTACCGGCGGGCCAGGGCCACCGCCTCGGCGTAGTCCGCGGCACGCTTGACCACGGTCAACCCGACGGTGGAGCCCTGTTTAGAGGGTTTTACCACTAGCGGCCACCCAAGCTCGCGTCCCACGCGCGCCTGGTCCGCCGGGGCCATCAGCCAGTCGGCCGTGGGGACCCCGGCCATCCGGAACAGACGCTTCGACACGTCCTTATCCATGGCCATGGCGCTGCCCAGACGCCCGCTGCCGGTGTAGGGCACACCCACCA
>DAIPLK010000215.1:0-2549 GCA_036769285.1 Gemmatimonadales bacterium | reverse complement strand
ACCCGTACACGGCGCTCGATCCGCGCGAGGTCGCGGCCCGGAGCGGCTCGGCGGTGCACCTGGCCGGGGTCCTCGAGACCAGGGCGGCGATCGTCCAGCCCGCCGCGCTGGCGCGCGGCCTCCGACGGGTGGCGCTGGAGCGCGGGGTGCGGATCTTCGAGCACACGCGAGTCCGCCGCTTCACCCGCGGCCGCCCGGTCCACCTCACCACCGCAGGCGGCGCGGTGCGCGGCACCGTGCGCGCCGAGCGGCTGGTGATCGCCACCAACGCGTGGGCCGCCAGCCTGCCGGAGTTCTGGACCAGGCTGGCGGTGATCTCGAGCGACCTGGTCGCCACGGCCCCCATCCCCGAGGAGCTCGACCGGCTGGGGTGGGAGCGCGATCTGGCGATCACCGATTCGCAGACGATGGTGGACTACTACCGCCTGAGCCGGGAGGGCCGCGTCGTCTTCGGGAAGGGCGGCTGGACCATCGCCTTCGGCGGCCGGATCGGCGCCGCGTTCGATCGGAGTGCCGCGCGGGCCGCGGAGGTCACCGCCGACCTGCATCGCTACTACCCCACGCTCAAGACCGTGCCCATCACCCACGACTGGTCCGGCCCGATCGATCGTTCCCCGATGGGCTTCCCGCTCTTCGGCCGGCTCGGCGGCCGGGAGCACATCGTGTATGGCATCGGGTGGAGCGGCAACGGGGTCGGGCCGAGCGTGCTTGGCGGGAAGATCCTCGCCAGTCTGGCGCTGGGACGCCGGGACGAGTGGGGCACCTCGCCGCTCATCGATCGGTCCCAGGGCCACTTCCCGCCGGAGCCGGTGCGCTTTCTCGGCGCCCATCTCGTGCGGGCCGCGGTTGCGCGCCGCGCACGGGCCGAGAATGCCGACATGCGGGCCGGCTGGCTGGTCCGCCGGATCGCGGCGCTCGCCCCTGCGGGCCTGGAAGACAAGGAGTAGGCCGCGAACGCTGCTTGCCGTACCTCGCCGGCCAGGAACAGTTGCCGGCCACGCAGAATGACGCCCGAAGGGCGAGCGCAGATACATTTGTGGGTACGATCCCACCACCCGCAGTGCGGGCCCAACACTCGCTCGAAGGAGCCGCCCGATGACGTCGGCCGCCCGCGCCAGCTCGCTGATTTCGCTCGCGTCCATGGTCGGCGCGCTCCTCTTTGCCGGACCGGCGGCCGCGCAGAGGCCGACCACCTTGCCGAGCGAGACGCCGGACACGGTGCGGCCGGCCACCGGCGCCTTCGACTACGTCCGGCGCGAGGCGATGATCCCGATGCGGGACGGGGTCAGGCTGTACACCGTCATCCTCGTCCCGAAAGGTGCGCGCGGCGCCCCCATTCTCCTGACCCGCACACCGTACAGCGCCGACGAGCTCACGCACAACACGCAGAGTTCTCACCTCGGTCCGACCCTCTACGGGTACGACAACGCCACCGACGTGATTGTGGAGGGCGGCTACATCCGTGTGGTCCAGGACGTCCGCGGCAAGTACGGCTCCGAGGGGGACTACGTCATGAACCGCCCGCTGCAGGGGCCGCAGAACCCGACGGCGGTGGATCATGCCACCGACACGTACGACACGATCGACTGGCTGGTGAAGAACGTCCCCGAGTCGAACGGCAAGGTCGGCATCCTCGGCATCTCCTACGACGGCTTCCTGCCGCTGATGGCGCTCGTCAACCCGCACCCGGCGCTCAAGGTGGCCGTGCCCATGAACCCCATGGTGGACGGCTGGATGGGCGACGACTGGTTCCACAACGGCGCCTTCCGCCAGCAGAACATGCCCTACATCTGGGAGCAGGAAGCCACCCGCGACAACGCCGACAACGAGGCCAAGTGGTTCACCAGCCACTTCGACGATTACGACATGTTCATGCAGGCGGGATCGGCCGGCGAGCTCGGACGGCAGCGCGGACTGGAGCAGGTCGGCTTCTGGCGGAAGATCCTCGCTCACCCGAGCTACGACGCGTTCTGGCAGCAGCAGGCCGTCGACAGCGTGCTGGCGAAGCAGCCGCTCAAGGTGCCGACGATGATCGTCCACAGCCTCTGGGACCAGGAGGACATCTACGGCGCCCCAGCCGTCTATCGGGCACTCGAGCCGAAGGACGGCGCCAACGACATGGTGTTCCTGGTGCTCGGCCCCTGGTACCACGGCCAGGAGATCGAGGAAGGCAGCACCCTCGGCGCCATCCGGTTCGAGAGCAACACCGCGCTCTGGTTCCGCCGGAACGTCCTGCGGCCGTTCCTCGACCACTATCTCAAGGACGACGCTCCGCCCGCCGGCGTCGCACCCGTCACCGCATTCGAGACCGGGACCAACACCTGGCAGCGGCTCGATGCGTGGCCGTCCGGCTGCGACCAGCGGTGCACGGTGAAGCCCACGCCGCTCAACCTGCTCGCCGGGCTGCGGCTTGGCTTCAGCGCACCCGGCGCGAAGGACGCCCCGTTCGACGAGTACATCTCCGACCCGGCCCGGCCCGTGCCGTTCCGGAAGCGGCCGATCCAGCCGGTCGGCTACGGGGGCGAGTTCACCTGGGAGCACTGGCTGGT
>DAIPLK010000019.1:3536-26734 GCA_036769285.1 Gemmatimonadales bacterium | reverse complement strand
CCGGCAGGTCGAAGAACCCCTGCAGCTGGTGCTGGTGGAAGTCCATCGCCAGCACGCGGTCGGCGCCTGCCATGGAGACCATGTTGGCCATGAGCTTCGCGCTGATGGCGACCCGGGGCTGGTCCTTCCGATCCTGCCGGGCGTACCCGAAGTAGGGGATGACCGCCGTGACCCGTGCCGCGCTGGCCCGCTTGGCCGCGTCCATGAGGAGCAGGAGCTCGATCATGTTCTCGGCCGGCGGATTGGTCGGCTGGACGATGTAGACGTCCCGGCCGCGCACGTTTTCATCGATCTTGACGAACAGCTCACCGTCCGCGAAACGGCGGAGCGTGACCTGGCAGAGGGGCTGCCCCAACTGGGCGGCTACCTCTTCGGCCAGGGCCCGATTGGCCGAGCCGCTCATGAGCAGCATCTGGCTGCGTGACAGCGAGAGGTCCGTCATAATTACAGCCCGGAAAAATAGTTAGGACCCATGGAACGCGTCAACCGTCGGGGGGGCGGCAGGGCGGATCTCTGGACGAATGAGGCACGAGTGAAGATGTTCGAAGTGCGAGGCTATGGTGCGAATGCCACACCTGCGGACTCGATGCCTCCTGATCAGGAATTGGGCGGAGTCCCGCTAGCCTATTGGGAGACTTAAGGTTGCAGAATATGCCACTGTCGCCATTGCTGACATTGAGAAGTGGCACGGCTTTGGCTACCCCTCGGACGGTCGAATGACACGGTGTCGCCGCGTTCCCGCGCCACAACCTACTTTCACCCTGGGGCTTGGACCCAACACTATGCGCTCCTCCCGTCTGCTTACCCTGGTTACCGGCGCGGCGTTGCTCGCGGCCTGCGGCGGTGATTCGAACGGACCGGCGAACGTCGCCCCCACCGCGGGCTTCACCAGCGAGTGTACCGATCTGAGCTGCTCGTTTACCGACCTGAGCAGCGACAGCGACGGCTCGTTGGCGTCCTACGGCTGGGACTTCGGCGATGGTGGTACCTCCGGCGCTCCGAACCCCAGCCACACCTTCGCCGCGGCGGGCACGTACAACGTGACGCACACCGCGAAGGACAACGATGGCGACACCGGCAGCATCACCCGGACGGTCACCGTCACGGCTCCCCCGGTGGTGGGGGGTCCGACGGCGGACTTCGACGTGGAGTGCGCCGCGCTCGACTGCACCTTCACCGACCAGAGCACGGCGGGTACGTCGGCCGTCGTGACTTGGGCCTGGGAGTTCGGGGACGGGGCGACGAGCCCCGCTCAGAACCCGGCTCCGCACCGCTACAGCGTGACGGATCTGACCGTGTACACGGTCGGACTGACCGTCACCGACAATAACGGGTTCACCAGCAGGAAGACGAGAACGATCACCGTATCGCCCCCGGCCACCTTCACCTGCGGCACGACGCCGGACTGCGGTCTCACGTTGCTGGCGGACGCCGTCGTCACCGTGACCCTGACGAGCGAGAAATGCACCGCGAGGAACGACAGCTTCATCATCACGGCACCGGTGGAGGAAACTCTCTTCACGGACGGCTGCTATTCGCCGACCCCAGGGACGCCGGAAGCCAGCTTCCAGCTCAATAACGGGAACGCCTACACCGCGGGCACCGAAATCCGTGCGGCAATGATCTCGGGGTCGGTCAAGCAAGTCTTCGCCCCGGCGGTGCGCGTGACGGGGGCGTATCCCTCCTGGACCGTCAACTTCGATGACGGCGAGCGGTGTGCTCTGGGCGCCACCACCTGCGCGGAGCCTGACTTCGACGATCTGGTGTTGACCATCACGGCCACGCCGTAGTAACCGCGGTTGTCACAGCACGGCGGCCGCCGGGCGAAGCATCGCCTGGCGGCCGCTGTCATTTCCGGGCCCGGGTGTGGACGGGGTGCGGTACTGGGAACGGGGGCGAGATGAGTTGGCCCTGGTGGATTCGAACCACCATTGGCGGATCCAAAGTCCGCTGTCCTGCCGTTGGACGAAGGGCCAATCCGAGGAACGTACACGCGAAGCGCGCCGGGGTAAACGGCCCGCGCGGCTCGGCGGCGGCTCCAGCCTCCAGGTGCGAATGACCTCGCGCACGCCGGCGAGGTCGAGCCAGCGGCGCCCGGCTCAGCGGGGTGATTCGGAGGCTAACGGCCCTTGGCAGGGCGGCCAGGAGCTCATCCAACACACCTCGGATTCGGTCCGGGGACTCGCCAGGTGCCGCGCGTGGACCAGAGCTCCGGCGGCGCGCATGGTGCGTTCTACACCCTCACGGCCCGTGACCGCGCGCCTGCGCGACCCGCTCGAGCACGCGGAGCGTCTCGGTGGCGCACCGGCTCCACCGGAACTCCGCACTCCGCTCGCGGCCGGCGGCGACCAGCTGCGCCCGCAGCGCGGTGTCGTCCAGCACGCGGCGGATGCCCGCGGCGATGCTCTCGACCGACTCGGGGTCCACCAGGACCGCGGCCCGTTCCGCCAGCTCCTTGGTCCCGTAGCGGTCCGCGGTGACCACGGGGCACCCCGCGGCCATCGCCTCGAGCACCGGCAGTCCGCAGGACTCGAATAGCGACGGCAGCAGCAGGGCATCCGCGAGCGCGTAGAAGGCTGCCAGTTCCTCCTGCTCCACCCAGCCGGGCCAGCGCACCCATTGCGAGATGCCGAGCACGTCAGGCTCCTGGAGGTCGCGCTCCGAGAGGAACCGGTTCTCGCCGCCGGCAACCACCAGCGGAATGCCTCGCTCAGGGCCGGCGCGCGCGTAGGCCTGAATCAGTCGAGTGAAGTTCTTCGGGGGGTAGATCGCGCCGGCATAGAGCAGGAATCGCTCGGGAAGGGAGTACTTCGCCCGGATCTCGTGCAGCCGGCGTTGCTCGACCGGACGTCGAAACACGTCGTCCACGCCGGAGTACACCGTGACCACGCGATCCGGCGGGACAGGCAGGTACTCCATGACGTGCTGCCGGGTGATCTCCGACACCGCAATGATGGCGGCCGCCTTGGACGCATACCGAGGGATGAGAAACCGATGGCTCAGGCGGTCCGCGAACCGGGACGCCCAGGGCATCACGTACCAGTCCAGACCATGGCAGACCCACACCGAGGGACAGCGCCCGCGCAGGGGGATGGAGTACTTGGGATTGAACAGCACGTCGATGCGGTGGCGCCTCACCGCGGCAGGCACGGCGAGCTGGTCCCAGCCGGCCACCGTTCGGGCGGCAATCGCCACCTCCTCGACCGCCGGCTCCGTTCCATACGTGCCGACCAGGGCCGGATTCCGGTAGAGCAGGACCAATTCGTGCCCGCTCCCGAGCTGCAGCAGGGCCTGCAGCAGCCGTCGGGTGTAGACCCGGACGCCGCCCTGGTGCTGGTCGTAGTGGCGCAGCATGACCCCGATTCGCATGGCGCGATGCTCCCCGAGTGACTCGACGGACTAACCTACACGGTGGCCGGCGCGCGAGGCCAGCGGTCTCGCCCTTCGCGGCAGCCTGCTGCCGGCATCGTCAGGATCTCCCGACCTCCGGCGCGGGTGCGGGAGCGGCGCTCGCCAGAGTCTCGATTGCATCCAGCCGTCCATGCCTGCGGCCGAGCATCATGCGGGCGTCGTCGCGGTCGCGGACGGAGCGGTAGATCGCGAACAGGGAGGAGCCGGACCCGCTCATCCGGCACACCAGGGGCCGGGTCCCGGCCAGCGCCTCGAAGGCAGCCCGGATGGCGGGCATGTGTTCGAAGACCGGGGACTCGAAGTCGTTGCCCGCCAGGCGGCCAATGTCCCCCCAGCGGGAGAGGGCATCCAGGTCGAGCGCCACCGCACCGCGCCGCGCCGCCGACTGCCGTGCCGCATCCAGCCAGCCATACGCCTCTGCGGTGTCCACGCCGCCCGGCGGGGTGAGCAGCAGCGCGGGTGCTGCCGGCAGCGGCGGGAGCCGGAGCAGCCGCTCCCCGCGCCCCCAGGCGAGTGCGAGTGGCGCGCCCGACACGAAGAATGGCACGTCGGCGCCCAGGCGTGCCGCGAACTGGAGCAGCTCGTGGCGCGGAACGGCGCCGGCCGCCAGGACGTTGGTGGCGAGGAGGGCGGCGGCCGCATCGCTCGATCCGCCGCCGAGCCCGGCGCGCGTGGGAATGCGCTTGGTGAGCGTCAAGTGGACGGCGAAGCGCTGGCCGGTGGCCTCCAGAACCAGCGCGGCCGCCCGCACCGCCAGGTTCTGCTCCGGCGGTCCCACGTCCGCCCCCTCGACCTCGATGGTCACCCCCCGGCCCTCCCGCCGTTCCGCGCGCAGGGTGTCCGCCAGGCTCACCAGGCAGAAGAGCGTCTCCACTCCGTGGTAGCCGTCGCTCTCCCTCGCGAGCACCCGGAGGAAAAGATTGAGCTTGGCGTGTGCCGGAACGACGGCGGCCGGTTCGCTCATGGCCGCTCGGGCGCGCGGAGGTCACTCAGGGCCAGCGGCGTGCGTGCCAGCGACCAGGTACCGAGCAGGATGATGGGCAGGAACGTCGTGGCGTGGAATGCGATCGCGTAGGAGGAGGCGAGATCGTTAGGCACCCCGTACAGCGCCAACGCCGCCACGATCGCGGCCTCGAACTGGCCCACGAAGCCCGGGGTGAGCTGAACCGAGATCCCGAACACGAGAATCCCCTGCATGAGCAGCGACCCGAGATAGCCTACCGGAATCCCGAACGCCCCGAAGGCCACGTAGAACGCCAGCGCGTTGGTGAGCCACAGCACGAGCGACCAGGCGATCGTCCCGGCCAGGAGCGTGGGTGAGCGCAGGACGGCGAGCCCGTGGCGCACTCCCTCGATCAGGCCGACGATGCGGTCCACCAGGCTGCCGGCCGGCAGCACGAGGCGCACGAGGCGCTCAGCCGCCAGAGGCAACGCCACGACCAGGATTGCCGCCACCAGGGCGGCGGCGGCCATGGCTCCTGCTGCCTGGGCGGCGTGCCGCACCGAGAGCCCGCCAACCGCGATGTTGGGCGGAAGGTCGGAGGCGAGGAGCGCCACGCTGAGCAGCGCCACCACGCTCAGGCCGTCGAAGATGCGCTCGACGGCGACGGAGGAGAGCGCCGAGCTGAAACGTGCTCCTGCGAGGCGCGAGGCGGCGAGCACGCGCACGAGCTCGCCGGCCCGGAACGGCAGGGTGTTGTTGGCCATGAACCCGATGGCGACGGCGTGCCAGAGCGGCAGGGGCGGCAGCGGGGCGCCGTCCCCGTCGCGGAGCAGCAGGCGCCACCGCACGAGCCGCATCGGGTACGTCAGGGTGGCGAGCACGACGGCCCCGAGGAGCGGAACTAGGCGCGCGTTCCCGAGATGGCGGAGGACCTCGTCGAGATGGACGCCGCGAAGCGCCCATACTAGGAGCGCGATCCCGATCGCCGCGCCGAGGACCGTCGAGAGGAGTCGCCGCCGGCCGCTGCCAGCGGCCGCGAGTTCAGGGCTCGGCAAGCGCGAGCGGGACGAGGTCGAGGAGCTCCTGAAGCAGCGGCTGGATCGAAGCGAGGCCGCCATTTCGCGCCAGCTCGTCGGCGAGCTGTTGCCGTACGGTCGCGGCGCGCTCCAGCGCAGCGCGACCGCGATAGCACAGGACGCCGATCTCGATGGTCACCGGGCCTTCGGCCGCTGCGCCGGGCGCCGGGAGACGGACTCGCCCCACCAGCGCCTCCAGCGAGACGGGCGCCGCCCCGCGCTCGCGACGCAGGCGTTCGTAGGTGCGGAAGCTGCTCTCGATGCCGCCGGAGGGGGCCAGCGACTCGATCGGGACCACCTCGGGTTCCGCCGCCGCCTCCGGCTCCGCCACCTCCGGCCCGGCGAGCTCCGGCGGGTGAAAGGCGAGGCTCTCGATGGGGACGACCGGCGCCTCGTCGTACAAGAGCGACTCGATGGGCACGATCCGCGGCTCCGGGGGCGGCTCCGGCGGCGGCTCGGTTGCGGGGGCCGGCGCCGTCAGGTGGGCGGTCGGCGCCACCTCCGCCAGGCGGAGCCCGTCGAGCCGGTACGCAGCGTCGAGGATCCGCCGGGAGATGGGCATCCGGTCCTCCGCGTCCGCGACGGCGCGAAGCAGCTCGCCGGCCTCCCGCAGGCAGCTCACCAGGGCGGGCGTGGCCCGGGCGGCGACCCCGGCGGCGAGCGCTTCCCGCGCCGACCGCGCGAACACGGCCAACGCGCTGGCCACCGGGTCTGGGCCCGGCGCGCCCGCCGTCCGGAGGGTGCCGAGGAGACGGTAGAGTCGAAGGTCGCGCTCGATGGTAGAGCGCGCGGCAGCGATCAGATCAGCGCTCTGGCATAGATGCTCGCCGTGGCTCACGAGCTCGAGCGGGCCGAGCGAGGCGGCCATGGTGAACTCCGGCCGAGCCACCGGCGGGGTCACCGGGTCGGGATCGCCATCGTAGTACAACGACTCGATCGGGACCACGTCCCGCTCGACGGCGAAGGCGCGCAGGAGCAGCTCCGTGAACCGGCGGGCCTCCTCGGTCTCGGCCTCCGGCTGACCATGCTCGGCGATGTCGCGTGAGATCCGTGAGAGCGCCACCGACGCGGCGGCCATCACGTCGTCCACCCCGGGCGGGGGCGCGAACAACCGGGTCAGGTCGCCGACGGCTAGCTCGATTCCGTCGAGCATCTCGGGCAGCGGCACCAGCTCGCCCAGCTCCGCGAGCCCCCGGAGCGACTGCATGCGACGGATGACGGTGTAGAGCGGCTCGCGGTCACCGGGCGAAAGCCGCAGCGCACGAGCAGCGCGGTCCAGCGCGCTGGCGATCAGCGCGCCCTCGCGCGCCACGAAGGCGCGCACCCCGGCGCTGAGGTGACCGTGCTCGTCCCGGTGGGGAGTCGTCTCCGCCGTGGCGGCGCGGCCGGCAAGCGACTCGAGGCTGAGCCCCAACCGCACGGTTCGCGCGGTCTCCGCCTCGCCCCATTCGCGCACCCGCCGCACCAGCAGTCGAAACTCCTCCACCGCCTGCGCGGCCTGCTCGCGGGTGGCAAGATCCCACGGCCGCCGGCCGTCCCGGTACGCACGGGCCAGCCCCTCGAGCCCCGCCGCCGCGCGCGCGATCGCCTGCTGGCCCGCCATCAAGGCTGAGCCCCGCAGCACACGGGCGGCTCGGAGGAATTCATCCCCGGGCGGCCCGTCGGCTCGGCCCACGAGGCTGTCGAGGCGGTCGAGGCACTCTCCCGCCTCGAGGGCGAAGAAGTCGGCGGCGGCCATTGGGTTGGTCATGGATTCTAAGGTATCAGCGCCTCGCGGCGCGCACCAAGTGGAGCATCTCTTCGACCGCCGCATGCATCCCGACCATGACCGCTCGGCTCACGACGCTGTGGCCGATGTTGAGCTCCTCGATCTCGGGGATCGCGGCGACGGGCATGACATTGCGGTAGGTAAGGCCGTGGCCGGCGTGCACGAACAGCCCCATGTCGGCGGCATGGCGGGCGGCCCGCCGCAGCTCGTCGAGGGCCGCGCTCCCCTCGCGCCAGGTATGCGCGTAGCGCCCGGTGTGCAGCTCGATCGCCGGCACCCCCAGGTCCTTGGCCGCGTCGAGCGCGGCGAAATCGGGGTCGATGAAGAGGCTCACCCGGGCACCGGCCTGTTCGAGGCGGCGGATCGTGTCGCGGAGCCGTGGGCTCGGCCGGGCGAGATCGAGTCCGCCCTCGGTCGTGACCTCCTCACGGCGCTCGGGGACGATGGTGGCCTGATACGGGCGCAGGTGGCAGGCCGCCGCCAGCACGTCGGGGCTGGTCGCCAGCTCCAGGTTGAGCACGCGGACGGCCGGGGCGAGACGTTCGACGTCCGCGTCCTGAATGTGGCGCCGATCCTCGCGGAGATGCACGGTGATTCCGTCGGCACCGGCGGCCTCGCACAGGCGCGCGGCCTCGAGCGGGTCGGGCTCGTCGGTGCGCCGGGCCTGTCGCACCGTCGCCACGTGGTCGATGTTGACATACAGCCGTTGCGGCGTCATTGCTCGGGGCCCCGCGGCCGGTTAACTTCGCTGGCTACCACTCCCCCAACGAGAGGTTTGTGATCAACCGACGGTGGTTCGCAGCGGCCCTCGTCCTGGCCGCCTGTAGCGGGACCGGAACGGGCCAGGTGCACCCGGCCAACACGGCCTCCGCCGCGGTGGAGAGCTTCATGCGCGCCGTGGTCGACAGCAATCTCGACGCGATGGCCGCGCTCTGGGGCACCGAGCGGGGCTCGGCGGCGCGGACCCGGCAGCCGCCGGATTATGAGCGGCGCATCGTGGTCATGCAGAGCTATCTCAGACACGACGATTCCCGAATCCTCTCCGACGCCCCGGACGGCTCCGACGCCCGGCACGCCGTTCAGGTGCAGCTCCGACGACAGGCATGCACGTGGACGGTGCCCTTCACGGTCATCCGCCTCACGGACGGCGGCTGGATCATCAACCAGATCGACCTTACGGCGGCCGGCAACCCCGCCCGCGGGTGCGAGCCGTCGGCATTGGACAGCACCGCCGCCGGCCCGTAGTTCTCGGGAACCGTCGTCCCCACCGCCCCTGTTATCTTACTCCGTGAGCTCGAGCAGGATGCCCGCGGTCGCCTTCGGATGCACGAAGGCGATCCGGCGCCCGCCGGCCCCGGTCCGCGGCACCTCGTCCACGAGACCATAGCCCGCGGCGCGGCAGGCGGCGAGCGCGGCGTCCAGGTCCGGCACCCGGTAGCAGATGTGGTGGATGCCCGGCCCGCGGCGCTCGAGGAACCTGGCAATGGGACCGTCCCGAGCGAGCGGCGCGAGCAGCTCGACCTCGGAGTCGCCAAACGGCAGTGACACGACGGTCGCTCCGTCGGCCTCCTGGGGCGGGTTTGGGGCAAGGCCGAGGACGTCCCGATAGAAGGCGAGCGCCGCAGCGATGTCCGGCACGGCGACTCCAACATGCGCAATGCGGGGGCGATCAGCCAAACGATCCCTCCGGAGATCTGGTCGAGACGGTAACAACCACAGGAGAATAACATCATGGCTGCGTCGAATGCCCAGACGGTCCACGTCACCGACTCATCGTTCGCCAGCGAGATCGAGCAGGCCAGCGGTCTCGTACTGGTCGACTTCTGGGCGACCTGGTGCGGCCCGTGTCAGATCGTGGCCCCGGTCCTGGAGCAGCTCGCCGGGGAGTACGCGGGGAAGGCCAAGGTCACCAAGGTGGACGTGGATGCCAATCAGCGCACCGCCATGCGCTTCAACGTGCGGTCGATCCCGAGCATCCTCTTCTTCAAGAACGGTCAGCACGTGGACACCGTGATCGGCGCGGTACCCAAGGCGACCCTCGAGGGGAAGATCAAGCAGCACTTGGCGTAGAAGGCGGAAAGAGCAGCAGGGGGCCTACTCTCGGGCGGGACTGTCCAGGACGCGTGCCAGGCGCCGGGTTCAGACCGCCCGCGCGCGTTCGCACCCTCCGCTCCGTGACCTCCGCTGCGTGTTCCGCGCCTTCTCCACCCAGTCCGCCGTCTCTACCTTACCAGCCATGCCCGGCACCCTCTACATCGTCGCCACTCCGCTCGGTAACCTCGGCGACCTCTCGACGCGGGCCGCGGAGGTGCTCCGGACGGTTCCCGTCGTAGCGGCGGAAGACACCCGGCGGACCCGAGGCCTGCTCACCCATCTCGGGGCCGCGCCGCAGCTGCTGAGCTACCACGCGCACTCCGAGGAGCGGCGGCTGGGAAAGCTGCTGGGAATCCTGGGCGAAGGCCGCGACATTGCGCTCGTCTCGGATGCGGGCACCCCGGCGATCAGCGATCCCGGGGCCGAGCTCGTCGCAGCGGCGCGGGCGGCCGGCGTGACCGTCGTGCCGATTCCCGGGCCGTCCGCGGTAGCCACCGCACTCTCGGCCTCCGGCCTGAAGGGCGACCGCTATCTCTTCCTCGGCTTCATCCCGCGGAAGGGGAGTGAGCGGGCTCGGCTGCTGGCGCGTGCGGCCGGGGAGGAATGGAGCGTCGTGTTGTTCGAGGCCCCGCCCCGGTTGGTGGATCTGCTGGAGGACCTGGGGAAGGCCGCAGGCCGAACCCGCCGCGCCGTGGTGGCCCGGGAACTGACCAAGCTACACGAGGAGCTCCGCCTGGGCACCCTCGAGGAACTCGCGGGCTATTATGCCGAGCATCCTCCGCGTGGTGAACTCGCCATCGTGCTCGAGGGCACCGGAACTCCGGCCGCTCTGCCGGACCGGACCGAAGACGCGGTGGCGCAGGCGACGCGCCTGCTGGCCGACGGGCTCACGCGCCGGGAGGTGGTGCGCCGGCTGAGCGAGAGCCATGACTTGGGCCTGTCTCGCAACGACGTCTATCGACTGGTCATGGAGCTGCCCGGATGAGCTGTCGCGCTCTCCCGCTTATGCTGGTGTTGCTGGCGCCCACCGGTGCCGCTGCCCCGAGCACGGCCGTGCCGGTCATGACCATCGGAAGACTGCACTACGGCGGCGGCGGCGACTGGTACGCGAATCCCTCCAGTCTCACCAACCTTCTCGCCGCCATCCGCACTCGAACCGAGCTGCAGGTGGCCTCGGCGGAGAAGGTGGTCACGCTCGACGAAGACGAGCTCTGGAACGTGCCCTACATCTATATGACCGGGCACGGCAACGTGCGCTGGAGCGAGCCTGACCTGGCGATCCTCCGCCGGTACCTCCTGCAGGGGGGCTTTCTGCACGTCGACGACAACTACGGGATGGACGCATCGATCAGGCGTGAGCTGGGTCGTCTGTTCCCGGATCACCCGCTGGTCGAGGTGCCGCTGGACCATCCCGTGTACCACCTCGTGTACGACTTCCCCAACGGCATTCCCAAGATCCACCAGCACGACGGCAAGCCGGCGCAGGGTTTCGGCATCTTTCTCGACGGCCGCTTGGCGGTCTACTACTCGTACCAGTCCGACCTGGGCGACGGCTGGGAGGACTTCGAGGTGCATCGTGACCCGCCGGAGAAGCACGAGGCGGCGCTCCGCATGGGCGTGAACCTTTTCGCCTACGCGGTCGGGTACGGCGGGTGACGACGACGGCCACCCGCCTCGCGCTGCAACGGCTCGCGCAACCGCTGCGGACGCGGGCCACGCTCGGGTGGGCGGCGCTCGCGCTCGGGGTGGGAGCGCTGCTCCTCGGGATGGCCGCGTGGACGGTGCGGCTTGGCTGGCTCGAGGCCCCGTACTGGGTGCTTGCCGCGTGGGGCGCAACCTGTGCCGTCCTCGTGGCCGTGGCCTCGATGGCGTGGAACGCCCGCGCCCGGCTGTCCGCGGGCAGGGTGGCCGGGCGGCTCGAAGAGCTCGGCGCATGGAGGCGAGGCGCTCTCACCGCGTTGCTCGGCCGATCGGCTACGGGAACGAGCGAGTCGTTGCTCGAGTTGGCCGACCGCATGCAGGCGGACGAGGTGGTGCGACGGGGAGCGACCGCCGTCGAACCGCTGGCTCGGGCGGTGCGTTCTCTTGGTCTGGCGGGCCTGGGCATCCTGGCGCTCGGTCTCGCGGCGTTGGGCTCCGCGGGACCGGTGGACGACCCGGTCGCCGCCTTGTGGCACCCGCGGCGTGCCTGGGAGGCCACTCTGGCGCCGGTCCGGATCCGGGCCGCGCACGGCGTGGTGGACCGCGGTGACTCCACGGCGCTCGAGCTCGAGGCCTTCGGTCGTCGCAGTGCCACCCTCTGGCTGCGGGCGCCAGGAGAGGGGTGGCGGCCACGCGGGGTTCACCTGGACTCGCTAGGCCGCGCTACGGTCACGACGGGCGCGCTGCAGAGTGATCTGTTCGCCCGTCTCACAAGCGGGCGCCGCACGTCGGACACGGTGATGATCCGGGTCCGGCTCCCGGTGTTTCTCGGGGCGCTCAGCGTCACGGCCCATTATCCGGCGTATCTCGGATTGGAGGCCGAGCCCGTGCCGACCGGGGGCGACACGCTTCTGTTGCCTGCCGGCACCCGCCTCGAGACGCGTGGCGAGGCGACAGCACCGCTCGCCCGCGCCGCCTGGGTCACCGGCGGGCGGATCGCCGCGCTCTCGGTCGAGGGCGGCGGCTTCAGCGGGAGCTTCGTCCCCCAGTCCTCCGCCGAGTATCGCCTGGGGCTCGCCACCACCGGTGGTGCGCCGCTGACGTCGGACACCGTCCGGCTGCCGATCCGTCTCGTGGCGGACAGCGCGCCGCGGGTGGACGTGCCGGTGCCCGGGGCGGACACGCTCGCCCCGATCAGCCTGCTGGTCCCGCTGGTAGTGGATGTGCGCGACGACCACGGGATCTCGAGCGTGACGGTCGAGAGTCGTCGCATCAGCCGCCTCGGGGTCGTGGATGCGGCGCGGCGGGAGGCCGTGATGCTGCCCGCCGGCACACCGGACCGCGCCATTCTCACGCACACGCTGGACCTCACCCGGCGCGGTCTCCTCCCGGGCGACACGGTGCGCTATGTCGCGGTGGCCGCCGACAATACCCCACAGGGTCAGACCGGTCGTTCGCGTGAATACGTGCTCCGCCTGCCGACGATGAGCGAGGTGCGGGCGGCGCAGCGACTGGCCAGCGAGGCAGTCTCCAGCCGGCTCGACTCGGTCGCGGCTGCCAGCAGGCGACTCGAGCGGCAAACCGGCGATCTCGCGCGCGAGCGACCGCGGACCTGGGGCGGCGCGGGCGAGAAGAGCGGCGAGTCGCTCTCGTTCGAGGAGGCCAAGAAGGCCGAGGGGATCGCCCAGTCGCAACAGCAGCTGATGCAGCAGGCGGAGGCGCTCAAGCAGTCGCTCGAGGCGCTTCGGCAGAGCGCTGAAGCGGCCGGCGTGGGCGACACCGCATGGCAGCGCGAGCTGTCGGAGATCAGCGAACAGCTCGAGCGGGCGCTCTCCCCCGAGCTCCGCGAGCAGCTGCAGGAGCTGCAGCAGTCGCTGCGAGACCTGGACGCCGAGCGGACCAAGGACGCGCTCGAGCGACTGGCCGAGGCGCAGCGGGAGACCCGCGAAGCGCTCGAGCGAAGCCGTGAGCTGTTCCGGCGCGCGGCGCTGGAAGGCGACCTCGCCAACCTGGGCAAGGAGTCGCGCGAGCTCGCGCAGGAGCAGCGCGAATGGAACGATCGGGTGGAATCGGCGGACAGCGACCGGGCCGCGCAGGCGGAGCGCGAGCTCGCGACCCGCGCCGACTCGCTCGCCGTCGCGCTCGACCGCCTCGGCAAGGCCATGGACGACGAGGCACGGCAGCGCCGGCTCGATGCCGCGGGCAATCAGGCGCAGCTGGCCCGGAAGCAGATGGGGCAGGCGGCCTCGGCGAGCGAGCAGGGTCAGCGGCCCCGGGCGCGACAGAAGGGCGAGGAGGCGGAGCAGTCGCTCGAGCCGCTCGGGGACCAGCTGCAGCAGGAGCGCGAGAGCATGCAGCAGGAATGGCGCCGGGAAGTCGTGGCGGCCATCGACCAGGCGCTGGCGGAGACCAGCCGTCTGGCGGAACGCCAGCTTGCCGTGCAGGAGCAGCTTCGCGGCGGGGGCGATGCCGGCGGCCGGCTGCGGGCCGAGCAGGGCGCCCTCGAGGAAGGGGTCCAGCGGCTGCTGGAGCAGGTGCGAAAGACGGCCGGCAAGAACGCGCTGGTGCCTCCCGACATCGGTGAGGCGCTCGGCGCCGCACAGCACCAGATGCGGCGCGCGCGCGAGGCGATTGCGAACGCCACGCCGAACGCGCGCGAGGGCGCAGAGCAGGCGGGCGGGGCGGTGGACGCGCTCAACGCCGCCGCCTACCGGCTCGTCCGCGCCCGCGGCGACGTGCAAGGTGCGGGATCGGGGTCGGGCCTGGCGGAGGCGCTCCAGCGGATGGCGCAGCTTGCACGGCAGCAGGGCGGGCTGGGCCAGCAGGGCGCGGGCCTGCTGCCCATGGCAGGGAGCGGCGCGATCCGGGAACAGCTGCGCCAGCTCGCGGCGAAGCAGCGGGCGCTCGCCGCGGAGTTGCAGAAGTTGAAGGGTGGAGGCGACCTGCCCGGAGCGGGGGAGCTGGCCGACGAGGCCGAGGAACTGGCCAAGCGGCTCGAGGGCGGCCGACTCGACCGGCAGGTGGTCGACCGGCAGGAGCGGCTGTTTCGCCGGATGCTCGATGCGGGACGCACGCTCCAGGGCAGGGAGGAGGACGAGCGGAAGGAGCGGCAGAGCACCGCCGCCACCGACGACAGCATCCACCTTCCTCCGGCGCTTCGGGCCCGGCTGCAGGGCGACGACGACCGCCTGCGCGTCCCGACCTGGGAGGAGCTGCAACAGCTCTCACCCGAGGACCGGCGGCTCGTGGTGGACTACTTCCGGCGGCTCTCCGAGCCAAAGGCCCCGTGAAACGTCACGCCGTGGTTCTGATGCTGGTCACTGCGGTCGCCCCCCATGCGCTCCGCGGGCAGGACCCGGCGATGTCCCGGGCCTTCGAGCTCGAGCGCCGCGGCAACTACGCCGCGGCGGCGGAGACCTATCGCGGTGTGCTCGCCGGCCGACCCGGGGACACGGCGGCCCTGCTTGGTCTCGAGCGCGCACTCATGCCGATCGACCGGCGCGCCGAGATCCTGCCGCAGGTCCGGGCGGCGCTCGCCGCCAGCCCCTCGAGCGTCCCCGTCCTCGGGGTCGCCCTGCGAGCGTGGGCGGCGGCCGATGAGCCCGACAGCATCCGGGCGGTCGCCGAGCGCTGGGCGGCAGCGGTGCCGGGCGACGAGACCCCATATCGCGAGTGGGGTGCCGCCGCGCTGAGCCGGCGCGACCGCCCCGGTGCGGTGGCCGCCTACCTGCGCGGCCGGGAGCAGCTCGACCGTCCGGACGCGCTGGCGGCGGAGCTGGCGCAGGTGGCACTCGCGGACGGGGACTATCCCCGAGCGCTCAAGGAATGGCTACTCGCCATCCGTCGCCTCCCGGGCTACCGCGTTTCGGCGGTGAGTGCCCTCAGCCAGGCACCCGACTCCGTGCGCAGCGATCTGCTGCGGCAGCTCGAGCAGGAGCGGGGCCTGAACGCGCGCCGCATCGAGGCGGATCTCCGCGCGCGCTGGGGCGATCCGCTCGGCGCGCTCAACTCGCTTCAGGCCGTGCTCCCCGACGAGCGGCCGGCCGCCCTCGAGGCGCTCCGCGGACTGCTGGACCTGCTCCGCGTTCAGCCGGGGCGCGAAGCGCGGGTGGCGCAAGGCCGCGTCCTCGAGCTGATGGCCGAGCGGAGTCCGGGGTCGGAGCATGCGCGTTTTCGGCTCGAGGCCGCCCGCGCCTATACTGCCGCGGGCGAACGCGACGCCGCGCGCCGCATGCTGGTGGGCATCGCCGACGACCGGAATGCGCCGGAGACCATCGCGGCCGGGGCGTCGACGACGCTGGTGCAGGTTCTGATCGGCGAGGGGAAGCTCGACGAGGCCGCCAGGCGCCTTGCGGAGCACCGGGCAGACATGGGCGGCGACGAGTACGCCGCTCTGCGGCGTCGAATCGTGCTCGGCTATATCCAGGCGGGCGATCTCGCGCGCGCCGACTCCGCGCTTGGCGCAGATAGCACCATCGACGGCCTGGCGCTCGGCGGCCGGATCCGGCTGTACCGAGGGGACCTCGCCGGGGCCATCGAGCGATTCAAGGCGGCTGGGCCCTTCGCGGGGGACCGCGAGGAAGCGACGGAGCGCACGGCGCTCCTGGCCTTGCTGCAGCCGATCGAGGCGGACAGCCTGCCCGCGCTGGGGCACGCGCTGCTCGATCTGGCGCGGACCGACACGGCGGCGGCGGTGGCCGGGTTGGATCGGGTGGCGGCGGGGTTGCCGCCGGGGCAGGGTGGCGCGGAGATTCGGCTGCTGGCCGGTCGGCTGGCGACGGCGATCGGTAAGCCGGCGGACGCGGAGCGGCTGTTCAAGGCAGCGGCCGTGCCGGAGGCCCCGGGCACCGCGCCGGCTGCCGAGCTGGCGCTTGCGGAGCTGCTGATCCGGCAGCGGCGCCACGCGGAGGCGGTGGCACAGCTCGAACATCTCATCCTTACATACCCCTCGAGCGCCTTGGTGCCGCAGGCTCGCCGGCGACTGGACGAGGCGCGCGGGGCGGTGCCGCAGACATGAACCGCCGTGACTTCCTCGCCCGGAGCTGGGTGGGGCTCGCGGCGCTCTCGCCCGCCCTCTCGCGAATCAGGCTGCCCTCCGCCGCGCCGTGGCTCCTCGTGCCGATGGATGACGCCCAGGCGGACCACCTGAAGGCGTACGGCCTGGCGTTTCGGCTGCTCGAGCGCGGCGGGCGCGCGGAGTGGTTCCTGAACTACCGGAGCGGCGCGTTCCTCCTGCCGGCGGACGCCGCCACCACCCGCGACGCGGCGCTCAACGGCATCACCACCGAGCCGCTTGAGGACGGCCAGCTGGTGCAGCTCCGGGGCGAGCTGCAGGGTGGTAACATGGACGCCGTGCCGCTCGAGAAAGCGCCGAAGGTTGCGGTGTACGCCCCGCCCAACGCGGCCCCGTGGGACGACGCCGTGACCATGGCGCTCAATTACGCCGGCATCGGGTTCGAGAAGGTCTGGGACCCTGAGGTGCTCGGCGCGAAACTCAGGACCTACGACTGGCTCCACCTGCATCATGAGGACTTCACCGGCCAGTATTCGAAGTTCTTCCTCAATTACGCCGGCTCGCCGTGGCTGGTGGACATGGTCGAGCGGAACCGGGCGACGGCTCGCCAGCTGGGGTATCCCTCGGTACCGGCCGAGAAGCGCGCAGTGGCGGTGGCGATCGCCGACTACGTGCAGCGGGGCGGGTTCCTCTTCGCCATGTGCACGGCCACCGAGACACTCGACCTCGCCCTCGCCGCCGATCGGGTGGATATCGCGGCCGCCTATGCGGACGGAACACCGATGGACTCCGATGCCTCCCGGCGGATGCACTGGGACGAGGCGCTGGCGTTTCAGCACGCCGAGCTCGAGCAGAGTCCGGTGGTGCCCGTCTATTCGGACATCGACGGGCATCAGGTCAACTCGCCCGAACGCCGCCAGCAGCTCGGCTCGTTCACCCTGTTCAACTTCAGCGCCAAGATCGACCCGGTGGCCACCATGCTGGTGCAGAACCACCGGCAGGTCATCCCCGATTTCTACGGGCTCACCACGTCGTTCACCCGCAAGCGGCTCAAGCCGGGCGTCACGGTGCTGGCCGACGAGCCCGGGGCGCCGTGGGTGAAGTACATCCACGGCGAGCACGGGCAGGGGACGTGGACCTTCTTCGGTGGCCATGATCCGGAGGACCCGCAGCACCAGATCGGTGACGTGCCGACCGACCTGTCGCTGCATCCGCATTCCCCCGGGTACCGGCTGATCCTGAACAACGTGCTGTTCCCGGCGGCGAAGAAGAAGGAATTGAAGACCTGAGGCGGTGTTATCTTGGATTCACCTGGGAGTCACCCTGAACGAGGTGAAGGGGCCATGACCCGACGCATGGCCCCTTCGCTTCGCTCGGGGTGACTCCGCCACTCGCATCCCGGAGGATTGCCCATCGTGAGCCCCATCCCCGCCGAGCGCATCGCCCCGGGCGTCCGCGCCTACCTGGCCGGCGAGATCGCCGCCGCCGGCGGCCGGGAGGTGTCGTTCGTGGCGCAGGTGGACCGGGACGGGGTCGTGAACGGTGCGCGTGCCGTGGCGCGCGGCACGGTGGAGATGGTGCTCGCGCTCCCCGGCACGGCCCAGCGTGGCGAGATGCTGCTCCACAACCATCCGAGCGGCCGGCTCGAGCCGTCGGGGCCCGACCTCAACGTCGCCGCGCGGCTTCATGACGGCGGCGTGGGGTTCGGGATCATCGACAACGGGGCGACGTCGCTCTATGTCGTCGTGGAGGTGCCGCACGACCGGGCCATCCTCCGGATCGATCCCTTCGAGGTGATCGACACCCTGGGCGAGCGCGGTCCGGTGGCGGGCGAGCTCGGCCAGTACGAGGACCGGCGCAGCCAGCGCGACATGGCCGCGTACATCGCCGACGGGTACAACGATGGCGGCGTGCAGCTCCTGGAGGCGGGGACCGGCGTGGGCAAGTCGTTCGCGTATCTCGTGCCGGCGCTCCACTGGGCCCGCGCCAACGGCGAGCGCACCGTCGTCAGCACCAACACGATCAACCTGCAGGAGCAGCTCGTCGGCAAAGACCTGCCGCTGCTCCGCCGCGCGCTCGGTACCGAGACGTACACGCCGACGTTCGCCCTGCTCAAGGGCTGGCGGAACTATCTCTGCCTCTCCCGCATGCACCAGGCGGTGGCGTCGCAGCGCACGCTGCTCGAGCAGGAGAAGCTCGACGAGCTGATCGGGATCGCCGAGTGGGCGGGCCACACCGCCGACGGGACGCTCAGCGACCTCCCGGTGACGCCATCGCCGGAGGTATGGGACGAGGTGAGCGCCGAGGCCGACCTGTGTACCCGGCTCAAGTGCAGTCACTTCGACCGCTGCTTCCTCTTCCGTGCGCGCCGCCGCGCCGCGGAAGCGGACGTCGTGGTGGTGAACCACCACCTCCTGGCCGCGGACCTGTCGGTCCGGCAGGCACAGGACAACTGGGAAGAGGCGGCGGTGCTGCCGCCGTATCGCCGGCTCGTCCTCGATGAGGCCCATCATCTCGAGGACGTCGCCGCGGGGCATCTGGGCATCCAGGTCGGCAGCGGGGCCGTGCGCCGGCTGCTGTCGCGCTTCGAGCGGAACGGACGGGGCCTCGCGCCGACCCTCGCCCACGAGCTCATGGGCCGGAGTGACCTGTTGAGCCGGGCGAGCCTCGACCTGCTCACTCAGCGGCTCGTCCCCGCCATCGCCGACGCACGCCGGGCCAGCGAGGCCATGTTCCTTCGGCTCCACGAGCGATTGGAGGGCCTGCCCGCGGGGCAGTTGCGCCTGGCGGATGATTTCGCGACCGACCCGATCTGGGAGGAGGGGCTCGCCTTTGCGCTCGACGCGTCCCTGGGTGCGTTCCGCTCGTTGCGGGAGAGCGTGGAGACCATCGCCGACCGACTGGCCGAATCGGAGGAGACCGAGCGGCGGGGCCCCATCCTCCAGGAGCTCCGGGCCGTGATGCGACGGCTGGACGCGGTCTCCGACGGGCTCAACCGCACGCTCCGGCCGGCAGGGGGTGGCCCGCCCACGGTCCGGTGGATGGAGCGGAGCCACCGCAGCCAGCAGGTGAGCCTGTCTGCGGTGCCGCTCGATCTGGCGCCGGTGCTCCGGTCGCTCCTCTTCGACCGGCTCGACACGGTGGTGCTCACGAGCGCCACGCTCGCCGCGGGCGGCGATTTCGGTTTCCTCGAGTCGCGCCTTGGCCTGAGCGGAGAGGACTCGCCGGTGACCGTGCGCGAGGCGTTCGCCTCGCCGTTCGACTACCCATCACAATGCGTCTTCGGGATCCCCAACGACCTGCCGGAGCCGCGCGAGGACGAGCACGCCCACGCCACGGCGGTGGTCCAGGTGGTGACCGACCTCGCCTACGCCTCCGACGGCGGGATGTTCGTGCTGTTCACGAGCCACGCGTCGCTGCGAAGGGCGGCGCGCGAGGTGCGGGGCGTGCTGGGCAACCGCTGGCCCATCCTGGTGCAGGGCGAGGCGCCCCGCGACGGCCTGCTCCGGCGATTCCGCGAGGCGGAGAACGCGATCCTGCTCGGCACCGACTCCTTCTGGGAAGGCGTGGACGTGCCCGGCCGCGCGCTCCGCGCCCTCGTGCTCAACAAGCTACCTTTCAAAGTGCCCAGCGAGCCCGTGACGGCGGCCCGGCTCGAGCGGCTCGCGGAAGAGGGGCAGGACGGCTTCATGAACTACCTGCTGCCGCACGCGGCGCTCAAGCTCAAGCAGGGGTTCGGGCGCCTGATCCGGAGCCGCCAGGACATGGGCGTCGTCGTCCTGCTGGACAGCCGGGTGGTGACCAAGCGGTACGGGCCGCTCCTGCTGGGCGGGCTACCGCGGGCGGAACGGATCATCGGAAGCTGGTCGCAGGTGCGGACCAAGTGCGAGGACTTCTTCGCGCGCCACGGCATCGGGGCCGTCGCGTGATCCCGGTGCGTCCGTCCAAGATCGTGTGCGTCGGTCGGAACTACGTGGCTCACGCGAAGGAGATGGGCAACGAGGTGCCGCCGGTGCCGATGCTCTTCCTCAAGCCGCCGAGCGCGCTGATCGGTCCCGGGGAGCCGATCGTGCTTCCCGCCGCTTCCCGGCAGGTCGAGTACGAGGCGGAGATCGGCGTGGTCATCGGGACCCGACTGCACGGCGCGAGCGAGGCCGAGGCGGAGCAGGGGATCGGAGGCTACATCTGCGTCAATGACGTCACCTGCCGCGATCTCCAGAAGGCGGACGGCCAATGGGGGCGCGCCAAGGGGTACGACACGTTCTGCCCGATGGGCCCGGCGGTGCGGAGCGGACTGGACTGGCGGAGGCTGGAGGTGATCGGCCGGGTGAATGGCCAGGAGCGGCAGCGCGCGCCGGCGACCGACATGCACTTCTCGGTTCCGACGCTGGTGTCGTTCATCAGCGGCATCATGACGCTCGAGCCGGGCGACCTCATCGCCACCGGCACGCCGGCCGGCGTCGGGCCTCTCCACGCCGGCGACGTCGTGGAGGTCGAGATCCCCGGCGTCGGCATTCTCTCCAACCCCGTGCGTGACGACGCCCGCCGATGATCGAGTTCAGCCAGCGACTTCGCGCCCTCCCCGGCTATCCGCTCGCCGAGATCCCGACGATCAAGCGCAGGCTGATCGAGGCGGGAATGGACGTGATCGACCTCGGCGCGGGCGACAACGATGCGCCCCCGCCCGAGGCCGCCGTCGCGGCGATGACCGAGGCGCTGCGCGATCCGGCGTACAGCAAGTACGGCTTTCAGCAGGGCCTGCCGGCGTTCCGGCAGGCGGCGTCGAGCTGGGTGGAGCGACGGTTCGGGTTGCGCTTCGATCCGACGACCGAGACGCTGCCGCTGATCGGCTCGAAGGAAGGGCTCGCGCATCTTCCGTTGGCGGTGGTGAACCCCGGTGATGCCACGATCGTGCCGGAGCCGGGCTACCAGGCGTATCTCGGCGGCTCCATCCTCGCGGGCGCGGACCCGTACATCGCACCGCTCCGGCCCGAGAACGACTTTCTGCTCGAGCTGGACCGGGTGCCCGACGCCGTGCTCCGCCGGGCGAAACTGGTGTTCGTCAACTACCCCAACAACCCCACGGCCGCGGTGGCCCCCATGGAGTACCTGGAGCGCACCGTCGCCATCTGCCGCCGGCACGGGATCCTGCTCGCCTACGACAACGCGTACTGCGATCTGACGTTCGACGGCTACCGCGCGCCCAGCATCTTCGAGATCCCGGGGGCCCGCGACGTCGCGCTCGAGTTCTTCTCGCTCTCCAAGAGCTTCTCGATGACCGGCTGGCGGATCGGCTTCGTGGTGGGGCGGCCCGAGCTGATCACGGCGTTGACGCGGGTGAAGTCCTACGTGGACACAGGGCCGTTCCTGGCGGTGCAGCAGGCGGGTGCCGCCGCCCTGGACCGGGCCGAGGCGCTGGTCGCGCCGATCCGGGCGGAGCTCGAGCGGCGGCGGGACGCCGCGGTGGCGGCGCTGCGCCAGGCGGGCTTCGCGGTCGACGCGCCGAAGGCGGCGATGTACCTGTGGGTGGCGCTCCCTGCGGGTGTGCCCTCCGCGGCGTTCGCCAAGCGGACGCTGGAGGAGACCGGGACGGTGGTCCTCCCGGGCAGCGCCTTCGGGCCGGCCGGCGAGGGGTTCTTCCGCATCGCGCTCACGGTCGGCGCCGATCGCCTGCGGACGGCGGCCGCGCGCCTCGGGCAGACGCTCGTCGCCACTCGTCGAGGGGAGCTTGCCCCGACCACCTGAGCTCCGCCTGCCGCGGGCGCGGCGCTGGCCGTGGGTCGCGGTCGCGGCCAGCGTGGCCGTGCATAGCCTGCTGCTGTTCGGGTGGATCGAGGGTCGCCTGCCGACGCCGCCCCACCGGCCGCACCAGCTCATCGTGCTCTCGCCGCCCGCGGAGGGGCCGACCGTGGCGCCGATGCCTTACCGCGCGCCGCGCGCGGAGGGCCGGGCCGGAACCGGGGCAACGGGCGAGCGACCGTCTCGCCCGGCGCTCCAACCTCGGCCCCAGGCGGTCACGGTGCTGCCCGAGCCGCAGCCCCCGCACGCGCGCCCGGACACCGGCAATGCCGCGGCGCCCCGTCCGCGGCAGGCGATCGGGCGCATCGGTCCGGGATTGGCGGACGGGCGTCTCTGGGTGCGACCGCTCCCGCTTCCGCCCAGGGAACTGGCCCGGCGCCTCAGCAAGGATCACGTCGAGCTGGTGGACAGCGCGGTCACGGCGATCGTGCAGGCGTATCTCGATTCGATCGCGAGCGACCCGTCCTCGCGCGGCCAGGGGCTCCCGAGCTGGACCAGGGAGATCGCGGGCAGGAAATTCGGGATCGACTCGAAGAACATCTACATCGCGGGCCTCAAGATCCCCGCGGCGGTGCTGGCGCTGCTGCCGATTCCGGCCGGGAACATCGACCAGAACCGCGCCTACAACCACCTGATGGGTCTGCGGGCGGATCTGCTGACTGCGGCGCAGCGGGCGGACAACCTCGAGGAGTTCAAGGCGAGGATCCGCGAGCTGCGCGTCCGCAAGGAGCGCGAGCGCGAGTTCGAGCGGAACCAGCGGACGGCGCCCCCACCCGCGGACACCGCGACACCGTGAAGCACGAGAGGACGCCCCCGTCATGAAGCTCGTGGACACCGAGGAGACCGTCGTGCTGGTGACGGGCGCCTCTCCCACCGCGGAAGAGCGGGATCGGCCGCTCGCCTCGCTGCTCAAGGCCGAGATCGACCGTCGGGGCGCGGGCCACGCCTACCGCCGAGCCGTCGTGGTGGCCGACGCGTGGTACCTGGAGAACCGCACGTTTCATCTGAACCCCACCATCGCCATCGGCGGGCCGGGGGCGAACGACGTGACGCGGGAGTTCAGCGCATTCCTCCCGACCGTCTACGGCCGCGATGAGCAAGTCTTTGTGCAGGCGGACTTCGAGGGGGAGCCCAAGCGGGCGGCGCTGTGGGGCGTGAACGCGGCGTGTACCGCCGCCGCGGTGGAGGTATTCATCACCCAGGGCCACCTCGAGGATCTCCTGGGCCGCATCTGGCGGTTCCGGGCGGGGATATTCGTGTAGGGGCGGATAAAGATGGAGTCACCCTGAGCAACGCGAAGGGGCCATGACCCGACGCATGGCCCCTTCGCGTTGCTCAGGGTGACTCCCTGCTCAGATCGTTGAGTGTGACTCACTGCCCAAACGGATCACCCCGCCACTACAGCCCCAGCAAATCGGCGAGCGCCCGGTCCACCACCTCGTTCGTCTCCCC